>CAYXMV010000183.1:0-1656 GCA_964466235.1 uncultured Muribaculaceae bacterium | reverse complement strand
CCTATGCTATGGCTATGTACGTCTTTCCCGGACCTGCAGGACCGACAGCAAAAATGAGGTCGTTCTCGAAATAAGACCTGACCATTTCCTCCTGCGTCCTGTTGCGGGCCTTTATCGGTTTGCCGTCATTGCCGTGAACGATCACGGACTGTCCGCAGAGCTTGAATCTGTCAGGCGAACTCTCACCGTCAAATAGATCTTCCACATCATACGGCGTTATGTTCATCTTGTGCTGGCGCCTCTGGATGAGCATGCGCAGCTTGATTTCGAATTCCTCCCTGTCCTTTTCACTTCCTTCAAGGATTATTTCGTTTCCTCTGGCCACAACCTTCAGTTCCGGAAACCAGCCGCATAGCGCTTCGAGATTCTTGTTGGCCGCCCCATAGATCTCGATGGGGTCGATGGCTTCAAGCCTTATGGTCTTTCTGTTGTTCATTATGGTCTTATTCCTGTTTCAGATATTACGTTATGATATGTGTCGATCATCTTGTCGTATTCCCATCCGCCGGTCCATTCTTCTCTTGTACCGATGAAGTCCTTTACCGGCAGCACCATATAGGTGTCTGTATATCCGCCCGGCCTTGAGCACCAGAGGTATGTGAATTCAATCGGCAATACCGTAGCCTTGCCTGTGTCATCCCTTGTGATGCGGACAGTTGCCATAAGGCCTATCTGCGTATTGGCTGCGCTCATGTTGGATACGGCATTCCCCAATGAATATGCCACGGGAATGCTGTTCTCCCCGATTTTCTGGAAATCCTGCACTACATGAGAGTGGGCACCTATTATTATGTCAACTCCTTTTCCGGCAAGCCATGCTGCAGTCTTTTCCTGGCGCGCAGAATGCCGG
Source organism: uncultured Muribaculaceae bacterium (assembly GCA_964466235.1). Lineage (GTDB taxonomy): Bacteria > Bacteroidota > Bacteroidia > Bacteroidales > UBA932 > Cryptobacteroides. The sequence goes on along the minus strand of CAYXMV010000183.1, from coordinate 806 downwards.
AGCTCGTATTCGTTACCCCAGTGAGGGAATGCGATGATCGTTTCCGCTCCCATTTCTGATGCCTTCGCTATGGCCTTTCCGAGATCTTCCTCCGCTCCGATGTAATTTACCTTCGGCCATGCTGCGGTTCCGCCGGAGTTTGTGCCGTATGTCATGTTGACGATGGCTGACCTGAATCCTTTCCTGTCTGTCATCAGCGGGTGTATGCTGTCTTTCTGAATCTGGTCTGCCGATGTTCCGGTATGTCTTATCCCGAGCTTCCCGTATATCTCCAATGTCCTTGCCGCGCCTTCGCTTCCCTTGTCAAGTATATGGTTGTTGGCGGTCAGGAATATGTCTATGCCGCAGTCTGCCGCATATTCTGCAAAACTGTCCGGGGCGGAAAAGGCCGGGTATCCGGAATACGGTTCTCCGGCAAGTGTGAATTCCATGTTTGCTATCGCGATGTCGGCGGCACCTATCATTCCCCGGATATGCCTGAAGCAGTCGAAACGGTAGCTCCCGTCCTCCTGTCGGGCATCATCGATCTGCCTTGAATGCATCATGACGTCGCCGAGTACCACGATGGTCAGGGTGTCGCGGCCCCTGACGGGAGGGACATCCGTGAAGTCCCATCTCTCTGGTATCCGTATCTCCTGCGCCTCAGAAAAATGACAACATGAAAATGTCGTCAGAATTATGGAAACTCTCAGCAATATGTCTCTTATTTCTCTTTTCAAAGTCAAATATCTGTATCTGAAACACTTTTGAATACAAACTTACATAAAATCTTCCGATTTTATGCCAGTTGATATAAAAATCAAGGC
>CAYXMV010000182.1:0-1800 GCA_964466235.1 uncultured Muribaculaceae bacterium | reverse complement strand
CCGCCGACATAATTGGCAGCAAGGTCTTCATGCGAATAGTCGATACCTCCGTCCACGACACAGACGATGACATCAGGATTTCCGGTCGTATAGCTTTCCCACACTGACGACACATTTATATCCGCACCGGCAGAAAATCCGTCCTTGGTGCCCGGATTATAATAATGCCATTGCTCCCCTTCCCTCGGGTCATCGAACATTGCTGTATTTCTTACATTACGGACAGGCTCGACCAATTCCACTCCCGGGATGGAAGATATCTCGTCGGATGCCTTCGTGACAGGCACGGAAGGGTCAAAAGTCAGTTTATACCATCTGTGAAGTCCCTCTGCCCGCGTTCTGGGCTCGAATTCTCCGGCATGAGGGAACACCCTCGTCATAGAAGCGACACCGAGCTGCTGTTTCAGGCCGTTGAGTTCAGCCGACTTTGTCTCGACATTACCCATATTCAGGTCATCTTCAACGAGTTCCATCATTTCTTCAGAGAAAAGCACAATAGCCTCTCCGGGAACGATGGCCTGAACCACGTCATTAGTGATCTCCTCCCCGACAGACTCCGGAACCGCCTCACGGGAGCATCCCATTGTCACGAGCAGAATTGTGGCATAAAATATAATCTGCTTTAAATTCATATTCAATATCCTTTATGCTGTGCAACATAATCCAGAAGCAGCAACAGAGACTGAGGATCCTTCCACTTGACACCATTCTCCTTGATAAAGGCGTTCAGTGCCTTTTTGTCGATACCATCGATGGCAGAGACATCCTTCCTGGTCGCATAGACCCTCCTGTCCGGGAATACAAGATACAGTTTCCTGATCACAGGAAGCACTTCCCCCTCGTCTTTTGAGTTCTTGAGTTCCATGTGATTCATGTTGGAGAGACCGCCTCCTATACCTTCAAGCGAGGATAGCGCTTGTGTGGAAATGGAATTGGAGGACGAGCCATAGGCGCCTCCGGTGCTGTTCAGAGCAGCAAAATCAGCCACCACCTCTTCTGCAACAAAACCATTGTCCGAACGGGTCATCACTTTCATGATGACACCTCCGACATTTGCATAATAATCCATGCCTATCTTCACGGAAAACACCTCAAGCGGTGACGCTACACGGATCATTCCATCCTCTATAAAATGAAGGGAACCATTGCCAAGATGAACATTGAACACCCCTTCAACCGGAGCCCCGACATGTCTTTTGAGTTCACCCGCAGTAAAATCCTTGTACAGATATGGCCAGGTGGTTGTTGGACTATAGTCCTGCGCAGAGGCCTTGCAAAGCGTCAGGAAAAGCGCAAACGCGATCAGATATAGGCGTTTCATGTCTGTTGAACAGTATATTTGGAAGGGGAAGGGCGTTTCACCGCCCGTCCCCTTGAAAATTATTTAAGAACAGTACGTCCTGCTGTCATCGGCTTTCTACCCAAAGCTGCCTTGGCCTCTGCAACTGCTGCAGTTGCTTCAACTTCAACCTTTTCAGCATAGAAATCAACATACATATCATAATACCCGTTACCGTCAATTTCCCAAGATCCATAGAAACCAAACCAGATTGACGGTTCAGACAGTACACCGCTCTCGTTCATCTTAAGTACGAGCGGTTCTCCATCATTTGAGTTTGTTATAAAGTATATTTCGAGTCCCTGAACTACAGGCTGACCGTCATCTCCAATGACAAAATCATAATTCTCGTCATAGACATAGTCAACGGTGCTCAGACAGTACTGCTCATCAGAGACAGTCAAGGTTCCGGCATCAGTATCGAATGTACCATACACAGGAGCCTTATTTGTCTTAATTCC
>CAYXMV010000181.1:0-1924 GCA_964466235.1 uncultured Muribaculaceae bacterium | reverse complement strand
TTATTCAGTTTCAACAATTAATGACTTTTCGGAGAAAAATTTAAACAGTTTCTTAGGCATAATGAGCGGAAAGAAAATACTAATATCACAGCAGCAGCCCAAAGCGGCATCACCCTATACGACAATAGAAGAAAAATTCGGAGCGTCATTTGAATTCCAGCCGTTCTTCAAGATGGAACCGCTGAGTTCCAGAGAATTCCGTGCACAGAGAATCAATATCCTTGACCATACGGCCATCGTGTTCTCTGCCCGCACCACCATCGATGCATTCTTCCAGCTCTGTGAAGAGCTCAGGGTGAAGGTACCTGAAACAATGAAATACTTCTGCACCACAGAAGCGGTGGCAAACTATCTCCAGAAGCATATCGTCTATAGGAAAAGGAAGATATTCTTCGGCGACGGTACACCGAACTCCATAATAGGGCTCATCGGCCCCAAGCACAAGGGCGAGAAATTCCTCATCGCGACAGCAGAGTCGAATACAAAGGACGCCGTGACCAAGATATTCGAGACACAGAAGTTCGATTTCGCCACAGCCGTATTCGTAAAGCCGGTACCTCAGGATCTCAAGGCGCTTGACATCAAGTCATTCGACCTGATGGTGCTCTTCAACCCTGCCGATGTGAAGTCCCTGTATGAAAACTATCCTGACTTCACTCCGGGAGACATAAAATTCATTTCATACGGAAAATCCGTAGTAACAGCGATGGAAGAAGCCGGACTCAGCATTGAAATATCGGCTCCGACCCCGGAAATCCCTTCCGTAGCAAAGGCCCTCGAGATTTATCTGTCAAAAGACTGAAAGTGAACAACGCACAGCGCACCGATACTCTTCCCAAAAAAGAAAGATTGTGCGGCAAGACCGGCATCGAAAAGCTTCTTGCCGAGGGGCGTCACGGAAGTGTGTCGGGACTCCGCTATATCTGGAAGCCTGACAACGGCGAGGCATTCAGCCGCATCATGGTGTCTGTGCCCAAAAAGTTGTTCAAGCGCGCCGTCAAGCGCAATCTGCTCAAACGAAGGATAAGGGAAAGCTGGCGCAGACAGAAGCACAGCCTCCAGGCCTCACACGGAGTCGATATCCTTTTCATCTATCCGACAAAAGAAATCCAGGACTACGGTCAGATTCATTCTGCCGTCGGACATATCATCGACAGAATCAACAGATCGCTTGAAAGCCATGAATAAGACCGGCAGCATGATACGGAAGATCCTCATATCTCCGTTCATCTTCCTGATACGATTCTATCAGGTCTGCATCTCTCCGCTCAAGCCGCCGAGCTGCCGCTTCACTCCCACATGTTCGCAGTATGCCCTTGAAGCATTCAGGAAACATGGCCCCGTAAAAGGGCTGTATCTGAGCGTAAGGAGAATCTTGCGGTGTCACCCATGGGGAGGTCACGGTTATGACCCTGTTCCATAGAAAAACACACGTAAAACAACCTACAACAGCAAAAACAACAGCAAAAACAACAAACGGGACAACTGCAATATTATCACGAACAACGACCTTTGCCTTCGGTTAAGAATCTTATTCGTCTCTTTCTGCGAGTCTCTGATTTCTAAGAAAAATGTGTGCAATTCCCTATCGGGATTCGACAGAAGGGCGCCTCACTGATAGAGGCATATAAAAAAGGACGCCGTGACGGTGTCCTTTTTTATATTTTATTTGCCAGCCGTGGCAACAAAACGGGACTCAACGTAAAATCACCTCCGTTTCCGAAGATGAAAATTGCTGCATAATCATTACTGTATGAGGGTCTTTACATCATCAATGAACTTCACAGTTCGCGGATATAGTTCATCAATCATTTCTTGATCACAGAAAACAAAATCATCGTAATCTCCACTATGCCTTTTCTCAAACAGGTCGTGGAATGTTTTTCCATTCTCCTTGCTCAATATACCTTTTGACACGAAGTGC
>CAYXMV010000180.1:0-1990 GCA_964466235.1 uncultured Muribaculaceae bacterium | reverse complement strand
CTACTCGAAAATTCATCATAATATTTCAAATGATAAAATTTTAAACAGTTTCTAATTCCTCTGCTTCGTCCTGAATTGCAAAGGGAATGCTATTCCTCTACTTCAATGCAATCATGAACGAAATGCCATCAAAGCGGATTATGACAGGAATGCGAGGATTCCGTCGATGTCATCCTTGCCGAATGACCTCTGCTCTCCGGTAGCAAGATTCTTCACATTGATCACACCCTCTGCTATCTCATTGCCTCCTACGATGGAAAGGAACGGGATAGACTTCTTGTCGGCATAGTCGAACTGCTTCTTGAGTCTGGTCTGTTCAGGATAGATCTCGCAGGCTATACCGGTTTCCCTCAATGACTTCACTACTGGAATCAGATACCTGAGTTCATCGGTTCCCATGTTGGCAAACAGAAGCTTAGTAGTTGATGTTACCTCAGATGGGAACTTGTCGAGACCTTTGAGCACATCATATATGCGGTCCGCACCGAAAGATATGCCAACTCCGGACATGTTAGGAAGTCCGAATATACCTGTAAGGTTGTCATAACGACCGCCTCCGCAGATACTTCCTATGGCAAAATCCTTGGCCTTTACCTCGAATATGGCTCCGGTATAATAGTTGAGGCCTCGCGCGAGCGATAGATCAATCTCCACGTCGTGGCGGATGCCTGCAGCATCGATGAATCCGAAGAGTTCCTCGAGTTCGTCAAGACCTTTGAGGCCGGTCTCTGAAACTAAGCCTGAGGCCGATTTACCGCTCATAAGGTCTCTCATAACGGCAATCTTGTCCGAAGTGGAGCCCGAAAGTTTAAGGACGGGACGGATCACGGATACCGCCTCATCGGAAAGGCCCTTCTCCTTCATCTCGGCTTCCACAGCCTCAAGGCCGATCTTGTCTATCTTGTCGATGGCTACGGTGATGTCAACCACCTTCTCGGGAAATCCGCATATTTCGGCCATACCGGTAAGAACCTTGCGGTTGTTGATCTTGATGCAGACATTCACGTCGAAGAGGGTGAACACCCTGTCAACGATCTGCACGAGTTCGAGCTCGTTGAGCTGTGATGTGGAGCCTATGACATCCACGTCACACTGGTAGAACTCTCTGTAGCGGCCCTTCTGAGGACGGTCTGCACGCCATACGGGCTGTATCTGGAATCTCTTGAACGGGAACGTGATGTCGTTCTGGTGCTGGACCACGAATCGTGCAAAAGGCACGGTGAGGTCATAGCGCAGACCTTTCTCGCACACCTTCAGCGAAAGCGCCTTGCTGTTGTAGCTGTTCCCGCCTTCTTCCATGCGGAAAGATTCATAATCGATTCCCGAGAAGGCATCTCCCGAGTTGAGAATCCTGAAGAGAAGTTTGTCCCCTTCCTCTCCGTATTTGCCGAGGAGGGTGCTGAGATTCTCCATCGAAGGTGTCTCGATCGGTGCGTACCCGTATGTCTTGAACACCGAACGTATGGTGTCGAAAATATAGTTGCGGCCAGCCATTTCGGCTGGGCCGAAGTCTCTTGTTCCCTTCGGTATAGATGGTTTCTGTGCCATAATGAGTGTTGAATGTCTATCTGTCGAAGTCTATGACGGTTCCTTCCGCATAGAATGTCGTCTTTCTGAATATCAATATGAATTCATCCGACCTTTTGACCGTTACGTTTATGAGGGCCTGATTTCCGGTAAGCTGAGCCTTCCTTGTGAGTTCAGCTACAGCATTGTCCTTGAGGGCATGCTTGCTCAGTCCTCCGATTCCGAACCAGTATGATGCACTGACCTCGGCGCTGACTGTCTTGACAATGTGGAAGTTGTTGCTTGAAAGCACTACGCTTGTCTGGTTGACATAGTGGTTCTGAGAAAGGTTGTTTGTAAGGCCGCATCCGCTGATGCAGAGGGCTGACGCGATAAACGTCAATAAAATGATGATTCTTTTCATGGTATCTAAGAAACTGTTTAAATTTTTCTCCGAAAAATCATTAATTGTTGAAACTGAATA
>CAYXMV010000179.1:0-1991 GCA_964466235.1 uncultured Muribaculaceae bacterium | reverse complement strand
CCTTCTTCTCGATTATGAGCATGGACAGACTTCCGAATATGTTGAATGCGATTATTATGATGATGAAGATCAGAATCATATAGATAGCCGCCTTCTCGTATTTCATCATTCTGTAGAGGGATTCGTTCTGCTGGAACCTGTCCTTGACCTCGAAGTCAGGCCCGAGCATTCCGCTGATCTCCTTCTGGAGTCTCCTGAGTTCGCGGATGTCCGAACTGTCTGCAAGACGGATTTCCACTGCAGACACTTCTTCCTCGTATTCGAGCAGTTCGCGCATTGTCTCGAGAGGAAGTATCATCAGGTCTGCGTCTATATCGCTGCTTACGGAGAAAATGCTTGATGGCCAGACTTTTACGGATTGCAGCGATGAGGCGGGATTGGCGAGGGATATGCGACCTGTGCGGGTAGGGAAGTACAATTCTATGCCGGCGAGGAAGCGGGGGCTTATGCCCATCTCGTATGCCAGTCCGGCGCCGACCGATGCAAGAGGAATGTCACCTCTGTGGAGGGTGAAGGTGCCTTCCGTGAGGTGGTCCTTCAGCGGCGACTCCTCTTCATATATCCAATCCACACCCTTGGCCTTTGCGAGGCCCTGCTTGCCGTCATAGCTTATGAAAACCTGTTCCTGCAGTACGCAGCACATGTTCTTGACCGACTCCTGTTCATATATCCAGTCGTACACCTCGCCTTCTGGCACAAATGCCTTTCCAGTTGCAGGGGTTATCATAAGATCGGGCTCGACATTGCTCATCATAGATCTGATGAGCGAGTCGAACCCGTTATATACCGACAGGATTATTATGAGTGCAGCTGTTCCTATAGCCATGCCTATGGCGCTTATCGCCGAAATTATATTGATCACATTATGTGATTTTTTGGCGAAAAGATACCTTCCTGCTATGAACGGCGCTAACTTCATCTGTCTCGGATAATTCTCAAACTGCCATCCCGTGCCGGTCTTTACCCTGTCATTTCGAGCAAGCTTAGAGAGTCGGGAAATCTTTATTTTTTCAGCAGTTCCTCAATGTGCTCCACATAATCCAGCGAGCTGTCAAGGAAGAAAGCGATTTCTGGCACTATACGCAGCTGCTTTCCGACCTTGGCGCCGAGTTCGCCGCGCAGAGCCCTGCAGTTCTCCTGAAGGGCCTCCATCACAGCCTCAGCCTTGTCCGAAGGAAATATGCTCACATATATCTTCGCAACAGAAAGATCCGGACTGATCTTCACCCCGCTCACTGAAACAAGAGCGCCGCCGAACGCTGCCATCCCCTTGCTTCTGATGACCTCGGCCATCACCTTCTGAATTTCCTTGGCAACCTTCAGCTGCCTCGTACTCTCAACATTCTTTTCCATTAAACCACCTTTATAATAAAGTAATTCTTCTTACCCTTCTGTGCAAGGACATACTTGCCGTTGATGAATGACTCGCTGCCGATCCGGGCATTGATGTCAGCCACCTTTTCCTTGTTGATGCTCACGCCGTTTGCCTGGATCATCTTGCGGCACTCACCCTTTGACGGGAACACCTGCGACTCTGCAGCGAGCAGGTCGATTATTCCGAGAGGGAACTTCTCTGCAGCAACCTCGAATGTAGGCACACCGTCAAATACTGCGAGGAAAGTCTTTTCGTCAAGATTCATGAGGGCCTCCTTTGTGGCGTTTCCGAAAAGCATCTGAGAAGCGGCGATGGCATTCTCATACTCTGCGGCGCCATGAACCATGGTGGTCACCTCCTTGGCAAGGAGCTTCTGGAGCTCGCGGCGCTCCGGTGCTTCTGCATGCTGTGCTATTGCTGCATCGATCTCCTCCTTGCTGAGCATTGTGAAGATCTTGATATACTTCTCTGCGTCAGAATCGGATACATTGAGCCAGAACTGATAGAACTGGTAAGGGGATGTGCGCTCAGGGTCAAGCCAGATGTTGCCCTTCTCCGTCTTTCCGAACTTTCCGCCGTCCGCCTTTGTGATCAGAGGACATGTAAGAGCGAAAGC
>CAYXMV010000178.1:0-2072 GCA_964466235.1 uncultured Muribaculaceae bacterium | reverse complement strand
TTAATTGTTGAAACTGAATAAATCTATTTGCCTATTATGCGCCTTTTCGGCATAATATTTCAAATGATAAAATTTTAAACAGTTTCTAAATATCCTTTTGGGCGATGTCCCGGAACGCTTCCGAAAAATCGGCTGCAAAATTATAAAATTGTCCTTATCTATACAAATTTTTAGAAACCGTTAAGTTATTATCATTTGAGATTTTATGAGAAATCCGCCTTTTCCGCACCAATAATCATTTCGAAGTAAAACTTTAACAGTTCCCTACTGATTGTCAGTCTTTTCACCGTATTGTTCCTCCCATTCGGGAACATATTTGTTGAGATCGAGGATATGCTCGGCCACTTCCTCAAGCAGCCATTTCGGAGTGGATGTGGCTCCACAGACCCCGACCCTGTCGTCAGCCCTGAACCATTCACGCTTTATCTCAGCTGTGGAATCAATATGGTACGTCCTGATGTTCAAAGACTTGCAAAGTTCGCAAAGAACCTTGCCGTTGGAACTGGCCTTGCCTGAGACAAAGACTATCACATCGTGTTCAAGAGCAAATCTGGAGAGTCTTTCGTGGCGTGTCGCCACCTGGGAACAGATGGTGTTGTTTACGGTCAGGAGTCCTCTTCCCTTGAATCTTTCCACTGACAGCTCATTGTATTTGGCCATTTCCTCCTCAAGCCTTGCACACAAACTCTGATATTCTGCAGGACTCTTAGTGGTCTGACTGAACACTTCGGTCGGCACATCGAGCTTCACGGTACCTTCCGCGACGGCATTCTCAAGCATGGCGATGTTCTCGACGACCACAGCCGTACCGTCAGTCTGCCCCACCAGGCCGAGAACTTCTGCATGACCGATCTTTCCGAAGATGATGATCTGTCCGCTCCCGAGCGTCCGGAACCTCTCATAGGCCTCCCTTATCCTCTGCTGAAGCTTCAGCACCACAGGACAGGTACAGTCTATGATCTCGAACCCCAAGGCATCGGCCTTTTCGTATGTCTGAGGAGGTTCGCCATGAGCCCTGATCAGAAGCACCTCTCCATCAGCCTCTACCATATCATCGAGATCCTCGTTGTCAATAGTCACAAGTCCTTGATTGACAAGCCTTGACAACTCAGCATCATTATGCACGATGGCTCCTAAGGAAAAAAGCCTCCGGCCGTCTTCCGACGCGCCGTCATTCTCTTTGAGAAACTCTTCGGCCGTGCTTATGGCTCTGATCACTCCGGCACAGAAACCGGAATTCTTGTCAATGTCAACAGTCAGCATAGGTATAGGTCATTTGGATAGGTTGAAACGCTCGGCTATCAGGCCCTTCAGCCACTCGAGCTGATCCTGCATCGTCATATAGGAATTGTCCAGGACCACAGCATCCGCGGCCTGCGTCAGAGGAGATACCTCCCTGTGGGAATCAATATAGTCCCTTTCCTGAAGATTCTTCAGCACTTCTTCGATGTCTGCACCCGGCATCTCAGCCGCCCTTCTCTTCGCCCTGACCATAGGGTCTGCCGTCATGAACAGCTTGACCTCAGCTTCAGGAAAGACGGTCGTTCCTATGTCACGTCCGTCCATCACGATCCTCTTGTCCTTTCCGAACTCCCTGAGTTTCCGGTCAACATAGTCACGTACTACGGCAACCGTGGCAATAGGGCTTACCTTGCCGGCCACTTCCAGCGACCTGATGTCCTTCTCTATGCATCTGTCACAGATATATGTGCCGCCTTCACCGAAATGCAGGTCAAGTCCTTCAAGGGCCTTTTCGAGCCCAGGGACATCGATTGCACAGTCGTCGGTGATGAAGCCGTTCTCAATCGCAAAGAGAGTGACGCCTCTGTAAAGGGCGCCCGAATCAAGATATAGGAAAGAGAACTCGTTTGCTATGATTTTTGCAAAGGAACTCTTTCCTGTGGAAGAGTAGCCGTCAATGGCTATTATTATGTCAGGTATCTGCATCAGCACACGTATGAATAAATTCAGACAAAATTATAAAATATTGTGTAAACTCCCAAAAATGTCGATATTTGTAAGAAACTGTTTAAAATTTTATCATTTGAAATATTATGATGAATTTTCGAGTA
>CAYXMV010000177.1:0-2079 GCA_964466235.1 uncultured Muribaculaceae bacterium | reverse complement strand
CTCCATGTTTACCTCCGTTTTTTGCCCTTGGATGGGCTTGTTTATAAATATCCTTGAGTCGGGCAATGCTGCTGTGGGTATAGATCTGAGTAGCCGCAAGTGACGAATGTCCGAGAAGTTCCTTGATGGAATTAAGGTCTGTGTCCTCATTCATCAGTTCGGTTGCAAGAGAATGCCTCAAGGCATGAGGGGACCTGCGTCCTGTGATGCCCTTGACATCCTTAAGCTCAGACTTTATCACCCTGTCAACATACGACGGATACAGGGCTGCACCCTTGTATGTGACCAGAAGCGGTTCTTTCAAAGACCTTTCCCCTCCGCACAAAGCCTCAACTGCTTCCAAATATAATAAAATTTCTTCAGACAATGAAACTATGAGCGGAATTTCTCGCATTTTATCGCCTTTTCCGCGAACTTTGACAACTTTTCGGCCAAAATCAATATTCCCGACGGTCAATCCGATAAGTTCCGAGCGACGGATTCCCAAAGAATACAAGGCCGAGACAATAAGCCTTGCAAGCCTCTTTTCGTATGCCTTCTTTCCGGAAACGGACAGCGGAGCCTGAAGAAATCCGTCAAGTTCCTCACGGGAAACAGAATGCTCGGAATTACTGAAATATTCCTCCATCGATTCCTTCTTATAGAATGAAGGCAGCCTCTTCTCCACCTTCGGCTTGGCAACCAACCTCACCGGATTGGATTTCATAAGATTCCGATTCACAAGGTAGCGGCAGAACCCGCTCAAGGCCGATAGATGAAGACCGACCGTACGTGGAATCATTTTGCAGTCATTCATGAGATAAACCTCATAACTCCTTATTTCAGACATATTTAAAGACTCAATCAAATCCTTGTCTGAAAAATCCGTAGAACCATCTGATACACGTTCTACATATCTGTCCAATACTTCCTTATATATACACACCGTCCTTTCGGAATATCTTCTGACATTCCTGAGATATACGATGTATGAGTCTATCAGATGCATGAATTCGAAACTCTGACGGCAAAAATAATCATATTATCCTCGATCTCCAAAGGAATCAGTTCTGACGACGAAAACCGGAAGAACGAGAACCACGGCTATTATAGAGAAGAGCATTCCGGAAATGGTGCCGACAGCAAAATCAAACCAGAACACTTCTTCTGGGCCGTCCGTAAGGAAAGGTATCAGGCCGAGGACAGTCGAAATTATCGTAAGCAATATAGGGCGGAACTTACGGCTGAAAGCCTTCAGATAACTACGTATTCCATAACGCACTATGACTCCACTTTCGTTCGACACACTCATATAGCTATGTATCAGATATATACCGGCATTTACAACGATGCCGGACAGCATCACGAAGGCAGCGAATCCTCCCTGATCGAAGGAAAGATCCGAAAGCCCGAATGTAAGGAAGAGACCGATGAATGAGACCGGTATCATGAATATGACGGCAGCAGGATACTTCAACGATTCGAAAGCGACTGCAAGAGCAACGAATATCACAGCTATTATCAGGAATATCAGCCATGCATACATCTCCTTGTTTTCCTCCCACCATCCTCCTTGCGTATCATGCGCTTTGTATCCTACAGGAAGAATGACGTCATTCATGTGATCGACAGCCTCCCCTATCACCCTGCGTGACAATTCATAGCTTCCGATGAAATCAAAACATACATTCAGTTCGTATGACTGCAGATTCTTGGATATGCTTATGCCGGACCGACGTTTTTCTATGCTCCCGACCGACGAAAGCGGAACAGACAACTCATCTGTGCTTACAGGTACATTAAGTACATGCCAGTAGTCGTAATCATCCAGATCGGACGAACGCAGGACGACCTCAGTAATCTCCCCATCGGTATTGACAGAGGTCACGACCTCGTCATAAAGCTGGGAATGTAAGGCAGAATAATAGGAATACGGAGATATGCCTGCAAGAGCCATCTTCTCGAAATCATACGACATATTGAACTCCGTACGCGGCCTGCCGTTCCATCCCGCGCCCCAGATTTCCGCTCCTGAAACCCTTCTGTTCCTGACTTTATCATTGCGTCACCCAAATCAGAGATTTAGCCAATCATCGGTTT
>CAYXMV010000176.1:0-2140 GCA_964466235.1 uncultured Muribaculaceae bacterium | reverse complement strand
CCTCCTGGTCGTGGGTCACATAGACGAAGGTGATGCCGAGCTTGCGGTGCGTCTCCTTGAGCTCCATCTGCATGTCCTTGCGCATCTTGAGGTCGAGGGCTGCGAGAGGCTCGTCGAGAAGGAGCACCTTAGGCTGGTTCACGATGGCGCGGGCGATGGCGACACGCTGCTGCTGGCCGCCGGAGAGCGACTCCACGTCCCTGTCCTCGTAGTCGGTCATGCTCACCATCTTGAGCACCTTGCGTACTCTCTTGTCTATCTCGTCGGTAGGCACCTTCTGGAGCTTGAGTCCGAAGGCTATGTTCTCATACACGTCAAGATGAGGGAAGAGGGCATAACGCTGAAAGACAGTATTCACCGGACGTTCGTGCGGGGGAGTGCCCGTGACATCTGTCCCGTTGATGAGTATCTCACCCGAATCAGCCGATCCGAAGCCTGCAAGAAGCCTCAGCAGAGTGGTCTTTCCACAGCCGGACGGGCCGAGGATGGTGAGGAATTCCCCTTTGTTCACATAGAGGCTTACATCGTTGAGGATGCATTTGTCTCCGAAGCTCTTTGAGATGTGCTTGAGCTCGATGATGTGTTCTTTCATCTTTTACTTGTTAAGTCTGGTGAATATGTTCTTTGCTGTCTTTGTGAGGTTCATCTTCCATGTCAGGCCGATCTCGAGCCTGTTCCCTCCGAAATTGTTCCCTGCCCATGCCGCGTGGAGCCTTACATCCTCGGTCGGAAGGAACTCTATACCTGCTCCATAGAACAGATAGTCGCTTCCGAGACATTCCTCATAGGCTAATTCATAAGGCAGGTCTCCGGCCGTGCGCTCCCATCCGAACTTGCCGAATACACGCAGACGGTCCAGGATGTTGTATGACGGAGCGGCGAGAAGCGTGAAATCTTTGGTGAAAAGTCCTTTGATTTCCGCTCCGCGGGTCATGTATTCAAGGTCTAATGTGAAGTCTCCTATAAAGAAACGGTTGCCGAGATTGAGGGCCTTGACATAATGCTTCGGTTCTGTCTGCCAAAGGTTTACGGTCCAATACGATTCATAGAAATCCCAGGCCCCTCTCCATGCTGCAGCGTATGCGAAAAGATTCGGCTCACCGTATGCAAACGGCGAATTGGCAACCTGTATGCTGATTTCATGGTCATCTGCAGGATACCATGTCGCATAGACCCCCCACTGCCAGCAGTCAAGCATGTTGTAGAACATGGAATTCATGTCGTAATAGGTGTCGAGATCGTATGCATCATACTCGAAGCTGCCCACGAGGAGTCCGTCCTTGCCGGCCGTGAAGGCGAAATCGCCGATTTCATAGGTGAGTGTGAGCCAGTTGGTTCCGTTGAATCCGGAATTGTCGTCGTAGTAAGACGAGGCCAGACGCTGATTGATGCTGTAGGAAAATCCGCTGCCTATCGTTCCGTTTATGTCGAGATAGAGCCCGTCGCCGAAAAACCGGCCGGTACCTTCAGAGAAGTCCTGTGCATAACCACCCCGCATATCTAATGATATGTCCGGAATGTAGTCAGTGACTTCCATCTCGTTTGCATCCCCCCAGGATGACTTCTGCAATGTCGCAGTACTGTCAACTTCCTGCGCCCTGACTGCAGAGCCGATTGTCGTAAGGACAACCCCCAAAAAGACAAGCAGTTTCTTCATCTATTTAACCTACGGTAAGATTCATAAAAAATTGCGTACATTTGTTCAATCTCACAAAAGTACGCTTATTTTTTGATTTTTGACCCGATTAAATGATTTTTTGTGCGAAAAACATGAATGCTGAAGAAAAAATGACCGCAGCCTCCGTATTAAGCTGCGGTCATTTTCTGTTCTATAGGTAATCCTATCTTTTGTCCATTATGCCAAAGTGTTCCCATTTCTCCATAGGGAAGTTATTCTTGATGGTCTGACGGTATCCCATTGCCAGTTCCTTTACATCCGCAAGTTTCTCATTTGCCGCCTGAAGTTTTTCGGATACGGTCTGTCGAAGCTGATCGACTTCCTGGATCATTTCGATTGCTTTCTTTGCCTCGGATTCCAAAGTGTCAAGGCCTTCTGCCCTGATGCCGAGATGAGTCACTTCATTAAGATGTGCCTTGATGCCAGATGCCATCGTCAGGGCCTTCTGAGCATTGGTTTCAA
>CAYXMV010000175.1:0-2274 GCA_964466235.1 uncultured Muribaculaceae bacterium | reverse complement strand
TTCAAGTCCCCCTACAACACTTCTCTTTAGTATTCCGAGACGTATCCGTGGATATGTGTCAGTGCCGACCAGTTCCCGAAGGTGTTTCTCACCCGCCGTCTTGTCAAGAACGGTTCCCGTTATTTCGGTCCCTACAGCAGTGTGGTTCATGCGCGTAATCTCGTGGAGTTCTTCCATAGCGTCTATCCACTGCGTACCTGCAATCTCAAGATCACTTCCGATGCAATCCTGAGGGGCAAGTTCCGTCCATGTCTGAACTATCATATAGGAAAATGCAGAGGCTGCTGTATCGGCGCCATTTCTCAGAAGGAGTATAACGACAACATAGAAGAGATAGTGAGCATGCTCAAAGGCGGAGGGCAGGAGGTCATAAGGCATTACAAGACCCTCATGCAGGAGGCAGCCGGACGGATGGATTTCGAGCAGGCACAGACCTATAAGGAGAAGATGGTCTCGCTTGAGAGCCACTACAGCAAGTCCGTGATAATGAATTCCGCTATAGGAGATGTGGATGTGTTCTCCCTCATCATGGATGCCGGTGAGGCTTTCGGCAATTTCATGAGGGTGCGCGGCGGTGCCGTGATACAGTCTCTCAATCTCGGGTTCAGGATGATGATCGAGGAGGAAGCGGAGGCGGTCCTTGCAACCTTCATAGGTGAGGTTCAGGCTAAGTTCGGGACATTGTCCCGTGAAGTGGTCGTTCCTTTCAGGCCTGACATAGAGCCGGAAGGCATCGAATTCCGTGTCCCTGTGCGCGGTGACAAGCTGTCGCTTCTGGAACTGAGCGCCAAGAATGCAAAGGAAATGCAGCTGAATGCTCTTCTACAGAGGGAACACACCGATCCGGACAGTTACAGGAATATGGTGATGGAGTCTCTGCGGAAACAGATAGGAATGAAGGAACTCCCGGTCCACATCGAGTGTTTCGACAATTCCAACATCCAGGGAACCAATCCGGTGTCAGCCTGCGTGGTATTCCGCAATGCTGTGCCTTCCAAAAAGGATTACAGGCATTTCAAGGTCAAGACCGTGGTCGGTGCAAACGACTATGCCACGATGAAGGAAGTCGTTAACAGACGATATTCCCGCATGCTGACGGAGAATCCCGAGGACCTGCCTCAGCTCGTGGTCATAGACGGCGGCAAAGGGCAGCTTGCCTTTGCATACGAGGCTCTTGCAGAGCTCGGGCTCACGGAAAAACTGACTGTGATAGCTCTCGCGGAAAGGATGGAGGAAGTCTATCGTGTCGGCGATCCGTATCCGATGTTCATCGACCGTAATTCTCCGGCTCTCAAAGTGCTGCAGCAGATAAGGGATGAGGCTCACCGTTTCGGCATCACATTCCATCGCAAGCTCAGGGGCAAGGCACAGGTGGAGTCGGCTCTCAAGGAGATCAAGGGTGTCGGGGAAAAGACCGAACAGAGGCTTCTTCTCCGTTACGGAAGTGTGGCTCGCATTGCAGCCGCTCCTATAGATGAACTTGCGTCCATGGTAGGCCGTCCGCTTGCGGAGCGTATATTGGAAACATTATCGTCCGGAAGGTCTGCCGCAGACGCTAAGGATGACATCAGCGTTCAGAATGACATAATCAGCGTTCCGGATGGGGACTGAGGTTGTCGTATGAAGCCAAAATCTTTATAATATTATGAAAAACAAGGTATTATCTCTTTATGACTGGTTCCTGATCGTGGGAGTCATCGCCTCAAACATCATCTATACGCTATTGTCGGGCAATCTCGACATAATAGGCTCGGTGGCAGGAATCGCCGGTGTCCTGTGCGTGGTTCTGGTGGCCAAAGGAAGCATCTGGAACTATCTCTTCGGTTTGGTGAATGTCTCTATGTATGCATATATATCCTACAAGGCTGCCCTCTACGGCGATGCAGCTCTGAATGCTCTCTACTATGTCCCTATGCAGTTCGTCGGATGGTGGCAGTGGCGCAGGAGAGGGGCGGCAGTTTCGGAGGCTGAAGCCGGGAACCGGGGCGTACAGGTCAAGGCCCGCCGTCTGAACTGGACTCAGCGCGCATTCCTTGCCATAGGCTGTGCGGCAGCCGTGATAGGCGTAGGTTTCATATTGAAGCATTTCGGTGATCCGCAGCCGTTCAAGGATTCCACCACCACGGTACTCAGCATCGTAGCTCAGGCTCTGATGGCTCTTGCGTTCATGGAGCAGTGGGCATTATGGATAATCACCAATATTGTGAGCGTTGCGATGTGGTCGGTCTGTGTCGTCAGGGGAGAGGCTCATGCGGCGGTAATGGTGATAATGTG
>CAYXMV010000174.1:0-2302 GCA_964466235.1 uncultured Muribaculaceae bacterium | reverse complement strand
ACACGATGGAAAACAATTTGACATTCAGAGAAGTGTCCGGACTCTGGGCACAGGAGAAAAGGATGTTCGTCAAACGCTCGACATTTGCGGCTTATTCGCTGATTCTTACCAATCATCTTGTCCCGGCATTCGGAGGAATGACTGATGTGAGGGAAGAGTCTGTCCAGGAATTCGTATTGGGCAAACTGGAATCTGGAAGGAGCAGCAAGACGGTAAAGGATATGCTCATTGTCCTGAAGATGGTGATGAAATTTGCTGCCAAGCATGAATATATGCCGTATAGACAGATAGAAGTACGCTTTCCGACGGAGAGGGAACGCTCTGAACTGCCGGTGTTCAGCCGTGCGGATCAGAAACGTGTCATGAAATATCTGACGGAGAATTTTTCTTTCAGGAATCTGGGAGTCTATATCTGTCTCAGCGCAGGTCTGCGGATAGGAGAGGTCTGTGCTCTGAGATGGGAGGATCTTGATGTCGCAAGGGGAGTAATAGTGGTGGACAAGACGCTTCAGAGAATATATTTCGTTGAAGAGAAGGTCCGGCATACAGAAGTGGTGATCGATACTCCCAAGTCTGCCAATTCAATGCGTGAGATTCCGATGACCAAGGAACTCCTGAGGATTCTCAAGCCCCTGCGCAGGATCGTGAATCCTGCATTTTTCGTTCTGACAAACTGTGCGAAGCCGACTGAACCACGGACTTATCGTAACTATTATAAGAAACTGATGAAAGAAATGGGGATGCCACCCCTCAAGTTCCATGGTCTGCGCCATAGCTTTGCCACACGCTGCATAGAGGGACGTTGTGACTATAAGACAGTCAGCGTCATTCTGGGACATTCGAATATCAGCACAACCCTCAATCTGTATGTGCATCCGAATATCGATCAGAAAAAACGCTGCGTCGAACAGATGTACCGTTCCTTGAAATGATCGGTTACAGAATCTTCTTCACAAGAGAGAACAACTTGTAAGGCATATAGCGGAAAGGAAGGTCTATCCACGTGCCTGTAGCCACGATGGAACGGGTATGACTGAATGCTTCGAAACTTTCCTTCGAATGATAGCGTCCCATTCCGGAGTTTCCGACCCCTCCGAAAGGTACGTTTTCATTTGCTATATGCATTATTACATCATTTATGCATCCGCCTCCTGAAGATGTCCGCCTGATGATGTCCCATCCGTCAGATTCCTTGCCGAAATAATAGAATGCAAGAGGCTTTTCACGTGATGTGACGAAATCTGTCACCTTGTTGCTGAAAGAGGCTCCGCTGTCGTCCAAAGTAATGACAGGGAACACGGGGCCGAATATCTCTTCGGTCATGAGAGGGGAGTCGAGGGCGACATCTTCGATAAGGGTCGGCTCGATGAAACGGCTTCCGGCGTCAGTCCTGCCTCCGTAAATTATCTTTCCGTCCTTGAAATATCCGGTTACCCTTTCGAATGCCTTGTCGCTCACCATCCTTACATAATGCCTGTCTGCCTGGATGTCCTCTCCGTGCAGATTTCTGACCTCTTCGCCGAAAGCCTTCACGAAACTCTCCTTGACATCTTTATGTATAAGTATATAATCCGGAGCAATGCATGTCTGTCCGCTGTTGAGTGTCTTTCCCCATGCTATCCTTCTGGCACTCAGCCTGATGTCTGCTGTCTTGTCTATGATGCAAGGGCTCTTTCCTCCGAGTTCGAGGATTACCGGCGTAAGATTCCTGGCCGCCGCCGCCATCACATTTTTTGCGAGAGCCGGACTGCCGGTGAAGAATATCAGGTCCCAGCGGCAATCAAGCAGAGCCTTGTTCACATCCCTGTTTCCCTGCACGACGGCTACATATTTCTCTTCGAAGGTCTCGTGTATCATTTCCTCAATCACACGGGATACGTTAGGTACGTATGGCGATGGTTTAAGTAATGCTGTGCAACCGGCTGATATAGCGCCAACTAAAGGGTTGAGAAGAAGCTGGACTGGATAATTCCACGGCGAGATTATCAGAGTGTTTCCGAGGGGTTCCTTCACGGTGTAGCTTCGCGAAGGGAAGAGCTTGAGAGGTGAGTGCGCCTTTCTCCTGCGGGCCCACTTCCGGACATGCTCTATATGGTTCGTGATCTCGGAATTGACAATGCTGATTTCAGTGAGGAAAGCCTCTTCGTATGACTTGTGGAGATCTTCCCAAAGTGCCTCACAGAGCCTTTTTTCCCATTTCACCATCGCAAGACGGAATCTGCAGAGCATTTCCTTGCGGAACTTGACATCCAATGTCGATCCTGTGCGGAAATATTCCTTCTGAGCCTTTACGATGCTTTCG
>CAYXMV010000173.1:0-2345 GCA_964466235.1 uncultured Muribaculaceae bacterium | reverse complement strand
CCGTGCCTGCGGCCGAGCGCGCGGTAGTTGTCGATGCCCTCCGATACCTTATATATAGGTCTCACATAATCCACCATAAGGAAATAGAGCAGAAGGATCACGAGCAGAAGGCCGGCGCATATGGAGACGAATCCCGGCATGATGCTTCGGTAGAAACCGGCGTCGAAATCCTCCGAATTCTCCTTCAGATCCTCGTGAATCTGTTCGTTGAGCGATGCGATGTCTGCACGCAGAGTGTTGTAGCATGGCTGGAGTGTACCGAAGAACCATTCTCCCGTATCGACGCTGTCCGCAAGGAAGATCTCATCAAATTTCAGGGATGTGTTCATGAAGGCATCGAAAGAAGCATCAAGAGAATCCACCAGCGGGAGTGCGTTCTGCGAATTCAGAAGCCTGCGCAGAGAGTCAGACTGAAAACGGAACTTCTTCTGATTGAATTCCGGCATCAGCGAAATGTCGTTCTGAACCACCACGGAAACCATCTGATGATTATACTCCTGAATCTGATCCGCAAGACTCTGTGACAGGTTGATGCTCTTTATGTTTGATGCAATGAGTTCAGAAACATAATTGCTCATCCTGCGGTACTCCAGGATGGAAATCACGCTTGACAACAACAGAATCGCAGCAATCGCCCCCAAGGACAGGAAAATCTTCCTCCTGAGCGACGGTCTCTTATCATGTCTTCTTCTCAGAAACTTCGGTAACATCTCCGTAAATATTCAACAGCCGACAAATATAGGAAGAAAAATCGAAAGACAGAATAACATTTTCTCTTGCAGGAAAAAGGGAGAAAGGTTACCTTTGCATTCCGTTATGAAATACGGATTTGACAACGAAAAGTATCTTAAGATACAGTCCGAACAGATAAAGAAGCGCATAGCTCAGTTTGGAGACAAGCTCTACCTCGAGTTCGGAGGTAAATTATTCGATGACAATCATGCCAGCCGCGTATTGCCGGGTTTCCATCCCGACAGCAAGCTGCGTATGCTCATGCAGCTCGAGGATGAGGTGGAGATCATAATTGTCATCAGCGCAATTGACATCGAGAGGAACAAGGTACGTGGCGACCTCGGAATCACATACGATGAGGACGTCCTGCGTCTGCGTGCCGAATTCGAGAATGTAGGACTTCTTGTCAGCAGTGTAGTGATCACTCATTACAACGGTCAGGCGAGTGCCGATGCCTATCGCAAGCGTCTTGAGCGTATCGGCATAAAGGTATATTATCATTATACCATCGAGGGCTATCCCAACAATGTGGCCCTTATAGATTCCGACGAGGGATTCGGAAAGAACGACTATGTGGTGACGTCGCGCCCTCTTGTAGTGGTCACGGCACCAGGTCCGGGCAGTGGAAAGATGGCGGTGTGCCTCAGCCAGCTCTATCATGAAAACAAGCATGAGATGAAGGCCGGCTACGCTAAGTTCGAGACCTTTCCCGTGTGGAACCTGCCTCTGAAGCACCCGGTGAACATCGCATACGAGGCTGCCACCGCTGATCTTAATGATGTTAACATGATCGACCCTTTCCATCTCGAGGCGTACGGTACCATAGCCGCAAGCTATAATCGTGATATAGAGGTGTTCCCTGTACTCAATGCCCTTTTCGAAGGAATATATGGCGAAAGCCCGTACAAATCGCCTACGGACATGGGTGTGAACATGATCGGATTCTGCATGAGCGACGAGGACGTATGCTGCAATGCGGCAAGGGAGGAGATAATCAGGCGTTATTATTCTGCTCTCGGCCGTCTTGCTACAATGGGGGACAACGAACACGAGGTCAACAAAATATCCCTCATCCTCAAGCAGGCCAAGCTTACTACCGAATACAGGCGTACGACTGTGGCGGCACGTGAACGCAAGGATCTTGTGGAAGAGCATGCTGCGGCCATAGAACTTCAGGACGGAACGATCATCACTTCTCAGACAAGTCCTCTTCTCGGCCCGAGTGCGGCACTTATACTGAATGCCACAAAACACCTGGCCGGCATACCGCATTCCGTAAAGCTCATACCGGAAGAGATGATTGCTCCTATACAGAGGACGAAGGTTTCTTTCCTGCACGGTCACAATCCGCGTCTGCATACCGATGAAGTCCTTGTAGCCATATCCATGCTCAGCATCCATGATGAGAATTGCCGCAAGGCCCTCGAACAGCTTCCAAAGCTCGACGGCTGTCAGGTGCACTCGACCGTGATGCTCAGTGAGGTTGACCGCAAGATCTTCAAGAAGCTCGGTGTCGGTCTGACCTGTGATCCTGTCAAGAAAGGGGAATAGAGAACGCTGGCGGGGTGGACATTCTGGGTGATAAAACCGCTGTAATAAACTGATTTTCATAT
>CAYXMV010000172.1:0-2372 GCA_964466235.1 uncultured Muribaculaceae bacterium | reverse complement strand
GCGAGTGGCTTGTAGGCACAGGTTGCCGCTATATCTGGCAGCATCCTGAGGCTGTCGCAGCACGAGCACGTCTCTACGACAACCTTGCGAGACTCGGCATAGATGCGGAAGAGGTGGTTCTCGGCCGCATAGAGCGTGATATGGACAAATATTTCGCAGCCTTCAATCTCGTAGGAGTCAATGACCTTCTGTAATTCCTTATATATGAAGAGATTTTCAATCTTAGTGACAACTATACTGCTCATCGTGTCATGTAACATGGATTTCTACCGTTCGGATACGATGACTTCCACTATGCTGAATGAAAATCCTGCGGCAGCAGAATATACGACTGACGGCAACTATGCGCTTCTGAAGGACAGGCAGGAATACTCTAACGACCGTTCGGACAATATCTATCTCAAGGTGTATTTCCAGATGTCGGAGTTCCGCGGAGACAACATCTGCCTTTCGGGAAGAACGACGAGTCCGGTGTATAGCCATATCACTTATACCGACCACCCGTCGGTTTCGCATCTGTCGTATCTGTGGTATGTATCCTACAAGATCATCTACGGATGCTCTTCCAACATCGAATCCATCAAGGAAGGCGTCTCGGCCGAAATGGACCACCTCATCGGTGAGAACTATTTCCTCCGTGCCTTCTGCCACTTCAATCTCTGCAACTTATACGCTACTCCATACACTCGTGGAGCCGACAAGCCCGGCGTTGTACTCCGTACTTCGACAGACTGCTCTGTCACTACCCGTGCGACAGTCGGAGAGGTCTATGCACAGGTGGTTTCCGACCTTGAGAACGCAATGAGGCTCATGAAGGACGGACAGCGTCGCGGTGATGCGGGTTATGCAAGCTACGATGCTGCAAAGGGTCTCCTTACAAGGGTTTATCTCTACATGGGAGAGAACCAGAAGTGCATCGATCTTGCGGACGAGATGCTCGGCAGCGACCCTGCAGCACGCCTTGACGACATTACTACTTATTTCGCCAATACAAGGACATCGCAGGAGACTCTCTGGTGCATCGTAAAGACTGAGATCGATCAGGATTATTCTCCGAGAAGCGAGCTCGCTTCCCTTTATTACTCACCGGACTCCATCGGAGGCACAGGATGGTGCGAGATCTACTGGTCAGATCCTCTAATGGAGCTTATCTTCCGTCATCCGGAGGACAAGCGTCTCAACTACTTCGGAAACATCGGAGCTACCAACGACGGTACCAAGATGATCCACTGGCCGGTGATCGACGATGCGAACCGCTTCCGTCTCAACGCCAATGTGAACGGTATAACCTTCGATATGGATGCAGCGGAAAACACGATCACATATCAGGGAAAGAACTATGTCGTGAAGAGGACCACCGAGAGGACAGGCTATCCTGAATATTATATCGAGAATCTTCTTACTGATGCGAGCGGCAAGGTAGTGGAAGACGACAACGACGGCTTCCTCGGTCCTAAGCAGACAAAGGTCTATGTCAGGGACAATGTCAATGTCGCGACGGGCATCCGTCAGACATTCCCTGCATACACGATGTCGAAGTTCTCTTATCAGAACGGCAATCCGATGCTTGCCTCACCTGCCGTGATACGTATGGCGGAGGTCGTTCTCAACAGGGCTGAGGCCTATTGCAAGCTCGGTCAGGAGCAGCAGGCGCTCGATGATGTGAATGTCATCAGGAAGAGAGCCGGCCTGAGCGGAGATGCGCTCTGGACCTTGGATAACTACAAGACTGAGGGATACGGGAATGTGCTTGACGTCGTTCTCGACGAGCGTCGTCTCGAACTCTGTTTCGAGGGACACAGGGCATTCGACCTCTACAGAAACGGCAGGGCCATCGACAGAAGGTTCGCGGGCAATCAGGACTGGGAAGTGCTCGATCTTGAGTCCCTCGACCACAAGTTCCCTTATTGCATTCCTTTCGAGGAGACTTCAGTGAGCGGAATACAAGGAAATGGAAAGAATTATTAGTATTACTATACCTTCAATTTTAATAGCAATGAAAGCAAACTTTAACCTCAAAGGACTGTTGGCATCGGTTTTCATGATGCTTACAGTCTCTCTGTCTGCCCAGCAGCACACCATCACAGGTACCGTTGTTGATGCAGATAACGGACAGCCGCTTATCGGTGTCGCTGTCATCGTTTCAACTGGGGGGGGCGTGACTACAGATGTAAATGGAGCATACGCAGTCACAGCTTCAGATGATGCAACGCTGACATTCAATACTCTCGGTTACCTCGACGTAACAGAAACGGTTAATGGCCGTTCAGTGATCAATGTCAAGATGACCGTGGATTCGAAAGTCCTGGAAGAAGTTGTTGTCCTCGGTTACACCAGTCAGAAGAAGAATGAACTTTCAAGTTCAGTTGTCT
>CAYXMV010000171.1:0-2597 GCA_964466235.1 uncultured Muribaculaceae bacterium | reverse complement strand
ATTGAAGGAGTATTCCGATGAAGAGAAGAAACTTGTCCTGCCACGGTTCTTCAAGACCGGCAAGGGAGAATATGGGGAAGGGGACAGGTTCCTCGGAGTTGTTGTTCCTTCGACGCGCAAGGTGGCAAGAATGTTCAAGGATTCTTCCTATGACGTCCTTGATGCGCTGATTGAAAGCGAATGGCATGAATGCCGGCTTTGTGCTCTGCTCATTCTGATAGAAAAGTATCGGGACGATCCTGATAATGCGGTATGGTTTTATGAGACTCATATCCGTTGGATAAATAATTGGGATCTTGTTGATCTGTCGGCTCCATATATTCTGGGAGACTATCTGCTCAGACAGAAAGAGTATGATGTGCTTTATGAGATGGCAGGATCGACAGATATGTGGGAGCAGAGAATAGCTGTAGTGTCGGCTTTGACGCTCATACGGCATGGTATCTTCACTGTTACACTCAGGCAGGCTCCCATGTTTTTTGATACAAGGCACGACCTGATGCAGAAATCAGTCGGATGGATGCTCCGGGAGGTCGGAAAACGGGATCAGGGCGTACTCATGGAATTTCTGGATGTACATCGGAAAGAAATGCCGAGGACTATGCTCCGTTATGCCATAGAACGGTTTTCGCCGGAGCAGCGCAGATATTATATGACAAAATGATTGCAGATATGACGGAAAAGGAAAAAATGCTCGCCGGAATGGTGTATTCGGCGGTTGATGGACAGCTGCTTGAAGAATTGAATGCAGTAAAGGAAATTATACACAGATACAATGCCATGTCACCGGCGGACCATTCCGGGAGACTTGAGATACTCAAGGGCCTTCTTGGGCATATTGGAGATGATGAAATCGTTGTCAATCAGCCGTTTTACTGCGATTACGGCAAACAGATCAGCGTCGGGAAACGTTTCTTCGCCAACTTCCATTTCACTGTGCTCGATGAGGCTGAGGTCAGGATTGGAGATGACTGCTTCATAGGTCCTAATGTCAGCATCTATACCGCCTGTCACAGCACTGACCCGGTCGAAAGGAATACGCGTGATGAATGGGCGGAACCGGTCACCATTGGAAACAACGTGTGGATTGGCGGCAGTGTGACCATTCTTCCTGGAGTAACAATAGGTGATAATGTCACGATCGGAGCAGGGGCCGTCGTTACGAAGGATATTCCGTCCGATGTGGTTGCCGCGGGAAATCCCTGCCGTGTGATCAGGACAATGAAACTCAGCTGAATCTCTCTATGAATAGAAAAGGGAGCTGTAATGAGCCCCCTTTTACTGAATATCATCTTCTATGCCATGTCGGGTGAGTGATCTCAGGTGCAGAAAGGACCTGAGCGTTCATCCACTCGAAGAGGTTTGCATGGCCCTGAGGTGCCACCGTACCTCCTCCGTTGTTGTTTGGTTTTACATCTGCGTCGGTCTGCTCCTGTGACATTGTCACTGCATCGTTGAACACATAGCACCATGCGAAATGTCCCATGATTCTCTCGCCAGGGTTGTCGATGCCCTGGACAGTCTCGAACATAGACATCCAGACATTCTTGGCACCTGCCTTCATAAGACGCTGGAAAGTCGGGATGCAGTGTGTCTGTGGTTCGACTGTAGTATCGTCGTATGACTGGACGAACCAGATGTTCTCCTCTGCAAGAGCTTTGATTTCACTGTCGGAAATGTACTTGTCCATGTATGCCTCGCATGTAGGGTATGCAGCCGCGAAGTAGCGCGGATTGCGGATCAGCATGTGCATCGTCATGAATCCTCCGTTGGAGCATCCTCCGAGATAGATGCGGTTGCGGTCGATGTCAGGATGCTGATTGACGAACTCGTCGATGCATGACTTGAGGACGTCCGCATAAAGTGACGGATATTCACCGTGTCCGAATCCCTTCGATGTACCCATCCACATTGTAGGGCACTGCACCGAGAGGACGTATGCACCTTTTACTCCGCCTTCGGTAGTGAAGTGGGACTGTATCTCCGGACGGATGAGGGAAACGACTTCGTTGCCGAGAAGTGTGACAGATACGTCAACACCGCCTTCGCCTCCGCCATGGAGCCAGATCACGAGAGGGTTGGCTACGCCGTCACCTTTGAGCGACCACGGTTCGTAAGAGGCATAGGTGAGGGTCACATCACCAGGCTTTCCTGTAAGTCTGCCGGTATAGGTGCCTTTGCTGAAATAGTCAGCCTCGGAAACGAAATCCTTGAGAGCCCTGTCTGTCTCGCACTCGATGGCTGTAAACTTCTGCTTTCCCACCTTGAGGACTTTTCCCGGTTTCAAACCGACTTTCACGCTGTATTCCTCTTTCCATACGCCATCGCCCTTCGTCAGGCCGAGACCGCGCCCTGAAGCCTTTTCTATTCCTAATGCAAGGTATTCTCCGTCAGGGTTGAATGCACCCCTGGAGTCAGAAGGATAAACCGTAAGGACATTGCGCTCCGTGCCGTTTGTGTTGACGGTGAGCAGGGAAGGGTCGATCTTGTCGATCCGGATTTCGGGTTTCACGACAACTAAGTTCACGGCGGTGGAAGCTTCATAAGCGGTTACACCTGCGACCTGATGCTCCATCTTCAGTGTCTGGGCACCGGCC
>CAYXMV010000170.1:0-2760 GCA_964466235.1 uncultured Muribaculaceae bacterium | reverse complement strand
TTCAGTTTCAACAATTAATGATTTTTCGGAGAAAAATTTAAACAGTTTCTTAAATTTGCATGAAATACATGATTAGGATGAAAAAAATGTTTTTTATCCTGAGCATTCTGTGCTTGGGAACAGCGATGCACGCTCAGAGCGGAATCGTAAAGACCAGGGAAGCGAACGACGCTTCCGGAAAGATGCTTACCATGGAAGAGACCATACTTTCAAGGGAACTTTCTCCTGACAGGGTAGGTCCGCAGTGGGTAACGGAACAGAAATGGCCTGTGGCATATACAGAAGGACGGAGTCTTTATATAAAGGACGAGCACGGGACCGTGACCACCGTCGCTGAAAGCGGGAGTGAGCAGATCACATACGGAGAGTTCGTGAGCCGCAACGAGTTTGGAATCAACGGCGGGATATTCTGGTCTCCGGACAGGACCAGGCTCGCGTTTTACCGTAAGGATGAAAGCAGGGTGACGACATTCCCTCTGCTGGACATAACCACAAGGACAGGTTCCCTCCGTGAAATAAAGTATCCGATGGCAGGAATGGACTCGGAGAACGTCCAGCTCGGGATTTACGACCTTGCTTCCGGGACAACAGCATATATCAAGGCCGATGAATTCGGATACGACAAGTATCTGACGAACATCAGCTGGACTCCTGACGCTTCAGGAGTCATCATACAGGTGCTCGACAGAAGTCAGAAGCACATGAAGATGAATCTCTACAATGCCGCTACAGGCGAGCTCGTAAAGACGATTCTGACTGAAGACAACGAAAAATACGTGGAACCCCTCGACCCGGTGCGGTTCGTACGTGGATCAGGCGAGATATTCATATATCGCACCGACAACCGCGACGGTTACCGCAATCTCTATCTCTGTGACCTCAACGGCAATGTACGCAGGCTCACGGCCACTGATGCTGATGTAGAGTATATAGGTAATGACGGAAAACATATATGGTTCACCTCAGCAGAGGTATCACCTGTGGAGAACCACCTTTTCAGGGTATCGGTGAAACTGCCTAAGGCAGGCAAGGGAGTTGACGCAGTGAAGATAGGAAAGCCTGAAAGGCTCACGCACGGGCAGGGATGGCACAATATAACGATGAAGCCTGACTGCACGGAATATATCGACAGCTGGAGCAGCCTGTGTTTACCGGGAGTCGCGAACCTGTGCACATCAGACGGGAAGGTCGTCAGAAATCTTCTTACTGCAGAGGACCCCACTCTTGATTATGCCTATACTGAAATCAGTCTCGGCACGGTGAAGAGTGCAGACGGAAAGTATGACAACTGGTACCGCCTCATCAAGCCGAAGGATTTCGATCCGACGAAGAAATATCCTGTAATTCTATATGTATATGGCGGCCCTCATTCACAGATGGTCCGCGATACCTGGCTCGGAGAACTCCGCAGATGGGAAATGTATATGGCCCAGAGGGGCTACCTTGTCTATGTTCAGGACAACAGGGGCACGTCTAACCGCGGCTCGGCCTATGAGAAGGTCATCCACGGACAGTGTGGGCAGGCCGAAATGGCTGACCAGATGGAAGGAATCAAGATGCTGATGGAACTCCCTTACGTTGACAAAGACAGGATAGGGGTGCATGGTTGGAGCTACGGCGGATTCATGACCATATCTCTCATGACAAATTATCCTGAGGTGTTCAAGGTGGGAGTGGCCGGAGGTCCTGTAATTGACTGGAAATGGTATGAGGTCATGTATGGAGAGCGTTATATGGATCATCCTGACACCAATCCTGAGGGATATGCAAAGACCAGCCTTATCAACAAGGCCAAGGATCTGAAAGGCAAGCTGCTGATCTGTCAGGGAGCGATCGACCCCGTTGTGGTATGGGAGCACAGTCTCAGCTTCGTCCGCGAATGCGTGAAGAACAATGTTCAGGTTGACTATTTCCCTTATCCTTGCCATGAGCACAATGTCATAGGAAAGGACAGGGTACATCTGCACGACAAGATCAGCCTCTATTTCGAAGATTATCTCTAATGTTCCTTGCCCGGGGCTATGCTCGTGCCGACCCCGATGATGAATTGACCTACAGTGAAGTTTGCCTGCAGCCCGAAAGAAAATATTTCCGGGGTTGCAGGCAATCTTATTGCCGCACCGCTCGTCGCTCCCGGGAACAGGACAGGAAAATATACTGTGAGCGCATTGAAATATTGGTCCCATATGACTATAGAGACATTTTCCTTCGGGTTATAGACGAATCCGCTCCTCTCCCCCATCCCCCAGTTATTTCCCCTTATGCCGAGCTGGGCGCCATAGAGTATGCCGGACATCATATAGAAGTTGCGGGCAAGTCTGAGGGTATTGCCGAGCATCATCTGCTGTGAAATATAGAGCTGCGGGATATTGAATCCGTTGAAGCCTTCAAGAGTGGAGAAGAATTTGTCCGGGTGCTGGATCGAATATAGCCCGAAGCCAACACTTCCGCTGAATCCGTAGGTCGGAAGGATATATACCACAGGTCTTGTGACCGGTGCATATATCCAGGGACCGTATCCGAAAAGACGGTCTTTGGGAATGAAGAGGGTCTGAGGAAGCAGAAAGGGAATCGGACGCGGAAGCGAATCCTCAACCTCCATGACAGTTTTTACCTCCTGACTCTGCTCAAGGGTCCGGTCCTTGATCTGAGCCTGCGCCGAAATACCGGCGAGAATCAATGCTGCTATTATGATATATCGGTACATAATCGTGTTTTTGTGGCTCAGGGGCAACATCTATGCCCTTTTTTCTTATATTT
>CAYXMV010000169.1:0-2880 GCA_964466235.1 uncultured Muribaculaceae bacterium | reverse complement strand
CCACGCACGGATACTCTCAGGGTTGGTGCATATTTGATTTATAGAGGAAATATAGACAAATTATTGGTAAAACTTATTTGGACCCCATCAAAGTTTATGGTATATGTCAAAAGTCGTGATGAAATGCTTGAAATGTGACGATTGTTTGAGGAGAGGTTTCTGATTCTCCGGCAATGTGGTGTTCTGAAATGATTGTACATGCAGCGGTGTTCAGTGGCGTATTGATGTAGATGCGACTCCGTTACGTGGCGGCATGTGGGTGGTTTTATATTCAGTGGCACATCAGATAAGTAACATTTCTGTTGTATAAATTGAATATTAATGCTATTTTTGCCGTGATAAAAATCAATGGCAATGGATACTCCTTTCATTTATGACAAGTATGTGACCGGCAGGAACTTCGTCGGCAGAAAGACAGAGTGCAACATACTGTCGAATCTTCTTGAGGCAGGTGAGAAGGTCGTAATCTACGAACCGCCTAAGTCAGGGAAGATGTCGGTGGTGCAGCAGACTCTCTACAATATGAGGACGGTGAACAAGCAGTTCTCCGTGGCCTGGGTCAGTCTTTTCAATTCAAGGACTCTGGAGGACTTCCTGATCAGATACGGAACGGCCGTGATCAAGCCAATATATTCCACTCCGGCGGAATATTCGGACATCATCGCCCGTCATCTCGGAGGCACACATTTCATCTTTGATCAGGACCGTTTTGCAGCTACCGAGGAGATTGTATCCCTCAACTGGGGGGTAGATGCTGCTGATGTGGCTGCAATGCTTAGACTTCCTGCAAAGATTGCCGAGGAAAGGGGAGTGCCCTTTTACATCATCATCGAGGAGTTCCAGAACCTGATGCGCTGCGAGGAGTATGAAATGGTGTTTGCCGAGATGGAGAAGCTTTTTGCCGAGAAACCTGAGGACGGAAGACCTCTGACAGGATATATCCTTACGGGCTCCCTTGTCAATGCCATGAAATACATATTTGAGGAGAAGAAATATTTCTATCGCCAGTTCGAGCATCTTCCTCTTGAGGTTGTTGATGACCGTGACGTCATCGAGCACATCATCCGTGGATTCCGTGCCACCGGAAAGGTGATAGAGAGGGATCTTGTAATAGGAGCCTGCAAGCTCTTCAGGGCAAATATGTGGTATCTGAATCATTATGTGTCCATATGTGATTCGATGTCAAGGGGTTACCTTAATGAAGGAATCCTGATGGAAGCCCTCAAGACCATACTTTCTGTTCATGAGCCGCGTTTCATCTCCATGGTCAATGACCTTACTGACCACCAGCTCAGCTTCATGAGAGCCGTGCTTGACGGAGTGACAAGGTTCAGTGCCTCCGATGTCATCGAGAAATATCGGCTCAACTCTTCGGCTAATGTACGCAGGGTGAAGGATGCACTCAAGAAGAAGGAGATCATAACCTTCAACGAGAAGGATGAACCTGTGATACTTGACCCTCTGTTTGAATATTGGATAACCCATAAATATTTCGGACGCAGATGAAAAGAAAGATTACAGTGCTGACAGGCGCCGGGGTCAGTGCCGAGAGCGGCATCAGTACATTCAGGGACAGCGACGGACTCTGGGAGAACCATAATGTCGAGGATGTAGCTTCAATCGAGGGGTGGTACCGGAATCCGTCCCTTGTACTTGACTTTTATAATGCGCGTCGCGTCCAGCTCGGCACAGTGAGGCCCAATGCCGCCCATGTCGCCATAGCTGAACTGGAAAAGGACTATGATGTGACGGTTGTCACTCAGAATGTCGATAATCTGCATGAAAGGGCAGGCAGCACCAGGGTGATCCACCTTCACGGTGAACTGACCAAGGTGCGTCCCGAGAACTCCTGCAATGCTTCTGACGGCTTTTCCGAGCAGACAGTCTTTGACATAGGTTACGATGAGATACATTTGGGCGACCTCGCTCCGAACGGAGGCCAGCTGCGTCCCCATATCGTGTGGTTCGGTGAGGCTGTGCCCAAGATCGATGCTGCCATCGATGCCGTAGAGGCTGCGGACATCCTGCTGATAGTCGGTACTTCGCTTCAGGTCTATCCGGCAGCCGGTCTATATCGTTATGCAAAAATGGACGTACCTATATATATAATAGACCCGAAGGATGTACCGGTTCGTGACGGTCGCCTGACACACATCAAGGATGTGGCTACCAATGGTATGGAAGTCTTTAAAAATATTTTGAAATCAAAATAATATGCTTATCTTTGCAGCCCTATAATGAAAAGGAGGTGATAAAAGCATGATTATAGTACCGGTAAAGGATGGCGAGAGCATCGAGAGAGCGCTTAAGAAGTTCAAGAGGAAGTTCGAAAAGACAGGTGCAATCCGTGAGCTCCGTGCAAGAAAGACTTTCCTTAAGCCATCAGTGAAGAAGAGAATGCAGATGCAGAAGGCTATCTACGTTCAGCAGCTTCAGCTTCA
Source organism: uncultured Muribaculaceae bacterium (assembly GCA_964466235.1). Lineage (GTDB taxonomy): Bacteria > Bacteroidota > Bacteroidia > Bacteroidales > UBA932 > Cryptobacteroides. The sequence continues at coordinate 439 of CAYXMV010000169.1, read as the reverse complement.
GGACGAGCAGTAATTTTTATTACATAACAGAAGATCATTACAGATTGTCAAGCCATGACAAAGAGCTGCAGAAGCAGCCGCTTGCAGTCTAAAACTTTTAATTATTTTTAAGTTTTTATGTACGCAATCGTAGAAATTGCAGGCCAGCAGTTCAAGGTAGAGGCTGGTATGGAAATCTTCGTCAACCGCATCGCGGCTGAGAAGGGTGCTGCAGTCGAGTTCGACAAGGTACTCCTTGTTGATGAGGACGGAGCAGTTAAGGTGGGCGTACCTTATGTTGAGGGCGCTAAGGTTTCAGCAACTGTACTCGACGACACTTGCAAGGGCAAGAAGGTTCTTGTGTTCAAGAAGAAGCGTCGTAAGGGTTACCAGAAGATGAACGGTCACCGTCAGTATCTTACTAAACTTCAGATCAATACGATCGCTTAATTAATTGAGG
>CAYXMV010000168.1:0-3019 GCA_964466235.1 uncultured Muribaculaceae bacterium | reverse complement strand
CAGGTGTTCTCATCCTGCACACCTCTCAAGGATGATTCCGGACAGGTATATGCCGTAAAATTTGTTCTTGGCGAGGGTGTTGAAGTGACCGTTACCGTAGATGGTTATAGGGGTGTTATCTTTAAATTATCAGAAGTGAATACCACCATAATTTCAGAGTACTTCATTGATTGCGGAACAACTCAGACTTTCTTGTTGGACAACAATGGCGTAGTGGACTACGTTATGCAGATTCCTGATGGTTGGAGAGTTACAGAAAAGAACGAAGAACTCACAGGTAATGTTTTTGTAAGCATTACTGCTCCTGAAAGGTCTGCTATTGAGATTGGCGCTGCAGTCGCAACGGGTGATCTTAAGATTGTATCAGTGGTAGAAGGAGGAAAGGCGGCTGTCACAAAACTGAAACTTTCTACCGATCCGTTCAAGACTTTCAATGTTACTTCTTTGAATGCAGTTGTTGAAACATATAATGGTGTCCAGAAGTTCATATATGGTTTGGTGACGATGAACGACGACTTTGATGCAGCTGCTATCGTTGCAGAAGCTAATAAGATTCTCTCTGATTCCAGTTATCTTCCTGATGGTTACTATGTTGCTGACGGCACTCTGAATAAGACCCATGAGGAAATATATCCTGACCTTCAAGAGGGTGGAACCTATCTATTCTTTGCTATTCCTGCGATGTATTCCGAAGGAACTGCCGAAGAACAGCCTGGATTCTATGCAAGGGAAGATATGATGCGCACGCATTCGCTTGTCCCTGTCTTTGTCGGAATGCAGATCAGTGGCATTACTCTCCTTGATGCAAATCTAAAATTAAATGTCATGGGTGCGGAGAAGATTTACGCAGATCTTACTTTCAAGACGGATCAGGCAATAGACGAAGTTTTATATCTGATAAATAATGGAGCAATCGAACCACTTGAAAATGCGGACTTCTTTTCAACCTATAATGGCCCGGTATCAGAATTCCCGAATCCAGATTACCCTACCTATATGGAACCAAATACTACTTATGTAGTTTGGTGCGTTCCGATTGAAGAAGGGAAATCCGAATATTCCGCATCTGATGTCGTATATCGTGAATTTACGACATTGGATCTTAGCGAAGGTGGGTCGTTGGCAGTAAATCTTGGCGACAGCACAAGCGACCCTTCTTCAATTTCATGTCCGGTATCTTGTGAGGATGCAGCAATGATATATTACACATATCTAAATAATGATGATGGCGAATTCTATTCAGCGAGTTCTATGTCAAACTCAACAAGGTGGAATGCAGTCCTGAATTCAGATAATGTCACTGTCGTCCGTGGTTCTTCGATTGATGCGATCGTAGATGGTCTTATGCCTGAAACAACAATGTGGCTTTTTGCGGCCGCTGTCGGTCATGACGGATTATATGGTGAAGTTAAGTTCAAATCGGCGAAGTCTGCTTCCGTAACTTTTAATTCCCTGTCAGTGGAGGTAGAAACAACGGATGTTCAGGCCAATAAAGCCTCATTCAAGATCAATGTGACAGGCGGAACTGCAATAGATTATATATATTGGGTAGGTAGAACCTCAAATGATTTTTGGGTTACGACTTGTGCGAAAAGTGAAGACATAGCCTCAAAATATATGGCCGCTAATCCGGGTGCAGAAGTTATCGCTGCTTCAATGAAGAACGGCAAAGTATCTTCTGAAGGGACATTTACTGTCTCAGGGTTGACTTTGGATAAAGAACATATTGCATTGGTTCTTGCTAAAGATGGAACAGGAAATTATTCAAAAGTTGGCTCTTTGAAGTTTAATACGTTGGCCGTAAGTCTCGGTGATGATTTCGTCGCTGAGGGCACGGACGAGTGGACTAGGGTAAAGACATGGATAGAAAATAATATTGAATGGGATAAAAATTCGTTCTCAGCATCAGCTGGTAGCGGACAAGGCTTTGCCTCTTATTCATTCAGTATAAAGACACCTACTGATATGACGGCATACATTTCATGTTTCTCGCCAGTGGCAACTGAGTTGTCTGATATTATTCTTGAACAGGTAACATTCTGTTCGAAGAGTCGAGATTTGTCTGTGGGAGGTGTTGAGGAACCAGACAACCTTGTTTGGATTGATGATAAAGGAAAGGAGCATAATGCGTCCATCTATTTCTCTGTATATGACACATATGTCCATGGTGCTCCTACTTATGGTTATGTTACATATTTTGCTAACAATGGACATGTTGAAAATGGATGTACATCATGGGATTCTGGAGAATGCACTAACTATGCAAGTGCATTGGAGCGTTTCAGAGAGAAACTTTCAATCGACCATTGGAAAGAGTGGATTGCTGAAAATTGTAATTATGCTTACATGGGTGATCCGGATCATCAGTACAGTTATGCCTTGACAGATGAGACGAAGATAAATGAACTTGCTCAGGCTTTTGTGGATGCATATACTCCGTATTATAAAGATAGAGAACCGTTATTGTATGTCAATAACGGAAGAGCCTTGACTATTTCAAATAGAGAGGCCGTCGGTCTTGATACGAATGGAAATGTTATGGATAAGGTGTATGTCATATTGAAAGACCTTAACGGCAATTACTATGCACCGATGACAATAGAGGTCCCGAACTACTTCAAGTAGTATATTGGACAGCTTCATGATTAAGCCTCGCGCAGATGCTGATGCAGCATTTCGCGAGGCTTTTAGGGCAGTGCGTGTGGTACATAAAATTGCAGGATTTACTGCACTCCCTCCAGAAAAATAATTGGTCACTTCTTCGCATAGCCAGTAGCCCGTCCTTTGCCTACCTTCTCGATGAAACCTGCCTCAAGCAATTCTTTCAAGGTACGTTCAATGGTCGTTTCGCTAATATCCGGGCAAAGTGTGGCTATGTCTGATTTTTTGATAACACCGAGTTTTTTTTCAAACACCGCCTTTACTCTATCTGCCTTTGACAATTTACGATATTTCAGATGTTCTATGCGGTCTTGGAACTCATTGTAACCTTTCAATACAACTCCCAAGTAATATCGTA
>CAYXMV010000167.1:0-3048 GCA_964466235.1 uncultured Muribaculaceae bacterium | reverse complement strand
ATGTCCACCCCCGAGTTTTAGCGGTCAATTTATCACCCCAAATGTCCAGGCGACCTGCTTTTCCCTTTCTGTGTTTGTCCTTACGTAACTTCAGTTTTCCGGATTCAAGATCATCGATCAGCTTTCTTTTGTCAATAAGGGTACTTCTTCCGTTCTTCACAACCTTAATCTCTCCCTTATTTACCCTGTTGTATAAGGTAGGCTCACTGCAGTGCAGAAATTCACAAGCTTCTTCCACAGTGATGTAATTCGGATCTTTCTTGATTTCCTTTTCTGCAATTGCTTCCCTGACAGCCTCTGTAACTAGCGGCTTCAATATCCCTCCAAAGAACTGCTCCATTGCTGTTGTTAATTCCATTTTACAAAGATTTGAATAAGACAAAATGAGTCTGGCCATACCCAATCAGAAACCTTTTCCGACGGTGCGAAGTAACCCATAAATTGTCTTTCTGAAAAATTGGCGGTTTGCAGTTTCGGCAGTTTTTCTGCTGATATATGCGATTGAAACCTAATAGAATAGGGAGTTTACTTGAAGTTATTTGAAGATTATTTCTTAATGCCCCCATCGTAATCCTTAAGAATTTTATAGATGTCGTAGGTCTCGTATGCGTTCGTCGGCTTGTCGCTCGATATCTTCAATGGACGATAAACTTTGGTATGACACCTGAATATAAAAGCTGAGTTCATCTGATAATCGTTCAGACCAAAATGAATGGCAAACAACGACGCTTCATTTCGTTTCCCCAACCATTTGACTTTTGTTGCTGGTATCCTCCCTTTCAAGATAAGGCTCTCATAGAATTCATCATCCACTTCTGCAACATATCTTTTCATCTGTTTTGCCAGTCCTTCAAGTCTTTGATTGTGAGGCAGTATAGTAAGATCTGCATTTTCAAAGAAGTCAAGAATCACCACCATATCATCATCCATCTCCCTGAACATCTCAATATAAGAGTCAATGATTTCTGTGTCAGATAGGCTCCACCGGACTTTCTTGAAAGACTCTTTGATGGTTTCATGGAAGTCCTTGCAATACATTCGCAATCTGCGATAGAACTTGATGTATTTTCCGACTTCATGTAGTCTGACGTCGTTAACAATTATATTGTTCCATTCATCAGCAATGCTATAATACGCCAACCGGAGATTCATTCTTAACTCGTCAATCTTCTCTCGTATTAAAGCAGCATCAGCATAACCGTCGTAGAAAAGACTCGGCATTGACTCCCTGTCAGCGAAATACTCCGTCAGATTGCTCACCGAAGTCTCTATCTCCGACATCAATAACCTTGTCTGATAGAGGCATTCGTGATGGTTCATAGGTATGTATGGTTATAAAAAAAAAGACGCAATAAGCGTCTTTCTTAAAGTTAATACATTTTTCTGGCAACCTTTTCTGGTAACCCTATGTTGTACCGTGTCCTTTTCAGAATGGATTATTTGCGAATCAGCACTTTCCAATATCCTCCTTTGTCCGGTCCGACGCGCTCAATGATTCCCATATCTTTAAGTGTCGCCAAATGCTTCTTAATAGATGTAGTGGATAGATTCAGCTTGCTGGCCAATATTGAAATGGAAATGCTTGCATCTTCCTGTAATATGTCAATGATGCGTTGAGCAGAGTTGCTGATATTTTTTCTGGTAACCTTTTCTGGTAACCCATTGCTGTTTTCTGGTAACTTTTTCTGGTAACCCTCTTCGTTTTCTGGTAACCTTTCAGTCGTCTGTCTCGGTCCGTTCCATTGTCCTTTCTTTAATTCCGAATCAATGATTGCCTCGAAGTCACCTTCGGTAAGACCATAATTTACATTGCGGAAAGTGGTGAAAAATGATGACGGCGTTGGGCGATATGTTGGTTTCTTTTCCTCTGTATATGTCGGTAGGAGAGAGGTCTGTAGCTTCATCTTCTTGAAGCCACTACCTCGTTTCTCCATATAACTGAGCTGTGAAAGGACATCTGCGATGACAGGATTCCTTCTGACTGATGGAACTGATAGTGGATCCTGATCCTGAATTGATGTGCCATCGAACATTCCGCCAGGTGAGAAGAATTCCAGCCTATCATCATAGATGTCGATATGAACTTCGCTCCCCAGAACTGTATAGTCTCTATGGATCAGATGATTGATGCAGGCTTCCTCCAATGCTCTTTCTGCGTATTCAGGGAAGTTCAGACGGTACTGTGGCAGTTTGTACCAGCGTTTTGCTGTATTTGCTTTGATAAACTCCAGTCCCATTTTCATGAGGTGGAGGATATTGCCCTGATATTCAGAATCGTTTATCGCGTTATCTTTCTCAAGACCATTCCAGCGTGTACAATATATCTGAGAATGTCTGAGGTTGCAATAATCAGCAAATAAGAGTCCTGCATTAGTAAGAAGACCATCAGATGTTACGAGTCCAAGCGAAATAAGGAGCTTGTCATCCCAAATAACATCGGTTCTTTCCGCAAATGCATTCCTGAGCATTGCAAATGTATGGTCCTCAGCCCTCTCCGTCGTAACAAGAGAATCCCAACTATGATTGGTGCCTTTGAGAACAAGATTGAGCAGTTGGTGAGAATTAGCCTGAATGCTTTCATTGCCAACCCTGACATATGCCGTTCTTGTCTTATTCATGAATATGTAATATGGTGTCAGATTCCCAGCCTCGACAACGACTTCTAAAATCTTCTTATCATTGACTTCGTGGGGAATAAGTCTGAACGCAGGGATAGGATCCAAATGAGCCTTAATCTTTTCGCTTATGAAGTCAGAATCGTTTTGTGCATCATCGAGACCAACAATGCTGCCGTTGTTATCAACGCCGAAATACAATGTTCCTCCTGTTGTGTTTGCAAATGCACTGATGCTCTTCAACCAATCTTTTATCTTGGCTTTCTCAACCATCTCCTTAAAATCATATGCGGTGCATTCTGCGATCAAAATATTTCCCTCAATTTTCATAATTCCCAAAATTACAATGTAAATATAGCACTATTACCCTAAACCTCCTAACTAAATTACTAATGGACTGAAAGTCCATAGGTTTATAACTACGAAAATGAAA
>CAYXMV010000166.1:0-3158 GCA_964466235.1 uncultured Muribaculaceae bacterium | reverse complement strand
CGATAGAGCCGACCGCATCATTCTGGGACTGCGGCGAGTTCATCGCCTCATCATACAAGCTTGAAGTGGGTCACCCGCCTGGAAACCCTGTGTTCCAGCTCTTTGCGCGCTTCTTTACCATGTTCGCAGACGCTGCCCATGCCGCAGTGGCTGTAAATGCGATGAACGCGATTTGTTCGGCGCTCACCATCCTTTTTCTTTACTTGACCATCGTCTTTCTTGCCAAGAGACTGGTGAAGCCGTCGGAGGACGGGACCTATACCCTTGCTAAGGCGGTAGCGGTATTCGGTTCAGGTGCAGTGGGTGCCCTTGCATACACGTTCAGCGACACATTCTGGTTCTCTGCCGTAGAGGGTGAGGTCTATGCGATGTCGTCACTTTTCACAGCCCTCGTGTTCTGGGCGATGACCAAGTGGTATGAGCAGGCAGACACCCCATACGCAAACAGATGGATAGTGCTCATATCCTTCCTGATGGGTCTCTCGATAGGAATCCATCTTCTCAATCTCCTGGCGATTCCGGCCCTCGTGTTCATGTTCTATTACAAGCAGAGGGAGAACGGTCATTACAGCCTTTGGGAGTATGTGAAGATTTTCCTCGTTTCTGTGGTCATCCTTGCGGTCATCCTCTTCGGTATCATCCCTTATCTTCCTAAGATAGCTGCGTATTTCGACCTTTTCTTCGTGAATACCCTCGGTCTGCCGTTCAACAGCGGTGCGGCCTTCTTCATGATTGCGCTTCTCGGTCTCTGCTTCTGGGGACTTTTCCGCACCATGAAGAGGCAGCAGGTCTTTGCAAATACGGTCCTGCTCTGCTTCACGACCATAGTGATAGGCTTCTCGCTCTTCACGATCGTGATCATACGTTCGTCGGCCAAGACCCCTACCAACGAGTATCAGCCTGACAATCCTTTCACTCTCGTGCGTTATCTCGGCCGCGAGCAGTACGGAAGCAATCCTCTTGTCTATGGTGAGTATTTCGGTGCCCCATACGAGGTGGAGGAGACAAAGTATTGGGCTCCACTCGGCGACAGATACATCAAGACAGACGGCCCGGGCGATATAAAATACACTTCAGAAGGAAAGATGTTCTTCCCGAGAATGTGGAACAGCACCGATCCTAAATACATATCGTTCTACCAGTCCTATATGAACGGAAAGGGCAAGACCGTCGCGGGTGCGGAGCATAAGAAGCCTACCTTCTTCCAGAATCTCACCTTCTTCTTCGACTATCAGCTCAACTGGATGTACTGGAGATATTTCATGTGGAATTTCGCCGGGCGTCAGAATGAAATACACAGCCCGACTCCGGGTGACATCTTCGCAGGAAACTGGGAGAGCGGCATAGGGTTCATCGACAGAATGCGTCTCGGCGACCAGTCCGATGCACCGGACTATCTCAAGAACAATCCGGGCAAGAACCACTACTACATGCTTCCTCTCCTTCTCGGCCTCATAGGACTCTTCTTCCAGTTCGCACGCGACAAGAGAGGCTGCTGGCTTACCTTCCTCATGTTCTTCATGACGGGTATAGCCATCGTCGTGTATCTAAACCAGCCACCATATCAGGTCCGTGAGCGTGACTATGCGTACGCCGGCTCCTTCTATTCGTTCTCGATCTGGATCGGACTTGCCGTCGCAGCGGTCTATAGCTGGATCTCCGAGAAGATGGCTGCCCGTCATGCCGACGGCAGTCGAGGTGTGACCGATGTTGCAGCCGCTTCGGCAGTCACTGCCGCAATGCTGGCTGTGCCTGCACTTATGGCCGCTGAAAACTGGGACGACCATGACCGCAGCAACCGCTACACGGCAGTGGAGATGGCCTCGAACTACCTTAATTCCGTCGGCCCCAACGGCATCCTTGTGACTCACGGCGACAACGATACATTCCCGCTCTGGTATGCCCAGGAGGTTGAAGGAATCCGCACGGATGTCCGTATAGCAAACACATCCCTCCTCGGAACCGACTGGCACATCGACCAGATGAAATATGCCGTGAACGAGTCTGCGCCTCTCGACCTTACTGTCGGCCCGCAGCAGTATCTCTATGGCACGAATGAATTCATATATATATATGACACGCGTAACGCGCCTATCCTTCTGTCCGATGTGATGCGCATATTCAAGCATCCTGAGGCAAAGATTCCTCTTTCGAACGGAAAGAATGTCGATTATATCATGTCGCGCAAGCTCGTCCTGCCTGTCAATAAGGAGAATGTCCTGAAGTACGGTATCCTTGACGAGAAATATGCCGACCAGATTCCGGATCAGATCACTCTTGAGATTCCTGCAGACAAGAACTATCTCACGAAACAGGAACTCTTCATGCTCGATCTCCTTTCAAATTATCAGTGGTACCGTCCTATCAACCTTCTCAGCATGGGAGGAGACATAAACATAGGCATCAAGGACTATCTCATGTACGAGGGATTCTCATACAGGTTCGTGCCGATAAAGAACAAGACGAAGAGCACGGACATAGGGTTTGCCGATCCTGAGGATCTTTATGACAAAGTGAAGAACGTCTATAAGTGGGATGCTCTCAAGAGGAATGACTATTTTGTTGATTATCAGAACTTCTATACGTTCTGCGGGGTACTCTCGCAGAGGAATCTCTTCGTGAATGCGGCTAAGGAGATGCTTAAGATCGGGGATGCGGAACGTGCTGTCGAGCTTCTCGACATGTGTCAGGAATGTGTCCCTGAGGAGAATTTCCCTCTCGACATGACCTATCTCGGTTTCTCGAACGAGTATATGGTAATCGACATGATCGATACCTATTATAATGCGGGCGCGCGTGAAAAGGCTCTCGCTCTTGCGGAAAGGTTTGTTGATGAACTTCTCTATTCGTCAGAGTTCTTCCTCAACTATTATGACTACGCCCGTCGCGAATTCGAGGCCTGCTATAATTGTCTGTCGTACGTGGCCGACCTTGCAGAAATCTATGGCGATACCGATTTCGCCACCTCGATACGTGACCGTTTCAACGCCCTGTTAGGCGAAGAGTAACCTGTCATCGGACAACGGTATAAATATAAATCGCTGTTGCATTTCTGCAGCAGCGATTTATGATGTAATGTTGCCAACTTTTTTTGGCAAATTATGAAACTGTTTAAAATTTTATCATTTGAAATATTATGATGAATTTTCGAGTAGATT
>CAYXMV010000165.1:0-3243 GCA_964466235.1 uncultured Muribaculaceae bacterium | reverse complement strand
ATTCAGTTTCAACAATTAATGATTTTTCGGAGAAAAATTTAAACAGTTTCTAAATATGGCAAACAAGAAATTAGACGTCATTCCCCTCTATGAATGGGGTATGTTCACAGAGCCGAGGCCAAGCGTTATCGCAGGACCTTGCAGCGCAGAGACCGAGGAACAGGTTATGGAGACCGCAAAAGGTCTCAGAGAATTGGGAATCAATGTGTTCCGTGCGGGAATCTGGAAGCCGAGGACGCATCCGGGTTCATTCGAAGGCATAGGTACAGAAGGTCTCAGGTGGATGCAGAGGGCCAAGAAGGAATATGGCCTGAAGATCGCTACGGAAGTGGCCGGCGAGAAGCATGTGTATGAATGTCTCAAGTTCGGAGTGGATCTTGTCTGGCTCGGAGCGAGGACGACCGCAAATCCTTTCCTCGTCCAGGAAATAGCCGACGCCCTCAGGGATACGGACATTCCTGTACTTGTCAAGAATCCGGTCAACCCGGACCTCGACCTCTGGATAGGTGCCCTCGAGCGTCTCAACAGGGCCGGTATCAGGAAACTGGGAGTCATCCACCGCGGTTTCTCCACCTTCGACAAGATCAGATACCGCAACGATCCTTACTGGCAGGTGGCTATAGAACTCAGAAGCCGTCATCCCGAACTGCCGTTCTTCGTGGACCCGAGCCACATGGCCGGCTGCAAGGACTATATCCTCGAACTTTCTCAGCGTTCGCTCGATCTCGGATTCGAGGGCCTCATGATAGAGTCGCACTGCAATCCGCAGGCGGCCCTGAGCGATGCCAGACAGCAGCTTACGCCTGATGAACTCAGCGATATGCTCTACAATCAGATAACCGTGCGTGACAAAGACTCTGATTCAAAGGAATGGAAGGAGAACATAGACCAGCTCCGCGCCAAGATAGACATAATCGATGAGAATATCCTATATGCCCTCGGATCGAGGATGAAGGTCAGCCGTCAGATAGGAGAATACAAGAAGAACAGCAATATCGCCATCCTCCAGACTTCACGCTGGGATGCCGTGCTGGCCAAAGTAGTGGAAAAGGGGAGCGAATACGGCCTCTCGGAAAAATTCCTCACGGCAGTATTCAATGCGATTCATGATGCCTCCGTAGAGGTTCAGAATGAAATCATTTCAGGAAAGAGGTGAGTGCCTCTGCGAACAGCCTGCGGTCATCGGCACAGATGAATTCGCTCTGTATCGGAGTATAGAACAGTCTCTGTTTCAAATTGTCAGGGAGATCTGCGCAGTCGCGGACTCTCTGACAGTCTTTTTCTGTGGTCATCACAACGGCTGTAGGGAAGTTCCGTGCCTCACGGATGATTCCGTTCATATCGGAACGCGTGAACTTGTGGTGGTCTGCAAATTCGAAATGCCTGAGAAGCTTGTACGAACTGCTGAGATAATGTCTCAGAGGCTTGTCATTCGCGATTCCTGAGAAAAGTATGAGCTTCTTTGAATATACATACCTTGAGTCACCCTCAGGAAAGACAGGAAGCGGCGTGTCATAGCCGATTGTCGTGAAGAAAAGATGCTGCTTCGAACCGTCCTTGCGGAAACCGTATCCGGTATCCCCGTCATAGCCAGAAAGGCCGATCGCCTGTGCCCATCTGCTTCTCTGCCAAGGGTCTATATCTTTCGGACATTTGGAAATCACCACGATGTCAGCGGCCGAAATCCTTTCCGGAAGATCGCGCAGCCGGCCTAAAGGCATGAGATGGTCGTTTGTCACCGGTCTGTTATAATCTATGAGAACTATTGATACGGAGGCTTTGAGCGCCCTGTGCTGATATGCGTCGTCAAGGACTATCAGATCCGCAGCAGGGAATTCCTTGTCCATGCATCTGCGTGCCTTCTTCGATGTCTGGAGCTTGTCCGGGTGGGCGAGGAAGTCACATCCCAGGGCCCTTGACCTGCAAACGGCAATGGTCACATCAGGAAATCTGCCCTTTATCTGCATAGGCTCGTCTCCGAAGTCTCTTGCGCTTCCTCCGGCAGTGACCTGCTGGAATCCCCGGGTTTCCCGTTTATATCCTCTTGAAAGCACTGCAAGCCTCTTTCCGCCCCAGAAGGAGTCGGCAAGCAGAGTTCTCAGCACCATTTCAGTATGAGGCGTCTTTCCAGTGCCTCCGACAGTTACATTTCCTATGCATATTGTGGGCACGTCGGCCTCATGAACCTTCTTCAGTCCATGGTCATACATGAAATGTCTGCACCTGAGGGCAAACCAATATGGGAACAGCAGTATCTTGTCTATCATATATTATAAATGTTACCGGCCAAAGGGGCATCAAAGCCGCCCCAGCGTCCCGCGATATAATCCAATGTGTCGTAAAGTTCCTGCGGATCGTTCAGCGTCACTAACTTGAGCCTCGTCTCCTTGAAATCCGGCAGACCCTTGAAATAGCATGACAGGTGCCTTCTCATCTCAAGTATTCCGACCCTGTCTCCCTTTATCTCTATCGATTTCGCAAGGTGCCTTTTCGATAAGGCTACCCTGTCCGTCACGCTCATCTGCGGAAGAATCTCCCCCGTCTGAAGATAATGCCTGATCTCGCGGAATATCCACGGATGGCCGTATGTCGCACGACCTATCATGATTCCGTCAACTCCGTATCTGTCAAAGGCTTCTGCGGCCTTCTGCGGCGAATTTATGTCACCGTTTCCTATGATGGGGATATGCATCCTCGGGTTTTCCTTGATCTTTCCGATCAGCGTCCAGTCGGCCTCTCCCGAATACATCTGGCAGCGTGTCCTTCCGTGCACCGTGAGGGCCTGTATGCCCACATCCTGCAGCCTTTCCGCCAGTCCGACGATTATCTTCGAATCCTCGTCCCAGCCAAGCCGGGTCTTCACGGTCACAGGCAGCTTCACGGCATCCACAACCATTCGGGTTATCTCCACCATCTTGTCGGGCTCCCTCATCATTCCGGATCCGGCCCCGCGCTTTGCAATCTTGTTGACCGGGCATCCGAAATTTATGTCAATGAGGTCGGCGCCGTGGCCTCCTGCAATCTCCGCAGCCTTTTCCGCCATCAGTGCGGCATCGACCATAGCCTCGGGAATGTTTCCATAGATCTGGATGCCGACAGGGGCCTCATAGTCGTATGTGACGAGCTTCGCGAGCGATTTCTTCGCATCACGTATCAGTCCGTCCGACGATACGAATTCCGTATATGTCATGTCTGCGCCGAATTCCTTGCAGATGAATCTGAACGATGCATCAGTCACATCCT
>CAYXMV010000164.1:0-3375 GCA_964466235.1 uncultured Muribaculaceae bacterium | reverse complement strand
TATTCAGTTTCAACAATTAATGACTTTTCGGAGAAAAATTTAAACAGTTTCTAAACATAAATCAACAGTTATGACTGACATTTTTGAAAGAATCGAGAAGCATTCAGGTGGCCCTCTCGGCCAGTATGCTGCAAAGGCTTTCGGCTATTATATGTTCCCGAAGCTTGAAGGTGAACTCGGACCTCACATGAAGTTCCAGGGCAAGGATGTCCTTGTATGGAGTCTCAACAATTACCTTGGTCTTGCAAACCATCCTGAAGTAAGGAAGGCAGATGCTGAGGCTGCAGCGAAGTGGGGACTTGCTTACCCTATGGGAAGCCGTATGATGACAGGTCATACGGACCTCCACGAGCGTTTTGAGAGAGAGCTTGCCGAGTTCGAGAGAAAGGAAGACGCTTTCCTCTTCAACTTCGGTTATCAGGGCATCCTCTCCACAATCGATGCACTCATGGATCGTCACGATGTAATCGTTTATGACTCAGAGGCTCATGCTTGTCTCATCGACGGTGCCCGCATGCACATGGGCAAGAGAATGACCTTCCGTCACAACGACTACGAAAGCTGTGAAAAGACTCTCCAGAGGGCAACAAGGCTCTGTGAGGAGACAGGCGGCGGTATCCTCCTCATCACAGAAGGTGTCTATGGTATGACAGGAGCTCTCGGATTCCTCGACAAGATTGTCGAACTCAAGAAGAAGTATAAGTTCAGAATCCTCATCGATGATGCTCACGGATTCGGTAACATGGGTCCTACGGGCCGTGGTACATCCGAGCATTTCGGCGTAATGGATGAGGTTGACCTCTATATCGGAGCATACGCCAAATCAATGGCATCTATCGGCGGTTTCGTTGCAGGTCCTAAGAAGATCATCAACTATCTCCGCTTCAACATGCGTTCTCAGATCTATGCAAAGTCCCTTCCTATGGCCCTCGTCGAGGGTGGTCTCAAGAGACTCGAGATCATCAGGAGCAAGGAAGGTGACGAACTCCGCAAGAAGCTCTTCACCATCACAAAGGCTCTTCAGGACGGTTTCCGCAACCTCGGTTTCGAGATAGGACCAGCTGAGGCATGTGTGACTCCTGTACAGATCAAGGGAGGAGTGGGACAGGCATCAAGAATGGCTGTCGATCTTCGCGAGAACTACGGAATCTTCTGCTCAGTAGTCATCTATCCGGTGATTCCTAAGGGCATGGTAATCTTCCGTATCATATCGACTGCGGCACACTCTATGGAGGATGTCGAGCGTACACTCAAGGCATTCACAGAGGTGCGTGCAAAGCTGGACGCCGGTTATTATGACGGAGATGAGGGCGATATTGTCGATATGGCCATCAAGTAAAAGGTAATATGAATTTATAGTAATCAGTGCCGTTGCGAGAGTGACGGCACTGAATGTTGATTTTAATGGAAAAGAATAATCTGCCACGCGGTTACAAGGTCTATCTTCCGCTGATAGGAATCTTCATCCTTCTGGTATTCCTCCTTCCGAGGAACCCGAAGTTCACTTTTGACTACAGGAAGGGTTCACCGTGGATGTATGAGACTCTGATATCTCAGTTTGATTTCCCTGTGCTCAAGACTGAAGCTCAGCTTCAGCAGGAAAGAATGCAGGCATGGTCGAGCGTCGTGCCATATTTCAGGTTGGATCTTGAGGCGGTGAGCAACCTCGACAAGAGGTTGTCAGGCAAGGACTTCGGACGTTATTCATACGTGCGGAGCGCGGTGGCGGACGCCTTGTCCGGCGTTTATTCCAAGGGTGTGGTCTCATCTGTAGGACTTCAGGACGGAATACTTGAGAATCCTGCGGGCCAGATATATGTCCAGCAGGACAGGCGAGCTGTGAAAGTGCCTGTTTCAGAGGTGTTTACAGTTGAACAGGCTTCAGCGTACATGCTCGAGACCTTGAAGTCCTCCTTCCCTAAGCTGAATATGGACAGTCTCTGGACGGCGGCAAATCTTTCCGAACTCATCAGGCCTGACCTGGTCTATGACCAGCAGACCACGGATATTGTTCATGAGGAAAGCGTCGAGAACATTTCTCCTACTTCGGGCATAGTCAGGGCCGGACAGGTGATAGTGAACAACGGCGAGACAGTTACGGCCGAGATCGAGCAGCTTTTGGATTCATACCGTGCCGAGTACAATTCAAGTGTGGGTTATGACGCGCCTACTGTATATCAGTGGCTTTCCAATATACTCATAGCATTCTCCCTTGTGCTTCTGCTTTTCCTTGCGATATATTATTGCAACTACACGATATTCGGACAGTACAACAAGTATCTCTATCTCCTGCTTGTCTTTACCATTGCGGCTGTGGCATCGTGTCTCGTGGAGATGACGAATCCGTCTCTGTTCTACATGATTCCGTTCACGCTCATAGCCCTCTATCTACTTGCATTCTTCAAGACAAGGATGGTGTTTGCCGTATATCTCATCTCTCTGCTTCCTATGCTTGTGATAGCTCCTGAGGGTATGGAACTGTTCCTGATGTATCTTGTGGCAGGAGGTGTGGGAATAATGGTGTTCGGATTCTTCAACAAGGGATGGCTGCAGTTCGTGACTGCATTCATAGTGTTCGTGGTGATGGTCCTTGTATGGGGTGCATTCCGTCTTGCTGACGGACCTGGCGGCCTGAATGACTATAACACCATCGTGAGGATGGCTCTCGGCGCATTCATGTCAGTGGCCGGCTATCCTCTGATCTATCTATTTGAAAAGATATTCAAGCTTGTATCCAACTCTAAGCTTGTCGATCTCAGTGATACGAGCAACAAGCTCCTCCGCGAACTTGCCGACAAGGCACCGGGTACATTCCAGCATTCTCTTCAGGTGATGAACCTTGCTGATGCGGCGGCCCGCGCTATAGATGCCAATGTGCTTCTCGTACGTGCTGGCGCCCTCTATCACGACATCGGAAAGATCGCGAATCCTCAGTGCTTCACCGAGAACGAGACTCCGGGCGTACATTATCATACGGAACTGACACCGAAGGAGAGCGCTCAGGAAATCATCCGTCATGTATCTGACGGACTGGCCATGGCGGACAGGCACGGTCTTCCTGAAATCATAAGGGATTTCATAAAGACCCATCATGGAACCACATCGACCGGTTATTTCTATACAAAGTATCTCAATGACGGAGGCGATCCTGACGATGTGGCGGAATTCTTCTATGACGGAGAGAAGCCTGTAACGAAGGAACAGGTGATCCTTATGCTCTGTGATGCTGTAGAAGCGGCTTCACGCAGTCTCAAGGACTATTCTCCGGAGCATATTTCAGCCCTTGTCGATAGGATTGTTGACGGAAAGGCCAATGACGGGCAGCTCACCAATTCCGTCATTTCGCTCCATGAACTGAATGTGGTGAAGGACGTG
>CAYXMV010000163.1:741-3567 GCA_964466235.1 uncultured Muribaculaceae bacterium | reverse complement strand
CTTGGCATAGTTGATTGCTTTTTAAGATTCTTCGACCCGCTTCCGCTCGGAATGACAGGAGGGAGCTTCTCTCAGAATGACATTTTAGAGGTTATTTTTGATTGCTGAGACGAGTTCCTGAACGAGGAACGGCTGTCCCTGCACCTTATTATACTGAACATATTCGAACTTCGGAAGCCTGCCGCGGAGGTAGTTCACGAAATGTCCGCTGTTGAGTTCGCATACAAGTATTCTGTCGAACTTCGAGAACACATCTTCCGTGTTCTTTGGAAGAGGAAGAATATAGTCGAAATGAGCGAAGCTTACATCGACACCCTCTGCACGTACTTCCTGGACGGCAGAAAGGATGTGGCCGTATGTACCGCCCCAGCCGACAACGAGAAGTTTTCCGGATCCGGCACCGTTCACCTCAAGCTGCGGGATGAAGTCGGCTACCTTCTCTACCTTCTCCGCGCGTTCGCGCACCATCATGGCGTGGTTCAGAGGATCTGACGAAAGGACACCTTCATGGTTCTTTTCGAGACCGCCTACACGATGTTCGCAACCCGCCATTCCTGGAACCGCCCATTTGCGCACGAGAGTTTCAGGATCTCTCATGAATGGCTTGTACGCCGTATTAGGCTGAGCGAAAGGAGGAACAATCTTAGGATAATCCTTCATTGACGGGATGAGCCATGGCTCGGATCCGTTGCCGAGGAAACCTTCTGTAAGCAGAAGGACCGGGGTCATGTGCTCAAGGGCGATCTTCGCAGCATTGAATGCCGCGTCGAAGCAGCCTGCAGGAGAATGGGCCGCCATCACGACCATAGGACATTCTCCGTTACGGCCGTAGAGAGCCTGATTGAGGTCGGTCTGTTCCGTCTTTGTAGGGATACCTGTTGAAGGACCGGCACGCTGGACGTCAATGACTACGAGCGGAAGCTCTGTCATAACGGCAAGACCGAGGGCCTCCGACTTGAGTGAAAGGCCAGGACCGGATGTCGTTGTCACTGCAAGATTGCCGGCAAAGGCGGCACCGATGGCTGTACAGATGCCAGCGATCTCATCCTCTGCCTGAAGCGTCTTTGCTCCGAGGCTCTTATGGACAGCAAGTTCTTCAAGGATACCGGTAGCCGGGGTGATAGGATATGAGCCGCAGAAGAGAGGAAGGTTAGCCTTCTCGGCAGCAGCAAGAAGTCCCCATGCAGTGGCCTGATTGCCAGTGATGTTCCTGTAAAGTCCTTTCGGCTGGTGTGCCGGCTCGATATTGTATGTATTAGGTATCGCCTGTATGTTGGATGCATAATTGTAGCCGTCCTGAAGCACCTTCTTGTTAGGTGCGATCATCTCCGGCTTCTTCTTTCCGAACTTGCGCTCGATATATTGGAAGATGTACTCCATCGGACGGTTATATATATAACATGCCATTCCGAGGGTGAACATGTTCTTGCACTTGTCGATAGTCTTTCTGTCGAGACCGCTGTCCTTGAGGCTCTCTTCCGTGAGAGTGGTGATAGGCGCAATGATAATAGTCCTGTCCTCGATGTAGAGTTCCGCTATTGGATCGCTCTTCAGGCCGGCCCTCCTGAGACCGTCTTCATCAAATGTATCAGAATCGATCAGTACCATAGCAGTCCTCTTGAGCCATTTGGCATTAGCCTTGAGAGCAGCCGGGTTCATGGCCACGAGAAGGTCACAGAAATCACCGGGGGTGGTCACGTTCCCGCTACCGATATGGACCTGAAATCCAGACACACCTGACACCGTGCCATGAGGCGCCCTGATTTCGGCAGGATAGTCCGGGAATGTTGAGAGTTCGTTACCGAAGATGGCAGACATGTCAGCAAAAAGAGACCCGGTGAGCTGCATACCGTCTCCCGAATCTCCTGCAAACCTGATTACAACATCTTTAGTATCAATAACCTTATGTTGCATACCGTATTAATGATAGTTTTAAACTAAAAATTAAGATTTTGATACAAATGTATGCAATTTTCCCGAATGTGGAATATAAATTCTAAGTTTTTTACGGACAAAAAAGATGGCAGACCGATACATGGCCTGCCATCTTTCTGTATATCAATACTATTACCGTGCCTGAGCAGCCTGCTGCTTGGCCATGAGTTCCGCACGGAGAGTCTCAAGAGTACGGTCTTCAGGGATGTTGAGGGCAGTACGCGCCTCCGCTGTAAGATCGATAAACTGAGCAGGATCGACATAGAGAAGAGAGCTCTTTTCAAACACTGCTGCAATCCCCTTGGTCTTAGCAAGTTCATTCACGGCATTCTGAGCCTTCTCATAGATAGGGGCTTGAAGGCTCTGTTCAAGTTCTGCAAGTTCCTGCTGGAGGCTCTGCTGGGTCTGCTCAAGCCTTGACTGGATCTCCACGATCTCGTTCTCCTTGCTCTGACGGATTGCAGGAGTCCATGACTCGGCCTTCTGCTGATACTGCTGAATCTTTGTCTGATACTCTTCGTACATTGCCGTGAGGATCTCATTGTTGGTCTTCTGGTTTTCCTCAAGCGTAGCCCTCGCCTGATCCATTTCCGGCATAAGCATTATCACCTCGTTGAAGTCAACGAATGCGAGCTTCAATGTTTCCTGTGCTGTTGCAGCTGCTGACATGAGAGCCATTGCTGCGATGATGATCACTTTTTTCATAATATATTCTTAATTTTATTTATTTATCATGTTTCAGCCCCTTCTATGAGAACCGCCGGATGCGCCGGACGGATTCATCAGAACTGCTGGCCTATGACGAAGTGGAACTGGCTGCCGCCGTTTCCGTCATGGTTGTCGAATCCGTATCCCCAGTCAACTCCGAGAAGTCCGATCATCGGAAGGAAC
>CAYXMV010000163.1:0-731 GCA_964466235.1 uncultured Muribaculaceae bacterium | reverse complement strand
CCCCTCACACCGACTCC
The DNA here is from genome assembly GCA_964466235.1 of uncultured Muribaculaceae bacterium. Classification (GTDB taxonomy): domain Bacteria; phylum Bacteroidota; class Bacteroidia; order Bacteroidales; family UBA932; genus Cryptobacteroides. The sequence goes on along the minus strand of CAYXMV010000163.1, from coordinate 714 downwards.
GGCAGACCTTCTGATCTGGAAAGGATTGAATTTCCTTATGTCCGCCCAGGCATTACCTCCTTCGAGGAAGAGCAGAGCATAGATCGTTGACTGCGGCTGCAGGATGACAGGATAGCGGAGTTCGACGGTGAACTTGTCATAGACGTTACCCGCATAATAATTTCCTGTCGTATAATCCGAATCTGCCGTAGGGGTAAGAGAGTAGTTCTCATAACCGCGGAGCGATATTATTTCTGATCCGTATGTGTCATATCCGGACATTCCGTCACCTCCGACACGGAAGCCTTCAAACGGAGAATATCCCCAGTTTCTGTTGTAGTATCCGAGATAGCCGAACTGAGCACGGGCCATCAGGACAAGGTCGCCGACAAGCTTGGCATAGACGGCACCCTTGAATGTCCATTTGTGGTACTCTATCCATCTGTATCTGTCCTGAGATGTCTGAAGGTCATAATTTATGTCACGCCAGTCCGATACTCTTGTCGGTTTGCCTTCTGAATCGAGGATACCATGATCCTTCTTTCTGAGAAGGGAGTAAGGAGGAGTAAGCTGGAGCGCAAAGCTGAAATCAGAACCCTGACGAGGATATATCTGCTGGTCGGTGGAGTTTCTCGTAAGACTCAGGGTATAACTGAGGTTATGAGAGATACCTGTATTGAACAGGAAGTTGTACGGCCAGTCCTGAAGCTTGTATGTCTGCCAGCTGAGCTGGTT
>CAYXMV010000162.1:0-3782 GCA_964466235.1 uncultured Muribaculaceae bacterium | reverse complement strand
TACTCGAAAATTCATCATAATATTTCAAATGATAAAATTTTAAACAGTTTCTAAAGATTTCCCGATTCGCCGTGCTCACTCGAAATGACAGTATCATTTCTGTCTGAGCCATCTCCAAAGATCCTTGAAACCGGTCTTCTTACCAAACATAAGGATACCGATCTTATAAATCTTGGCCGAAGCCCATCCGCATCCGATGAACGTTGCCACCAGAAGCACGACCGAAAGCGCAAGCTCCCACATAGGCACACCGAAAGGAATCCTCGCAAGCATCACTATAGGCGAAGTGAAAGGAATCATAGATCCCCACCATACCACAGGACTGTCAGGAGCATTGAATGCATAGATGGCGATGAAGAATGCCAGAAGCAGAGGCACAGTCACCGGCATCTGAAGCTGGTTGGTATCAGCCTCGTTCTCAACAGCCGAACCGATGGCCGCAAAGAAGGAAGCATAGAGAAGATAACCGAGGGCAAAATAGATTATGAACGCCACGATCATCTGCACCCAGTTCACATCCTTGAGCGTGCTGAGGACAGCACCCATCTCGCTTTCATCCTGAGCCATAGCCATCATATCCTCTGCCGACATGCCTCCCATAGAAGCCTCCATGCCCGACATCTGCATCATCTGCTCCGCCTGAGCAGGGTCACCCATCATGGAGTCGAAGCCACCGAATGCAGAGAATCCTCCTACGAGCACAAGGGTCAGGACAATCCACAGGAAGAATTGAGTGAGGGCAACGCAAGCCACACCGATTATCTTACCGAACATCAGCTCGGTAGCCTTCACCGATGAAACCAGCACTTCAACTACCCTGCTCGCCTTCTCCTCGATGACGCTCTGCATCACCATACCCGAGAACATGGCTATGAACATATATATGATGATGGAAAGCAGCATCGAAATGATCATATAGACCTCAGAAGATGTGATTTTCTCCTCACCTGACTCAGAAAGGGTGAAAGTTGACATGGATACATCAGACTTTATATCCTCCATTATCTGCTTGAGGTCGGAAATCTGATACTGGGCCAGACGATAGTCCTCCACAGCATCATTGACCTTTGAAGTAACCCCTTCCTTCATGTCCATGCTCAGAGGCTTTTCCGAATAAGAAGCTACTGTCACGGTACGCTTGACCTCGTCGAGAGGTGAGATCACGACAAGGGCATCGACGCCATAATCATTGAAATGAGCCTTCAGGCTGTCCGGATCATCAGCAGAATGGTCAATATAATCAACAGACTCCGTATCAACTAAGTATGGCATTACAATACCGGATTGGTCAACGACGGCCACCCGCTTTCCCGTATCCTTGGCCATAAACATTATCACGCTCGGCAGGATGCACATTGCCGCAAAAAATACAGGTACAAGGAATGTTGTGAGAAGGAATGACTTCTTCTTTACCTTGGTAAGATATTCGCGTGAGATGATGGTTCCTATGTTTCTGAATTTCATGGCTTACTACTCCTCTGTTACAAGTTTGATGAAAATATCGTTCATCCTCGGAACGAGTTCCTTGAATGAATTGACCATGACTCCCTGACCGAGGACCGCAGCAAGAGCATCATTTACAGAAGCACCGCTCTCAATGGCGAGGACTGCTGTATGACGCCCCGACTCGTCATCATCAGAAAGCACTGTATATACTCCGGGCTCAGCCTTGAGGGCCGTAGAACTTGTATATATCAGTTCCACATTGTTGTTGCCGTATTTGTGACGGATTTCGTCAACTCCTCCTGTGATCACCACATGAGACTTGTTGATGAGGGCGATATTGTCGCAGAGTTCCTCCACAGACTCCATATTGTGGGTCGAAAGGATGATCGTTGCTCCTTCATCACGCAGACGCAGGATTTCCTCACGGATAAGCTGTGCATTCACCGGGTCGAAACCAGAAAACGGCTCATCAAGAATGAGAAGCGAAGGTTTGTGGACCACGGTAGTGATGAACTGGACCTTCTGGGCCATACCCTTTGACAGTTCCTCCACCTTCTTGTTCCACCAGCTTTCGATACCGAAGCGCACGAACCATTTCTTGAGTTCCTTTGCAGCTTCACGTGAGCTCATTCCCTTGAGCTGAGCAAAATACATGGCCTGCTCCCCTACCTTCATCTTGCGGTAAAGACCGCGCTCTTCAGGAAGGTATCCTATCTTCTCGACATCGTCCTGAGTGATCGGGCGTCCGTCGAAGAGCACTTCGCCTCCATTTGGAATGGTGATGCGGTTGATGATACGGATAAGAGTGGTCTTTCCGGCACCGTTAGGTCCGAGAAGGCCGAAGATCTTGCCCTTGGGGATATCAACCGACACATGATCAAGAGCAACCTTTTCACCGAAGCTCTTGCAGACATCTTTACATTGAATAAGTCCCATAATATTATAAATTTAACAGTCTTGCGGTCAATTCTACCATAAGTTCCGCCGGAGTGGCCTCACCCACATCTCCGCCTTTGCCCTTATAGTCATATTCCTTGAGAAGGGCCACGGCGGCCATACATTTCTTCAGAGGGTAGTTGCGCACGGCAGTGTCATATTCCGAAAAGAAATACGGGTTCACACCGAGAACCTTAGCCTTCTGGTCATTGCCAGGACGAGGGTTCTTCATCAGAAGAGCTCCATATTTCAGTATCCTGTAGAAATGCGTATATAAGGCACTCACTGCCATCGGCATGGCAAATTTTGCAGAAGAACCTATATAAGCAGCTATACGCAAAGCCTTTGCCGAATTCTTCATCGAGAGTTCCTTAGTCAGTTCGAAGATGCTGAACTGACGGCTTATCCCGACATTCTTCTCTATGTCGGCTGCCGACACCTCCACAGTACCTTCAGGCAGATTCTTGAGCATCTTTTCCGTCTCTATGGCAATCTTGTTGAGATCGGTGCCGGCATGCTCGGCAAGCAGGGCCGCGGCATCCGGGGCAATCCTGAGTCCCTTCGTCTGATAGAACATGGATATCCATTTCGGCATCTCATAGTCCCTCAGGGCCGTGGATTCCACCACGACACCCATCTTGGAAACAGTCTTGTAGAGAGACTTGCGCTTATCGGCAGATGCACCATGCATGGCAAGGACAAGCACAGTTGATTCCAGAGGCTTCTGACAGTAGAGGGCGATTTCCTCAAGACTCTTCATCATCTGGGCCTCCTTCACCACGACCAGCTGCCTCTCCGCGAACATAGGATAACGCCTTGCAGCTGTTATCACCGCGTCGGCATCCACATCTGCACCATAGCACACCGTCTGATTGAAATCACGCTCGCTCTCGTCGAGACAATACTCAAGGATAGCATCGCACACCATATCAACATAATACGGTTCATCTCCCATCAGAAGATAAACCGGCTTGAATATGCCGTTGCGGGCATCCCTCACTATATCCCTGCATAGGGTATCAGTTTCTGTGAATCCTTTTGCCATAATCTTACAAAGGTAATATTTTAGACGTAAAATATGACCAAAAACTACATAAAAAAAACAGCACCGGAAGGTGCTGCCTTAAAGTCTGAATAGTTTATTCTGCTCTTTTCTCCTTTACTTTCACAAGTTTCTCCTTAAGAATGTCTGCGCAGTCAACAACTGCATCTTCGAAGGTCTTTGCATTCTTCTCCACCACGATGGTGCTTCCCGGAATGTTCACCTGCACCTTTACATTCTTGTTTTCGTGGTCTGGAAGCAATGAAAGCGCTACATCCACTCCTGTAATCGCATCGTAGAATTTCTCGATTCTTGAGAACTTCTTCTCTACAAAGTCCAGCAATTTCTGATCTGCATT
>CAYXMV010000161.1:0-3817 GCA_964466235.1 uncultured Muribaculaceae bacterium | reverse complement strand
TCGCTCGGGATGACAGTTGCAGCTTCGCCCGAAGCAGTTGATCCTGTATAAGAATCGATCAGCATAGGGGTGCCGGCGATTGCCGCATACACATTGGCAGCAAGTGCAAGACCGTCCGCATAAGCGCGTGAGGTGATGGTGGAAGCCGTGATGGCATCGACATCGCCTCCATCTTTCTTCACAGCCAGCTTCTTCTCAGCCGGATTGAAACCCTTGAACTGGTCAGAGAAAGCAGGTTCGACACATTTCGCACCGAGACCAGGAGTCTCCGCCTGCGAGAGCACCTTGGTATTGCAGATCACTCCGTTGCGGTCAAATCCCACCTTTATGGCTATCGGACCGCCGAAGCCCACAGGGCTGACATTGATGGCACAGCCGACAACTTCACCCTTCTCGTCATAAGCGAGATTGTATGCGTATGGCTGGCCCTCATACTCGACTGTCCTTTCCTCTTCGATTACGGAAGCTGTCTCTGGAAGGACTTCCTTGATGGCCGCCTCGTTCTTTGCAGCAGACGCTGCCGCGATCGGCTCTGCCGTAAGTGCATAGACTCCAGCAAGAAGAGCCGAGCATACTATACAGATGGCGAAGAGACACACGCTCATATTCCTGAATGATGATTGTACTGCCATAGCTTATGCCCTCCCGTATTTTTTAGTGTGGCACACCTTGTTGATGAGAGGTACCACTGAGTTCATGATAAGGATTGCAAACGACATTCCTTCAGGATATGCTCCGAAATAGCGGATCAGCATTGTGATCACGCCGATTCCCACACCATATATTATTCCTCCGAGATTGCTCATAGGAGAGGTCACATAATCTGTCGCCATGAAAACCGATCCGAGAAGGACACCACCGGTAAGGAGGTTGAATACAGGGTCGGTGTATTGCTCAGGACTGATTCCCCAGAATATGCCGGAGAAGATGGCCACGGTAGCAAGTATTGACAATGTGATATAAGGACGGATGACCTTGCGGACAAGAAGGTACGCGAATCCCACAAGGATAGCGATAGCCGAAAGCTCGCCTGCAGAACCGCCGATGTTGCAGAACAGCATATCCATATAGTCAAGTCCTTCTACGGCAGCCACGCCTCCTTCCTTGGCAAGTCCGAGTGGAGTTGCTCCGGAAAGTGCATCAAGACCGCCACCTATGAAGCCCTGAGGCCTTGTCCAGTCGGTCATGTATGCCGGGAAGGATATGAGCAGGAACACACGACCCGCTATCGCAGGGTTGAAGAGGTTCTGTCCGATACCTCCGAATGTCATCTTCGCTACACCGATTGCAAAGACGGCGCCGATGAATACCACCCACCATGGTGTGGTTGCAGGAAGATTGAGCGCAAGAAGGATACCTGTCACGACTGCCGACATATCGCCGACCGTGCAGGCCTTCCTGAGCAGATATTTTGTGATGAGGAACTCTAAGAGTACGCATGATGCGACACTTACGCCGAGAACCAGCAGCTCCGACCATCCGTAAAAGAGGACGGATACGATCACTGCAGGAAGCATGGCAATCACGACATCCCTCATCAAGGACTTCGTGGAAGTCTTTGTATGAAGATGAGGTGAAGGTGAAACAATAAGTCTTTCCATTATATTAATCTGCGTTGTTTAGTTATCAATTTGAGTGGGAGGGACCTGGTTTTTACCTTTGTCCCCTGCCACGGATAATTCTGATGACGTCGCCTTTTGCTATGCGGATGATGTCAAGCAGAGGAATGTTGGCAGGACAGCTGTAGAGGCAGCATCCGCACTCGATACAGTCCTGTACGGCATTCTCTTCAAGCTCGTCAGTCATATTGTGGCGGGCATACTTCTGAAGAAGGAAAGGCTCCAGACCCATAGGGCATGCCTCGGCACACTTTCCGCAACGGATGCAGGCCGACTCCACGCCGCGCACCGTCTGCCCGGCCGTCAGATAGAGAAGAGATGAAGAGCCCTTCACTGTGGTGGCATCAAGGTTGGCGATTGCCTTACCCATCATAGGACCACCGCTGATTATCTTCACAGCCTCGGCTGGAATGCCGCCCGCATGTTCCGCAATATATGAAAGAGGCATACCGATACGGAACTTGTAGTTGTGCTGTTTCTCCATAGGGACGCAGTCACCAGTCACAGTGAGGACGTTAGTGACGAGAGGCATGTTCTTCTGGACAGCCTCATACACCGCAAGGGATGTAGCCACGTTCTGGACCACGGCTCCCACATCGATAGGAAGCCCCATCGACTTTACCTGACGGCCCATCACAGCATCGATGAGCTGCTTCTCACCGCCCTGAGGATATTTCTTCTTGAGCGTCATCACTGAGATTCCGTCATAGCCCTTGGCAGAGGCCTGAAGTTCAGCCACTGCTGCAGTCATGGCAGCTATGGCCTCCGGCTTGTTCTCTTCGATGCCGATCACTGTCCTGCATCCTCCGAGAACCTGCTTCATGATGGCGGCTCCCACGACAATCTCCCTGCTCCTCTCAAGCATGATACGGTTGTCGGAAGTAAGATAAGGCTCGCATTCCGCTCCGTTGAGGATGAGGCACTCGGCCACCTTGCCCGGAGGCGGACAGAGCTTCACATGAGTAGGGAAGGTCGCGCCACCGAGACCTACGACGCCATTGAGCTTGATCTTCTCAAGAATGGCCTTGTTATCGTCAGGGATGGCGGTGACAAGAGTGTCACTCAAGTCTATGCCTTCGGCCCACTCGTCGCCTTCCACATCGATCTCGATATGAGTCATATAGTTGCCTGCGAGGTCCTTGCGAGGTCCGATGGACTTGACAGTACCTGACACAGATGAATGTACGTATGCTGAAATGAAGCCGGCAGGTTCTGCGATCACCTGGCCGACCTTCACCTTGTCACCCACGGCAACTACAGGAGTCGCAGGGGCACCGAGGTGCTGTGCTACAGAAATGAAAACCTTCGACGGAAGAGGAAGGACTTCGATGGCGCAGTTTCTTGAGATCTTGCTCTCATTCGGGTGGATACCACCTATTGAAAATGTCTTTAACATAGTTCTATTCCTCCTTTGGTTTCACAACAGGGAAATTGACTGCATGGATGGCACCTGTAGGACACTCAGCCACACATTTCTTGCAGAGCTTGCATTTTGTAAAATCGATGTATGCGAGATTGTTCTCCACGGTAACAGCACCAAATGCACACACCTTCGCGCACTTTCCACAACCGATGCAGGCAGCCTTGCAGGCCTTGCGTGCAACCGCACCCTTGTCCTTATTGACGCATGACACGAATACGCGCATGTTCCTGCGTCCCTTGTTGCGAAGCTCGATGATGTTCTTAGGACAAGCCTTCACGCACGCGCCGCAGGCGGTACATTTATCCTCGTCAACCACAGGCAGACCTGTCTGAGGATCCATCGAGATGGCGCCGAACTGGCAGGCAGCGACACAGTCGCCGCATCCGAGACATCCGAAAGAACAGCCGGTGTCACCGCTGTAGAGAGCAGCCTTCACACGGCAAGACTGGAATCCGCCATACTCGTTCGTACGAGGACGGTTCTCACAAGTTCCGTTGCATCGTACCACAGCGACCATCGGTTCCTTGGCGGCAACCTCGACACCGAGCACGGCAGCAACCTTCTGCATACCTTCGTTTCCTCCTACAGGACAGAAACAGTTGTCCAGATTCGGAGACGACTCAACACAGAACTGCGCGAATGCACGACAGCCGGCCTGTCCGCAGCCTCCGCAATTTGCACCAGGCAATACCTTCTCCACCTCGTCGATTCTCGGATCTTCCTCGACCTTGAACTTTTCAGCCACAAAGTAGAGGACCACCGCCAGAACCACACC
>CAYXMV010000160.1:0-3890 GCA_964466235.1 uncultured Muribaculaceae bacterium | reverse complement strand
GTCAGCAACGGACGTGAGGGACAGCTTGCTGATTATGGACTTTGCCTCAGCCACGGCGATCAGCCCGTTCTTCGACTCTATGCCTATGGCCCGCTGAAGATCAGCCTCCACAAAATACGGATTCGCAGAAGCAAGCTCTCTCCAATATCTGATATATGACTCCGATGTAGGTTTGTCGTCAGAAGTCCTTGGTCCCTTGTTCACAGGGAAAACAAAATGCACGTCAGGGTGTATGAGCTTCGACATCTGCCTGCACGAAGGACATACGCCGCATGAATCACCTTCCGAAGGATCGGCACAGTTGAGATACTGGATGTACGCAAGAGCAAGGGCGAGGGCACCGCACCCTTCATTCTCATACATCAGCATAGCATGGGCCACCCTGCCGCTGTCAGCCATCGACGAGAGCACCTTCGCAACCGAAGCATTTCCTATGACATCCGCAAAACGCATCCCTACATTATTCTTTTAGCCGTAAAATATGCAAGTTCCACAAGGCAGGACTTCTCAAAAGACTCCGGAAGCACATCTAATGCCGCCACAGCCTCTGCCACGAATCTGTCAAGTTCCTTACGCGAAGCCTCAAGCCCCCCGTTCTCCTTCACGAAAGTGACGACATCATCCCTGTAATCCGGATTACCGGATATATCCCTGACCAGTTTCCTTATTTCCGAAGCCTTCTCATCAGGGACATTTGCCAGGGCACCGAGCAGCGGCATGGTTATCTTCTGCTCGAGAATATCGACACCGAGCGGCTTGCCCACATGATCCGTACCAGCATAATCAAGCATGTCATCCCTTATCTGGAAGGCACTTCCGAGAGCTATTGAATATCTGAGCGCAGCATCCTCCATCCCGGCCGGAGCCCCGACAGAAATGACGGCTGACACACATGATGCCTCGAAAAGCGAAGCCGTCTTGCAATAGATTATCCTCAGATAGTCATTCAGGTCAGTATCCCCTGCCTGAGCCTTCTGAAGTTGGAGCATTTCTCCCTCGGCAAGGTCGCTCAAGGTCTTGGCGAATATCCTCATCACTCTCGAACCGCTCTCACCTGCGCCGAGAATCTGCTCCATAGCCTTCACAAGCCAGTAATCCCCGACAAGGACCGACACCGAAGGGCCCATCAGAGACCTGATGGTGGGCACTCCCCTGCGCTGGTCGCTGTCATCGGCCACATCATCATGAAGAAGCGTGGCATTGTGAAGAAGCTCCGACGCAGCCGCATACCTGAAAGATGCCTCGTTCACACATCCTCCGGAGCACGCACGCGCGAAAAGCAGGGCAAGCAGAGGCCTGAGCTGTTTGCCGGAATGTTCAAGGATAGATGCATTAGTGGCATTGAGCAGCTCTATATCGCTCTGCAGGGCGTCAGTTATCCTGGCCTGAAGTTCAATCCAGTCCTTCCCGAGATATTCCCTGATAGACCTGATATCCATAAATCAATTCTGAAGATCGTCCAAAATCTCTTCTGCAGTACGCGCAAAGACCATCTGCGAGAAAGTCTCCTCACTCATCATTCCGGTCCTGACGTAATGCACGAGCAGCTGCCTCAGTGGCTCATAGAAACCGTCATGGTCAAGCACATACATCTTTCCCTCATGCTGCTCGAGATGTACGAGGGCAAATGTTTCGATAAGTTCATCAAGAGTACCTATGCCGCCCGGAAGAGCAACCACCGCACAGGTATCCTTCCTAAGAAGCGCCTTTCTCTCAGCCATAGTATCAGTCCAGATGACCTCGGTCAGGTCAGGATATACATACTGCTTCATAAAACGCGGAATCACGCCGAGGTGATGACCGCCGCACTCCTTCAGTTCATCCGAAATTTCCCCCATAGTGCCCTTTATAGTACCGCCAGACACTATGCCATATCCACGCAACGAAGCCGCCCGGACAAATTCACGGGCGACTTTGTGGTATTGCGGATCAATATCTTTTCTTGCGGAGCAGAAAACCGCTATCTTCCTCATGCCCATTATTTACCGAAAAGGAAGGCAAGAGAGAGGGTTACCCCACCGAAATTCTTATCCTTGAACATTTCATTGACCGGCTGCACATTCAACGATCCTTCCGAATCGAAGAGAGGACCGAAGTTCCAGTTGTAGCGGCAGATGAGCTGCAGTCTCCAGACTTCGACACCGGCTCCGAGACCAAGACCGTATGAGAATCTGTTCATCCCGCCCCATTCATTGGTCGAAACCGCCTGAACAAGACTGAGAGCCTCAGTACTGATCTTATTGTTGACAGCATATCCTATGAAAGGAGCCACATCGATAAAAGGTCTGAACAGGAGAAGATCCGGACCCCACTGTACAGACACAGGAAGCTCCAGATAACCCACATTCATAGATGTCATGAGGGCATCACCACCGACCTGTGCCGCCTTCATGTTATATATGAGGGAAGGCTGGATCGAGAATCCCAGCGGAAGTCTGAACTGAGCGGTAGCGCCGACATTGAAACCGGTCTTTGCGCTCTTCTCTATATTCTGCATGCTGGTGAACGACGCACCAGCAATCACACCATACTTCTGAGCCCTGAGCTCAGACGCTCCGGCCAGAGCGATTGCAAGAAAGGCAAGGGCAGCAACAATTCTTTTCATACCACGACCTGTTAAAGATGAGATTCGATCTTAGCAGCAAGGTCTGCCTTTGAAGCTGCACCCACATGCCTGTCAATGACTTCACCGTTCTTGAAGAATATGAGGGTAGGGATACTTCTGATGTTGTAGTTCATCGGAACATCGTCGCACTCATCAACATTGCATTTGCAGATGACAGCCCTGTCGGCATACTCTGCAGCAAGTTCTTCAACAATTGGAGCGATAGCCTTGCATGGACCGCACCATGTAGCCCAGAAGTCAACGACCACGAGCTTTTCTGTATTAAGGGTTTCAGCGAAATTCGCATCGGTAATTACATGTGCCATATCTTTACGTTTTTATATTGTTGATAATTATCCGGCCCCGCTCAGGATGACATGAACCGACGGCTCAAGAGCCCGAAAACGGAAAATCCAATCGCAAATATAAAGAATTGCAACTGGATTTACAACATTGATACCTATTTAAAATATAGAGAATATCGATTAATACGATTTTTCCACATTCCAGACAAAGGCCCTGAGTCCAAGAGCCGGGGTTTCCTCATCCATGGCCCTGACAGCGGCGAGTATGTCATCGGTCTTTTCATCGGGAACGAATGTGAGGATAGCATTGTTCATCGTAGGCCAGGCATGGTTGCCGAGGTGTGGTTCGCCGGTCTCGCTGCCGCGGCCTGCGATGTCCTGCCACATTGTGAAGCCTCTGCATCCTATCTGTTCAAGGGCGTCGGCTACTTCCATGTTGTATGCCTGGTCGTAGGCTATAAATATACCTTTCATATTTTCTAAATTTAAATCGTTAATCTGATGATGTCAACTTATCACGGATGCCTGCAAAGTGCATGAATATGAAAATATAATCACGTTACCTCACCCCTAAATCCCCTCTCTCGGAGAGGGGACTTGCTATCGCTCCGCTCTAAGGTTTTCTAAATTTAAATCGTTAATCTGATGATGTCAACTTATCACGGATGCCTGCAAAGTGCATGAATATGAAAATATAATCACGTTACCTCACCCCTAAATCCCCTCTCTCGGAGAGGGGACTTGCTATCGCTCCGCTCTAAGGTTTTCTAAATTTAAATCGTTAATCTGATGATGTCAACTTATCGGCTACGCTTTTGCGGCTTTGCGTGCAGCCTTCCTTGCTGCACGACGCTCCTGCCATGACGCAAGGGAAGCATAGATGGTAGGGATGATGACGAGAGTAACGACAGTCGATATAGAGAGACCCCATGCCACGACCATACCGAGCGAACGCCACATCTCTGAACCTTCTCCTGTGC
>CAYXMV010000159.1:0-3938 GCA_964466235.1 uncultured Muribaculaceae bacterium | reverse complement strand
CCGATTACGATGTCGTAGTTGTGTGGAACGCCATTTCTGCAGTCAACAATGAAATTGAGCCATTCATCAGTCATGCCTTTGAAATCGCGGATTGAAAGGGCTTTGTCTGGGGTATATTCATAGATACTGATGGTGGGAGTTTCCTTTCTCATTGCCCATCTTCCGGCCTGTCTCTTGAGTTTTGTGCAATAGAATCCTTCTCCGAAATCTTTTGTGAACCTTCCGGTTCTGATTTCAGGTGTCTTGACTTCTATTGCGCTGCCGTGGAAAATTCTCATAATCTATAATGCTTTGGCGGTATTGCTTTTTATGCAATTGCGGTATCAAAGATAATGCTTTGGAGCAATTAATCAAAAAAATATCCGGATTCAATATTTGAACCCGGATAATTCCATCGCCTCTTCGATCTCCTCTATGGGAACCTTACCTCCCCACATCCTGTAAACATATTCCGGTGTGATCAGGGCTGGATCCATCGAGCAGGAGCGGGCCTCGACTTCTATGAATTCGCGCAGACGCGTGACTGATTCTTGTTTCATAAACGGTTGATTTACATACTTAAAACATCTTCAGGGCCGATGGGCTCATAAGCGCCGTCCTTGACTTCCAGGATCACTGTGCCGCTTTCGAGGGAGCGGAGGGTGTGCCATTGGCCGGCCGGAATATTCAATGCACAAGCGGGGCCACCTGCCGACACCTCATAAGTCGCAGAACAGATCCGCTCAAGTTCGTCATAAAACTCCTCGATGACTCTTCCGCGAAGGACCACGACGGTCTCTGAGGTTTTCTGATGCCTGTGGATCGGCACGACAGAACCCGGTTCGATTGCGTTCAGCATCCTCTGCGACGTGTCCTCGGAAGAGTTGCGCAGATCATAATTCATCCTCAACCTCGGCGAGACCTTTGCCTGTTCGGTCAGGCTGTCGAAAAGAGATTTGTCTATCTTTACTTGCATATATTTCAGCTATATTATTATCATATGGAATTATATCTTTGTCATTCTGAACGAAGTGAAGAATCTTTATTTCTTCAACGAAGCCAGATATTCCTCATGCAGATGGTAGTACTTCTTCTTAAATAACACATACGCTACAGCCAGCACGACGACCGCCCCGATCAGATAAATCCAATGTGCAGCCACGGTATCCGGACATAAATATATGAAACCTAACGAGACCCCTGTCTGCAAGGCCATATAAAGCAGCGTGACCTTCACATGACCGATCTTCAATTCATTGGCCATCAACTGATAGGCGTGCTTCCTATGCGCCTCGCCAAGGTTCTCGTGGAGCATGATGCGATGGCATATCGTGAGGCATCCGTCAATGCCGTAAACCAGCAGAAATATCAGATAAGTCACATCCTGAGTCTGCACAATGAGCCTTCCGATTGCGAAAAGCATGATGAAAGCGATACTGATGCTGCCGACATCCCCTGCGAAGCATCTGGCCTTTCCCTTCGGCCTGAAATTGAAGATGCAGAACACCAGCACACCGATGATCGCCACTATAAGGTATGACTGATCGATGAATCCTCCCGCCATGAACTCCGCTCCTTCCGTTATGCACTCCGTTCCTCCCGTCATGCCCGACCTGATCGGGCATCCATTCACCAGCGCCAACGGAACCAGCACAGCCAACGCATATCCTGCCGTAATGCCATTGATCCCATCCATGAAATTGATCACATTAGTCGCACCGACGCACACAATCAGCGCCAGGATCACTATCCACAACATATCCCAATGCATGATTCCCATGCTCCAGAACATCAGAGCCATAGCAGTAAACTGCACCACAAGACGCACAGAATCCGGCAGCGACTTCACGTCATCCCAGAAACTCACGCCCGCCACCAAAAGCAATCCGCATAAAAACGGCAGATAGTCCAGGACCACCTTCCAGTCACCCTGCACAGCCGTCATAACCGCCCATGCCACCATCGCCAGCGAGAAAATTACCCCGCCTCCACGCAGCACAATCGTCGAATGCGACGACCTCTCGTTCGGCTTGTCGATGATGTTGAAATGATCGGCGATCTTGAAATACACCAGCTCCAGCACCACGAGCAGTGCTGCAATAATCAGTAGTTTTATCATAATCATATTCTTGATACAATGCTGACGCGCGTCCCTTGGACCGGGACGGGAAAATCAGAGAAACAATGTTATTCGATAATGCGAATCAGATCAAAAAACATAAGCCTTGTCTTAAGGGGCTCATCATCCTGGATATTCCGATATACTTTTTCCTGCTCTTCTGAACTGAACATAAAATCAAAACCATTCTTTAAATAATAGTTTATAGGAATATCAGTATTATATGCATCTACAACAAGATATCGGCATCCTGTCTTGTTATGAGGCTCCGTAAACCATGCCTTTATGAAATCCATTAATTCCGTGCCGATATGGAGATGTTGATATTTACAATTCGTACCTAACCTACCTATCAGAACAGCCGGATAAATCAGATCACGCTTCTCAAATGGTATGACTCGTCCGATTTTACGTTTCCTCGAATTAGGCAGTCGATTAGTGAAGATGCTGGCATTAGAAACAGTAAAAGCACAGATTATGTCGTTTCTATTATCTTTTGAACAAAAACAGTAACTCTTTCCGAACAGAGTCTTAGAATAAGCAATACAATCGTTATGAAAGAAATCATCCAGATCAGGATGGCCACAACTGAAGTCCTTCGCCCCTGCTATGATATCTTCACTCAATGAAGTAAAAATACCATTCTCCTCCAAATATCCCATATTATCAAAGTTGAGCCTTCTCCAGTATTTTATGCATAGCAACTCTCTCCCGAGAGAAATCAATAGTTCCTCTCTCCTTTTCAGCCTCCTGAGCCTTCTTGACGAAGTCCTCTGCTTCTTTCCCCTTCAACACAGGTATGTTACTAATAGCAATCGCCATAACTTTGTTTTCTATAATAAATTACAAAGACAATGCTAACAATCGCAAAGCCTTTCCCCTGCAAATATATCAAATGTTTTTGATAATCAGCAAACTCTCCCAAAATTGTTACAGAAGTGTCTTGACACATTCTACAAACTTTACAGCCATAGGATACATATCCAGAACTGTTTTCTCAGTATGATTTACAAAATCTTCGTAGTCTCCGGCACTTCTTTTTGAAAAAGCCAATGAATAAAATTTACCAAGTTCGGTCGGGATTTTCCCTGTGAGAACAAACTCCTTTCCAAGCATCTGACGCACACCGTCATGAGATTTGGTTTCAATGCCATGTTTTATCAACAATGCTGAAGCAGCATAATAACAAGCATAGTAAAGACGATTGACTGCAGTATTATAATATCCGTTCTCGCAATGATCCAACACTTCTTTCAAAGTGTTTTCTGCATTCTCTATCCTATAATTGACGACATCTATTCTTTCCTGCTCCGTCATAAGGCTATAGCGTCTCTTGTCACATTCTCATAAAAAGGAGTAATCCTTTTGCCCCAATTGATCTTCGGCATTATAAAGACATTGATAAGAACACCGGTTTTAAGTTCAATATCATAAAGCGGAGCGGTAATTCTCAATTCGTCATCAATTGAGACATTCTCCCTATCCACAAGGACCAAGATATCAATATCAGAATCCGGACGAGCCTCATTTCTTGCCTCAGATCCATAAAGCAAAACTTCAATCTCCGGTTTAAAACCAGAGAGCGCTTGCCCTATCGCTTCAACTATCTGTGTCCTGTTCATAGAGATTCAATTCTAACAATGACTATGCTAACAATAGCAAAGCCTTTCTCCTGCAAATATATCAAATGTTTTTGATAATCAGCAAACTCTCCCAAAAATTCACCTGAAACTCTCCAACCTCCTCTGCAGCCCCTCGCGAACTCAATTCATTCGAATAATTATGGTTAGTGGTCAATTTAGGGCGTCCAACAGTATGCACTCGTCCTGTGACGTTTGTT
>CAYXMV010000158.1:0-3956 GCA_964466235.1 uncultured Muribaculaceae bacterium | reverse complement strand
ATGAATTTTCTGAAGAATTTGATACTACTAATAATAATTTTTGTATCTTTGCATCATCTCATTGACCATGTTGTCAAAGGAGGTTACGGGATCGTCGCAAGGCGGTCCTTGCTTTTTATATGGAGGTTTAGTTTTCCTCATCATCCGGAATACGTGACATAATATCCTTTACTAGTTCATCAGGAGTGAAGTCTCTGCCAACTTTCTTTTTCCAAGCCTGATATTCCTTCTCTCGCTTTTGGGCATAGTTCGGATAGTTGCCATAGAACGCCGTCAGTAGAAGAACATACTTTTTTCTTACGGACAGAACTACAAAATAGTTTTCGTTATTCTCAGCTTCTAACCATATACAGATACGTTTTCCATTACGACGATCTTGCTCCCAGAACTTTAAGCCCATTGCTTCAGCCTGTTCTATCGTAGGTCTTGCCCAAGGCATTCTTTCGCATCTGCGGAGATCCGGGAGTCTGTTGTCCTCATCTTCTCCAACGTGAGTCATGTGATAGAATGCATAAGCACGATTCTGTTGCAATGGCTTGAACCTCAGATTCAATTTATTCGTTCCGAATGTGGCCTTGTGCTGTATGAAATCACGGAAGAATACATCATAGATTGCATCTATGTACGCCTGATAGTTGCCTCCGTATTCTTCCAATGTGATGATTCTTGGAAGGTTGTCTAATGATATGGCCATATTACTTTACTCCTTTCCAAATAAATATGTTCATCTTATCCTCTTTGTAGAGGGTGTTCTGAAGGAGGTTGTAACCTGAACGTTCCTTGATCTTTTCTATGATGGCGAGTTTTGCTTTGCTTGTTTGAAGACCTCTATGGACATAGCATATTGCACCTACAAGGAAGTCGGCAAGTCCTACAAGTTCTATTTCGTGTGAACGGACTTGCTGAATTCTTTTGACCATATTCCTGTCAAAATCATAGTGAGACTGATTTAGATGTGCCTGCAGATTATCTACCTTGTCCTGACTGTTGGTGTCCTTTATGTCAAGGTAGATGTAGTATGATGACTTTGGCTCGATGATGGTCTTAAGAAGATCGAAGTACAGTTTGTAATATAGAGAGTCGTGAGACATTTTTGCCTCAGAGAGATTCAGCACGGATTTGTCAGGAACTATGACAGTACGGAAATGCAGATCCTGATTGTCAAAAAAGTAGTTGATGACATCGATGTAGTATGCGAGTTTTGCTGATGATACGGCATTCCATTTGAGTTCACAAGTTGGTTTCAGACCGTGTTCAACCTTGATTTCTCGCAGTCTTTTGAAGATCTCATCTTTTGCTTCTTTAGGGCACCATACGGCTCCGAGGGCCATTGGCTTAATGTTGTCGTGTTCGAGGTGACAGGTTTCGTCACAATATACGGTATATTCCATATCGTTTTCCGTGTTTCTTTCTGCAAATGTAATCATAAAGATTTGGATTTATCAACCCCGGTTGCATTCTCTGCATTTTGGGGTTGGTGGAATTGGTGAAGAGTGCGGAGAGTGCAGGGAGTGCAAAGGGGTAGGATTTTATGGTTATTTGTAGCGTTTTTCGTAGGTTCCGTAGTCGAGTTTTTTGAAGATGGCTGTCTTGATCCAGTCTTTGAAGGTGCGTTCTGACATTGAGGGCTTTCTGGGCTCCGGCTATGAAGTAGTATGTGAGTTTGAAGGCGTCTTTCATTGACTGGGCGGATATGGATGTGAGGTCGGATTGTCCGCAGGTGTATCTGAGGACTTCGAGGATGAGGGCGAATCGGGCGCAGTAGCGTTCCATTTTGGTGGTGATGCCGATGTAGGATGTGCTGGCGTGTTCCATTGTTTCTCTGCCGGTGTTGTACCATTGTTTGTAGAGGTCGTATGCTTCGGGGCTTAGGCGTAAGATGGTGGTTTTGCCGTTGTAGCGGATTTTTTCTGATGGTGTCAATGATGGGTACTCCGGTGAAGAGTTGTGTCCAGGTTTCTTCGTCATTGCCGGAGTAATATCCGGACCGTCGTATTTCTGTCGGCTTTTCAAAAACACTTTCGGGAGGACGGCTAAAGAATATAGAGGGGAGATTTCAAACTGGATGGGATGTTTTATAGGCAACTGTCATATCGCGTTGTATGGCTTGCCTGTTCGTAATACATTAATGCCGGCAATATGGACAATTCATTCAAAGATGCAGAATACAGCGGTAGCTACGACAGATATAGGTATAGTCTCACCGTAGAAGAAGGATACTACGCTGAAAACCCAGAGGAATCCTCCCGGATATACATATTCTTCAAATTCGTGCAGTGTGAGAATCATGAAGAAAAGGATCAGAAGCCTTTGAAGGGCTGGAACTGAATCAGCGAGGATGCCGAGGGTAAGGGCCAGCGCCACGAAGATTATTCCGCAGACCACCGGCCAATAGCGCATGTATGAACGTATAAATTTAGAGGACTTTATATCCCAATGCTTCAATGGTCTTTCTTATCGTGTATTCTGAGATCTTTCCTTCGACAGTCACAGAGCCGGAAGCCAGATCTATTTCTACTTTCTCTACACCTTTAATAGACATGAGTGCCTTCTCGACATTGGTCTTGCAGTGGTTGCATCTCATACCCTCGACCCTATATGTCCTGACGCTCGATTCACAGGCGTGCTCCTTGCAGGTATCCTTCTTCTTGAATCTCAGTATCATGGCGTTGATTAGAAGGAGAAGCAGCGCAATACTGCATCCGATATTGAACCAAGGTGTCGATCCGCCGCAGCAGGCTGACATCTTTGTAAGAGTTCCTGTAAACCATTCACGAGGAAGGAGGTAGTCGATACCTAAACCGAATGTAATGGCTCCGATAATGATCGAAAGTATGTATATCGTAAGTGTACGCTTACCTAAAACCTTTCCGACGACAAGCATTGATGCTGCATTGACAGCTGGACCTGCCATCAGGAGAACTAGAGCCGTACCTGGCGAAAGTCCCTTCAGCATAAGGGCAGCAGCAATCGGTATCGACCCAGTTGCACAGAGATACATCGGAATAGCGAATACAAGCACAATCAGCATACTGAGCAGCGAATTGCCCGAGAACATTGCAAAGAAGGACTCAGGAATGAATGCTGTAATCAGTCCGGCTACAACCAGTCCGATGATCAGCCATCTGCCAATGTCCTGAATCATATCGACATACGCATATTTTAATGCCGTCAGACACTTTCCGGTAAAGGTCTTTTTCTGGACAGCAGTTGCAGATGCAGTTCCTATAGCTTTGGAGTCATCTTTCTTGTCGAAGATGTTGACCATCTGACCTCCAGACAACGCTGTCGCAAGGGCTGCCAGCGGACGCATGATTGCGAAAGGCAGACCTATCAGCGAATAGGTCGCTATTATTGAATCTACTCCCGTCTGCGGTGTCGCGATGAGGAATGAAACAGTTGCCCCTTTTGATGCTCCTTCCTTCCTTCCTTCTTCAGTGACATTGCTGTCGGAATCACTCCGCATGAACATAGAGGTAGGGGAATGCCGAAGATCGCGGCATAAAGGACCGAACTGAACGAAGATCCACCGAGATACTTGCCGTACAGGTTATGCGGAATGAACGCATGCATTATTCCTGCAAACAGGAAACCCAGAAGCAGGTATGGTGACATCTGATTGAATATGTCAAATATCTCTTTCATAGTTGATATTTTTTTCGTGACGCACAAATTGCGATTCATCAGAACAAAGTTAGATATATCCTTATTAATTACAATAGTCTGAGTTTACATCTGCTCTTAATCCATTTGTCAGAATATCTGATTTCAGGCATTGCGGTTTGATGCTTTGAGTGATTTTTAGATGCGAATATATGATTTATTAACAAATGTTATTGGTGGGAGAGATAGTTGCGAATAGTTTTGCGGTAAAATCTATATGCCATGAAGACTCTTATCGTGTTTAATATCTAAACTGGGGTTAAATCCCTGCAATTTATTGCAGCTACTTTAGT
>CAYXMV010000157.1:0-3975 GCA_964466235.1 uncultured Muribaculaceae bacterium | reverse complement strand
TATCTGAGACCCCTATAACAACATTCTTTTTTAGAAAGCAAGTGTCAAACTTGAGGTATTATTTTTATCTCAGAATGCCAAAATTATTTGACATAATGACGGAACCCGTTTTTACTGGAGTGAAGCGGCTGCTCAGGGACGGAAAATCTGTCGGTTGACGATCGAGCGGCCGAGCGTGAGTTCGTCGGCGTACTCAAGGTCGTCTCCGAAACCTAATCCGCGGGCGAGGGATGAGACCTTGACCCCGTACTGAGCGATCTGGCGGTAGATGTAGAATGAGGTGGTCTCGCCTTCGACATCACCGCTGAGGGCAAGGATGACTTCCGGCGTCACATCGGAAGAAGGAACGTCAACGGGATCGCATCCGGCTTCAGCTTCAAACATAGCTTCCGGAGATACCAGAGAGGCGACACGGGCTACAAGTTCACGGATAGTAAGATCAGAAGGTCCGATGCCGTTGATAGGAGAGATAATGCCGCCGAGGACATGATACACCCCATGATACTGGCCTGTGTTCTCGATGCTCATCACGTCGCGCACGCTTTCCACGACACAGATGGTCCTGCGGTCACGCGAACGGTCGGAACAGATGGCGCAGACATCTCCGTCCGCTATCATCCTGCATTCACGACAATATTTCACCTCGTCGCGGAGATTGTCTATAGCCTTTGTAAAATGATGAACATTCTCCTGAGGCTGCTTCAGAATATGCAGAGCCAGACGGAGGGCACTCCTGCGGCCTACTCCCGGAAGAGAACTTATTGCGTCAACTGCGTCTTCGAGCAGTTTCGAGGGGTATGTTTCTTTATATGCCATTTTCACACATATTAATTCCCGATCTCAAGACTGCAGTGATATTTCACCAGCATATCTATAGGGGATTTGAGGAAGGAGATGAATTTCAGTCCGTAACGTTCGCCGACCTGACGAAGCATAGCCTCGCAGGCACATCCGAAAGAACCGACCACGCCGACATTTTCCTCTGCTCCATAACGCGAAAGAGAACGTTTCACGAATGAATCCAGACATTCATCAAGCAGTCCTGCCATATACTCATCATCCTGACGCTCAAGAATGTAAGGGGCGAATGATGCAAGGAAGGCAGAAGGACCCGGCTCACGATACACCTTTCTGACAACGCTCTGATAATCAAAACCATACCTATCCTTAAAGTCTTTCTCCAGATGCTCAGGCAGAAGCCCTTTTATAAAATCGGATACGAATGATTTTCCAAGCGCGGATCCACTGCCTTCATCTCCAAGGATGAAGCCTCCCGGCCGGATGTTCCTCACGATTTCTCCATTCTGATAAAGACAGCTGTTGGAACCGGTCCCCATAATGGCCACGATTCCGCTGCCGTCACCGAAAAGTGCCCGGGCTGCAGCGAGCATGTCGGTATTGAAGGTGACATCCGCAAACGGGCACCACCTCCCGAGTGCATCCTCCAAGGGTGAGGCCGCTTCGGGAGAGACAAGTCCAGCTCCATAGAAAAAGACTTCAGAAACCGTCCTGCCTTCCGGATTAAGCTGAGGTATCACGGAGCCGATGATGCCGTTGATCTGTTCAGGCTCGAGGACGGAAGGGTTCAGTCCCGGACCGGATGCGCTGCGGACCTGACCGTCGTCAGTAATGAGACGCCAGTCGGTCTTTGTAGCTCCGCTTTCTGCTATGATTATCATAAATGGCTGTTATTGATCACTTTCACCTCTGACAAGCGGCGTCATCGATTGCCCGATACAACCACACCATGCCTATGCCAATACCTCAGGCCGATGACCGCCGAAACGGTATAGGCTGCATAAAGGACCGCCATCCACCACATTCCCTGGGCCAGACAGAGGATCGTGCTCATCGTGTCGGCAAGAATCCACAGCCACCACTGCTCGATGTAGGAACGCACAAGCCACCATGTGGCTATGGCACTCAGAACTGCCACGGCGGAGTCAAGATATGACATCGGATTCTCGACCATCTCCATCACCCGGGCAAGCGCAAAGGTCCCTGCCACAGCAAAAAACAGACTCACCAGCACCGTTCTGAGAGTCAGACGGTTCAGTACTATTGCAGCATTATCTTCGGATCTGTTTCCATCTAATCTGTGCCTGTCCCTTGTCCAATGCCACAGACCGATGAAGGCTGTTATGAGATAATAGGTATTGAGTCCGAATGAGGCGTAGAGTCCCTGATCGAAGAACACCCACATAGCGGCTGCACTGGTAAGGACACCCACCACCCACATGAAGTTGTGGTGGCGGATTTCCAGTACCATATAGACTATGCCCGTTATCAGGGTGAATATTTCGAATATAGATTTCTCCACTCGCTATGCCCGGTCGAATGATGATTAGAGCACTTCTATGAGCTCCACGATGAACTTGAGAGTTGCGTATGGAGGAATGGCACCGGGAGCGCCGTTTGCACCATAAGCGAGGTCGTAAGGAATATAGAATTCGTACTTCGATCCCTCAGACATGAGCTGCACGCCCTCTGTCCATCCCTTGATCACCTGATTGAGACCAAAGACTGCAGGTTCGTTACGGTCGTATGAGCTGTCGAACTTGACGCCGTTGAGAAGGGTGCCCTCATAGTGGCATTTCACCTGCGACGTTGCAGAAGGTTTCTTGCCGCTTCCCTCTGTGATGACCTTATACTGGAGTCCGCTCGGAAGCACTACGACTCCTTCCTTCTTTGCATTCACTTTGAGGAAAGCCTCACCTTCCTCGCGCATGGCAGCACTCATGGCTTCTGCCTCAGACTTCTGCTCAGCTTCGAGTTCCGCAAAATATTTTTCGAGGAGCTGACCGGCCTCCTGGAATGACACTGCCGGCTCCGATCCTGTAAGCACAGCCTTGACTCCGGCTGCAAAATCGTCGAATTCGATTGACCTGATGCCTGACGACATCATGTTGTGGGCGATGCTCATGCCCAATGCGTAACTGTTCTTATCCATTTTCTTTTATTTCAATTATACAAACTGCAAAGTTAGAAAGATTTCTCGACTTCGCCCGATAATCGGCTCAAGATTATTCAATCACAGACACATGGTGTTCCCGATATCCACTGAAGTCGCTGATGCGAGCCCCTGCAGGCGACAAAAAAAGCTGCCCTTGACCGGACAGCCTTAGATTGTTGTTGGTGAATAAATTATTTAGAAGCCTCAACAGAAACCTTTCTAAAATCCTTCATCAACTTCATGAGGTTAAGAGCAGCCTTACGAGCGCGTGCGCCAGCAGCTTTGTTACCCTTCTCTACCTGAGCGTCAGCGTTCTTTGCGAATACCTCATACTCTGCCTTGATCTGATCTACAAGTGCTTTCATTTTTAATAATTTTAAGTGATTGTTAAACGTTTAGCATCAAAACTTTCGGAAAGGTAGAGAGATTCTCGCAAAAAAACAAATTTTTATAGCTAAATTTAACATATTCAGTGCTTTGAATTGTAGAAAAGAGGAATTTAATCCTTTTTTGGACGCACATTGACCACATTCATGGCCCTGTCTGGTCCGATAGTGGCCCATGCCTTCACTCCGTCAATGACTCTTCTGCTTATTTCAGGCATCTGTCCGAGCTCTTCCTCTGAAATAGTCCCGAGCACATAATCGATCTGATGTCCGCGTCCGAACTC
Organism: uncultured Muribaculaceae bacterium; assembly: GCA_964466235.1. Taxonomy (GTDB): domain Bacteria; phylum Bacteroidota; class Bacteroidia; order Bacteroidales; family UBA932; genus Cryptobacteroides. The sequence goes on along the minus strand of CAYXMV010000157.1, from coordinate 352 downwards.
GTTGCCTATTCCGACCCTTATACGCGCATAATCCTGAGTCCCGATCATTTCATTGATGTTGGTCAGACCGTTATGGCCTCCGGCACTACCGTTCTTGCGCAGCCTCAAGGTGCCGAAAGGTATGTTCAGGTCATCAGAAATGACAATGATGTTCTCTACCGGAATCTTCAGTTCGTTCATCCAGTACCTCACAGCCTTTCCGCTGAGATTCATGTATGTAGATGGCTTAAGAAGATGAAACTTCCTGCCCTTGAAGGAAACAGTCGCCATACTGCCGTACCTGCCAGACTCAAAAAGAATATTGGATGCCTGAGCCCAGGCATCCAATACCATAAATCCCATGTTGTGTCTG
>CAYXMV010000156.1:0-4001 GCA_964466235.1 uncultured Muribaculaceae bacterium | reverse complement strand
CCCTAATTATCAAACCTTCTTTGCAAAGCCTTGTAAGAGTTTGCCTAATAGCATCGGGTGTTCCCAAATCAACAAAATCATCGGGAAAGAAGATACTTCCTTTCTCCAAAGACAAAATTTGTTGTTCTATTTTCGATGTTACACTATTCATACAGCCTATATTTTGTCACAAAAATACGGTAAATTTGTGACAACAACAAACGTGTCTATAAAAAAGGACATAAAATCAGGATCATCAGAATGGATGATAACAATGGAAAGGATGTTGCAGTCCATAGAATGAATTGTGTTGTCGGAGCTGTAGATTTCATCGACAGTATCGGACAAATCCATTTAAAAGGATATGGATTGGCAATCAATCCGGAGGTTGATGAGTTTGAGATATTGGAATAATTATACTTATTCTGCAATGTTGCAAAGGACAAAGAATAGAAGTTTTGTATATCTCTGAATATCAATGTTTTAAGGGGCGGAAAAACACAGTATTCATTGTTGTTCACTGGTTGCTACAAGGGATTTTCAAGCAAAATTAACCGTATCGGTATCATCACATTATATGACAATGGTATTTTATTTAACGAAGAGGAGTATTAATAGCAGACATATCTGATTTTCAGATAGATACACTTATCAAGGGCGATTCTTCGGAGTCGCCCTTGATCGTTATCTTTGGGAGTCATACCCATGTTTCACCTGTAATTTCTACACCTCGGCAGCTTCAAGGGGCAGAAACGGGATTCAGGTCGTAATTGAAATGACCGGCAGGCTTCATTTAAGGCTGTCGGTCATTTTTTTGAGCTTGTCAAAAACGACTGTGGCGAGCAGTACCTTGCCGTTCTCATCTATAAGATACAGAGAAGGGATCCAGCTGACGTGATAGGCCTTGGCGATTGCCGAGTCACGCATTCCTGCCGGGTCATAGAGCTGGATGCCGCCGAGCCCGTTCTTCGTCACATAATCAGTGAAGGCTTCTTCGCTCCGGTCGAATGATACGGCCACAAAGACTATCTCCGACGGATCCGATGCTTCACGCATCTCCTTGATATGAGGGATCTCAGCCCTGCAGTCCGGACACCATGAGGCCCAGAACTGAAGCACTACCTTTCTGCCTCTGAGGTCACTGAGTTTCACAGGACTGCCTATGATGTCATTGAGGGTGAAGTCCGGGGCAGAAGTTCCGGGCTGCAGCATATCCGCAGCATATTTCACGTCAAGGTCGGCCTCTTCGGCTGTCTGAGCACTGAGACTTACACACGAAAAGGCAAGCGATAAGAGAGCTGTCAAAAGTCTGTTTTTCATACTTGAAGCAATTTTAGAAGTATCGTGTGCAAAGATAATATTTTTTCGAAAATCCGGGAGTGTGTCGGTTTTTATTGTAACTTTGTCTGTTATTGAAACCTAAAACATATCGTAATGTATAAAATAGTATCCAAGGACATGCTGACTCCTACTATCTGCCGCATGAGGGTGGAGGCTCCGAGGCTTGCAGCTGCAGCTCAGCCCGGACAGTTCCTCATTGTGAGGGCGGACGAGCAGGGTGAGCGTGTACCCCTTACAATCAGCGACTTCGACAGAGAAGCCGGCACTGTTACCATAGTGACCCAGAAGATCGGTGCATCAACCACTGAAATATGCACATACGAGGAAGGAGAAGCATTTGCCGATGTGGTAGGCCCTCTCGGCATTCCTTCAGACTTCACTGAAATGAGGGATGAAGAGCTTCAGGGAAAGAAATATGTATTCATAGCCGGAGGCGTCGGTACCGCCCCTGTCTATCCTCAGGTGAAATGGCTCCATGAAAGAGGAGTAGCCGTAGATGTGATAATCGGTGCAAAGACCAAGGATCTGGTGATCTATAAGGAAGAGATGGAGAGTGTTTGCGACAATCTCTACATCTGTACGGACGACGGCTCGGAAGGCTTCAAGGGTCTCGTCACCGCAATGCTCGAAAAGCTTGTCACGGAGGACGGAAAGGTCTATGACCAGGCTGTGGCCATCGGACCTATGATCATGATGAAGTTCGCCACTCTCACATGCAGAAAGCTCGGACTTCCTGTGATCGTCAGTCTCAATACCCTGATGGTTGACGGTACGGGAATGTGCGGTGCATGCCGCGTGACAGTAGGAGGCAAGGTGCGCTTCGCATGTGTGGAAGGTCCTGAATTCGACGGTTATCTCGTTGATTTCGACGAGGCCATGCGCCGTCAGAGGATGTATGTGAGCGAGGAGAAGGACGCCAACGAACATCATAAATGCAGAATCGGGAGGGGTAAATAATGGCAAACAAGATTCCAAGAGTTCCTGTCCGCGAACAGGATCCGAAAGTAAGAGCTACCAATTTTGAGGAGGTATGCTATGGTTATAATGTCGAGGAGGCACAGCTCGAGGCGACAAGATGCCTCAACTGCAAGAATCCTCGCTGCGTGGGTGCCTGTCCTGTAAATGTTCAGATTCCCGCATTCATCGCAAATGTGGCTGTGGGAGATTTCGCAAAGGCTGCAGCCATAATCGCAGAAGACTCTTCGCTTCCTTCAGTGTGCGGAAGAGTCTGCCCGCAGGAAACCCAGTGCGAAGGCAGCTGCATACTCGGCATCAAGGGCGAGCCTGTCGCAATAGGCAAACTTGAGAGGTTCGTTGCAGACTGGAGCAGGGAAAACGGTGGTGTGAAACCTGAGATTGCACCGGCAAGCGGCCACAAGGTGGCGGTGATCGGAAGCGGCCCTGCAGGTCTTGCATGTGCATACGACCTCGCAAAGGCAGGACACGAAGTGACCATCTTCGAAGCGCTTCACAGGCCAGGCGGAGTACTCGAATACGGTATTCCTGAGTTCCGACTCCCTAAGGACAAGGTCGTGGCTCCGGCAATTGAGGACGTGAAGGCTCTCGGCGTGAAGATCGAGACAAATGTCATAGCCGGAAGGACGGTTACAATCGACTATCTCATGGACCAGGAGGGATTCGCAGCCGTGTTCATCGGCTCGGGAGCAGGACTTCCACGCTTCATGAACATCCCGGGAGAACATTACAACGGAGTATTTTCAGCTAACGAGTTCCTCACGAGAAACAACCTTATGAAGGCATACCGTGATGACTATGACACCCCTATCCACGCAGGAAAGAAGGTTGTTGTGGTGGGAGGAGGAAATGTGGCCATGGATGCCGCAAGAACTGCTCTCAGGCTCGGCGCCGAGACTACGATCGTGTATCGCCGTACCGAAAACGAGCTTCCTGCCCGTAAGGAGGAAGTCCATCACGCAAAGGAGGAAGGAATCGAATTCGCAATGCTGACCAACCCTGTGGAAGTGATCGGAGACGAGAATGGCTGGGTGAAGGCTGTAAAATGTATCCGCATGGAGCTCGGAGAGCCTGATGAAAGCGGACGCCGCAGTCCTGTGGAGATTCCCGGCTCAGAGTTCGAGATAGAGACGGATACCGTCATCATGTCATTGGGTACATCACCGAACCCGCTGATAGCCAGAACCACTGCTGGTCTCGAGACGACACGCAGAGGCTGCATCGTGGCAGACGACAACGGAGCTACTACCCGCCCTGGAGTATTTGCCGGTGGAGACGCAGTGACAGGAGCCGCTACGGTTATTCTCGCAATGGGTGCAGGACGAAAAGCCGCTGCCGCCATCAATGACTACCTGAAGAAATAGATTCTGACGGCCCTTTCAGGGCCTAAGAATCACTGGTATATATAAAGAAACGCCCTTCTGCAGCAATCAGTTCCCGAAAAGAGGAAAGGATCTGCAGAAGGGCGTAGCCTTTATAGGGTATTATCTGCTGAACTGAGCTCTCAGAACTTCATTCTTTGCATCTGCGTCAGAACCCTTGATGCCGAAATAGAACTTGATCTTCGGCTCTGTACCGGACGGACGCACAGTCACCACATCACCGGCCTCATTATAGAACTGAAGCACATTGGATGACGGAAGTCCGGTCTCCTCAGGCTTAGTGTAATCCATAACCTTTACTACTGGCGAACCGGCCATCTCCTT
>CAYXMV010000155.1:0-4018 GCA_964466235.1 uncultured Muribaculaceae bacterium | reverse complement strand
GACAGTCTCTATATTGGCAGCGTTACTTGAACTATAATAATTGCTCAATGCTGCAAAAGGATTTGAACTAGAAATTGTACCATTCTTAATAGTCAACTTGCCAGCTTTGTTTACTATACCGTATGAAGTCGTGCTAAGAGTTAAGGTGTTATCTCCAAGATCAATATTCAAAGCCTTATCAACATTGTTGAAGGTTAACTGCTCATTAAATGTGAGTGCGGTTGTAAGTTTATATGTTCCTCCATTTACTAGTGCAGCTTTTAGCTGTTCTGGTGTGGAGATTTCTGTCGCTACGCTTCCATCAACTGTAACATTAAGAGTTACTTCAGGCATCGCAAGCAATTTCTTTCTTGTAATCGTGTTGGACTTTGTTGAAGTATAACTCCATGTTTCACCCGCAGATGTGCCCACGCTGATTCTGAAGCCGTCAATTGTTCCGACAGGAAGAGGAATGAAGAATTTCTTGTCTGCTGTCGCCTGCTCTGCCGGGAAGTTAACGGTTACAGCAGATGCAGTCTGCGTATCAGGTAATGATATTTCAAATTTGCCGGTCTCGGTATTTGTTACGACAGCAAAATCTCCTGTAATCTGCTCGTCAGCCTCAAGCTTGAAGTAAGTTGTACCAGCAGGAAGATTTTTGATTGTAAAGAAGAATGCACCGCCCAGATGCTCAAAATAAAAATCCGAAGCATCAGTCTCTTCTGTCTGAGCAATCATAGGAGCGACACCATATTCATCGCCTTTCTCGGCTTCTTCATATGTGTAAGAGTCAGGAAGATTGAAAGACAAGACTGAGTTCTCATACTTATGACCTGAACTATACGGATGCAATGCGTATGCGGCATTGGAACTATTCTTTGCCTTGGCAGTAAATGTTGCGTCCGTTGTTCCTGCTCCCGCGCTCAAAGTATATTCGGTAAAGGTGCCGGATGTATTTAATACGGCAATATCGTCTCCCGTAATCCAATACAGCGCACCGCTTTCCCGGTTAAATGCCGTTCTTGTTTCAGGAGCATCAGATTCCATGGAAGCCGTAATCGTATTATTACTCATCTCAAGCTGTAAACCTTCGTCCTTGTTGCAGGATACGAAAACCAATGCAGCCATAGCCGCAAATAATGTCACTTTTTTCATGATTCAAATGTATTAGTCAGAATGTTCGTTTTACATTAATCCTTCGTCCCATTCTCCGGATTCACCACTTGAAGCGAAACCTTTTTCCACTTCCACCTCTATGATCTCCACTATCGGAACCTCATAGTAGTCAAATGCTCTTTTCTTGTCCATAATCAACTGAATTTTAATGGTTTATAAAAAATATCGAGATATATTTTCCTCATTTGTCAGGTAACTTCTCTTTGGAAGAGAAAACTTAAGAGACAGATTTCGGGTGAAAATAAGGGATTTAGACAAAGCCGGACTTCCATTTTGCTCAACAATCGGCACCCATGCAAAACAAAATCAAGACATGACATGATTTTTTTGCGCGATTATTGGCATTTACTTGAAAAAAAATGTAATTTTGCGATGGTAATCATTTTCTCTTCCAAAGAGAACTTTCATCTGTTCAACAATCCCGTATTCATAGAGATTTCAATATCATACTGTTTGCCTTGTCTATGGCCACTGTGTCCAATGACGCAAGATAGATGCGTGTCGTAGCCTCCGAATCGTGTCCCATGCCTTCACTTATTACCGACAGCGGGACATTCTTGCTTCTGGCGATGCTTGCCCATGCATGACGGGCGACATACAGTGTCAGCGAAACGGATAATCCCAACCCATGCCCGATGATTTTCAGACAGCGATTGATATTATGAGCGGCATATATGTACTGTCTGCGTTCATCTGTCCCGCTGAAAGGCTTGATGACAGGCAGCAGACGGTCGGATCCCGATGTATCGTATTTATCAACAATATCCTGCATGCATTTCTCCCATTTGACGGACAACTGCTGCCCCGTCTTGCGCCTGCGATATGACAGCACGCCGTTCTGCAGGTCCTTCTTACGGAGATAGGCCATGTCCACGAATGACATACCGCGAGTGTAAAAGCTGAACAGGAACATGTCTTTAGCGAAGTCAAAGGCCGGATTCATTGAGAAATCCATATCTTTGATCTCCCTGATGACCTTTAAAGGCACAGCCCTCTTGGCTGTCTTGTCCACTCCGGTATATACATGCCTGAACGGATACCGCTGCGGGGTAAGTTCCTTTTCAACAGCCCGATTATAAACAGCCCGAAGATTCCGCATATAGAATGACGAAGAGTTCTGACTCACTCCATTCTCATGCAGATATGCCTCGTATGCCATCATCATATCGGAATCCATCTCATTTAACGGCATATCCTTGCCCTTCCTGAAACGCCTGAAGCTGCAAAGGGTCGTCGCGTATGTTTCAGAAGTGCGCACTTTGCCCAATCTCTTCAGACCGGTGATTACGCTTTCCATAAATGGGAAAAGACAGTTTTCGGGATCACTGCCTGCAAACTCCGCTATCACATCATCTGCAGTATAATCACCCCCGCAACGCTCAAGATTTTCTATCACCTTCCGGAAACGCCTCCCATCCCTCCTTATCCTGTCTCCTATCTCCGAAAGATAACGTTTTCTGCTCCCGTCGGGTTCAGGCAATATTACCTGAGACAAGCTGCGGTTCCATTCATGGTCATAGAGACGGTAACCTGTTTTTTGCTGACGGGCCACACGATTATGGATCACCTGATAGAAAATTGAGCCTTGGCCGCCGTCAACTGTTGACGGTCTGAATTTGATTTTTACTGTTGCCATATTAGAATTAAGAAAATGTTTAAATTTTTGGGATTTGTCTGTGAATCTGAAGGTGGGATTTGGTAGGGCCGTACTTTTGAGAATAGTATTATTTTCATAAATATTGATACTATAACAACTATTCCGTCCGACGATAGGCATATTTTAGTAAATTTGTTAAAACCTCATTTAACGATGACAGACAAGACTTTCGGACATTTCGACGATGCTGCGCGCGAGTATGTGATCACTGATCCGCAGACTCCGTGGCCATGGATTAATTATCTTGGCAATGATGATTTCTTTTCATTGATTTCCAACACTGCCGGCGGCTATTCGTTCTATAAGGACGCTAAATTCCGCAGAATCACACGTTACCGCTACAATAATGTCCCCATGGACAGCGGAGGAAGATATTTCTACATCAATGACGGGAACACAGTGTGGTCGCCGGGATGGAAGCCTTGCAAGACTCCATTGGACTTTTACGAATGCCGCCACGGAATGAGTTATACACGCATCACCGGAGCAAAGGACGGGATCGAGGCAAGCGTGCTGTTCTTCGTGCCTCTCGGGGTGTGGGGCGAGGTGCAGAAGGTGACGCTACGCAATACAGGATCTTCGTCAAGGAAGTTCAAGCTCTATTCCTTTGCGGAATGGTGCCTGTGGAATGCTGCCACAGACATGGAGAATTTCCAGCGCAATTTCTCTACCGGAGAGGTGGAGGTCGATGGCTCCGTCATATATCATAAGACGGAATACAAGGAAAGGCGCAACCACTATGCCTTTTACAGCGTGAATGCCCCTGTTGACGGCTTCGACACCGACAGAGAGACATTCATAGGCCTCTATAACGAGTTCCGGGATCCTCAGAATGTGCTTGCCGGCGTGTCGGGCAACAGCATTGCGCACGGGTGGAGCCCGATAGCCTCACATAGAATAGATGTGGAACTGGCTCCGGGAGAAAGCAGAGACTATATTTTCCTTCTCGGATATGTGGAGAACGCTCAGGAAGAGAAGTTCGTGCCGGAACCGGAGGAAGGACTTCTCCACAGCGGCAGTTCCCCTATAATCAACAAGGAGAAGGCCCGCGCCATGATTTCATCCTTGAATTCCGCTGAGAAGGTGGATGCGGCTTTCGCCGGGCTCAAGGCATATTGGGACAATCTCCTGGATATTTTCACCGTGAAAAGCAGCGAAGAGAAGATGGACAGGATGGTGAACATCTGGAACCAGTACCAATGCATG
>CAYXMV010000154.1:0-4101 GCA_964466235.1 uncultured Muribaculaceae bacterium | reverse complement strand
CCCAAGCCTCGGCGAAGAGGGTGATGAAGTCCTGACGTGAATTCACGCTGCGCTCCTGTGCAAGATTGAGGGCCTGAGTGAACTCCGGAACAGTGCTGTTGCCTGCGAGAGCCTTGACGAGGTCCTTGAGCTGCACCTGAAGCATTACGTTCATACCACCCTTGAGGTCGAGACCGAGGTTGATGGACTTTGCCTGTACATCCTTGAATGTGTAGCCGAAATAGATCTTCTCGACTGAAATTGAATCGATGTACCTTCTGTTTTCTACTTTCCTGATGGAATCGAGATAGAAGGCCTTGTCTGCCTCAGCTATCTTGCCGAAAGCAGATGACTGCATTGCGGCTTCCGCCTTTGCCTCGGCGAACTTCTCCGCCTTGTTCTCCTGAATCTGGTTTACCAGAGTGAAGGAGAGCTGCCAGAGAGACGCCAACAGAAGGAGGATCGCCACAAATCTGATTGCACCTTTACTTTGCATAATAATTTATTGTTTTAATGATATTTGTTTCAGCATAACGGAGCCCCAGCAAGGCTGTATGGCATACCGACCGCAAAATAGGGCACAAATTTACGATTTTTTTCTTATAAATAAAGAAAGTAGGTCGTTTTATCAGTTGTTTATGCAATTATTTGTTAAATTTGTAGGCTGAAAAAGAACGAAAAATGATAAGAAGGGTTCAATTCTCTATATATTCGACATTTACGCTTGCCTTGCTGCTGTGCAGCGTTCCGGCCCGTTCTCAGGAATCCGGCTTAGACGCATTTCTGTCAAAAGGGGACGGATTGAGGCAGGAATATCGTTTTGACGAATCTCTGACGGTCTATCATCAGGCCCGTGATCTTGCGGTCCGGAACGGTGATACTCTTGCCTTGCCGGCGATAGACGACAGGATACTCATGTCGGAAAACGGCAGGAACATGACTTCGTTTGTATATAGCCCTTCGGTGGTGGCGAGGCACAAGTTCTCCATAGAGGATTTTTTCCTTTATTACCCTCTTGAGGACAGAAGCTGGAGGGCTGTGCCGAACCAGCTGGACTCGGCAGCTGACCACAGGTTTCTCAGGGCCATGTATGCTCCGGAAGGATTGGACAGGCTCTATTGGTCTGCAGAGGATGCGGAAGGCATAAGAAACTTATACACGAGCATGCTTCAGGATACGGTCTGGACTGTTCCCGCTCTGCTGAACGAGCAGATGACCACGGTTTCGGATGAGATTTATCCACTGCTTTCTGCAGACGGAAAGCATCTGTATTTTTCGTCTGCCGGACTTTATGGAGTGGGAGGATATGACCTTTTCGTATCCGACTGGGATGAGGAAGCTCAGGAATGGTCATCGCCGGAGAATCTGGGATTCCCTTATTCTTCGCCGGCCGATGATTTCCTGTTCTATAATACTCCTGACGGGAAATATACATTCTTTGCTTCCAACAGGGAATGTACACGGGACAGCGTATGGGTCTATGTGCTTGATTTCGACAATATGCCTGTCCGGAGGGCGATTGACGATCCTGCTGAACTGGCTGTCGTGGCTTCCCTTGTTCCTGCGTCAATGTCGGACAGGATGGGGGAAAAGAATGTCAAGACCGATATACCTGAGAACATTGACACAAGGAAATATATGGACAAGATGGCGGAGGTCAGGGAATTGAGGGATTCCATCTCCGTTTATGCATCTCTCATTGGTACGGATGGAGCTGCTGCAAGGATAAATGTTCTTAAGGATTCCTTGACAAAGGCCCAGGAAGAGCTTCAGAAGATAGAGATGGACTTCCTTTTCAAGGGAGTGGTAATCGATCCGGAAAAGCTTATGGCCGAGGCGGACAGGGATATTGTGAATGAAAGGAGCGGATATGCGTTTTCGAAGAGGAATATGGGTGAGCCGCTTGTTCTGAATGTGCTTGAACCTGAAGTGAAGTTCGACTACTCCTTCAGGATACTTGAGGAAGGGCAGTTTGCCGAGGATCAGACACTTCCTGAGGGAGTGACCTATCAGATACAGATATTTGCAAGCAAGTCCAAGGCTGCTGTGAAGAATCTGAAGGGACTGAGTCCTGTATATGAGACCAGGGGAGCTAACGGACATTATGTCTATCGTGTGGGCTTGTTCAGGACTTATAATGATGTGCTTGCCAATCTCAATGCCGTCAAGAAGGTGGGATTCAAGAGCGCATATATAGTGCCGTTCATCGACGGAAAGGTGGTGAAGATGGCCACGGCAAAGGCTCGGGAGTCTGCTGCCGTAAAGGCTGCGCCGGAGTTTTATGAAGTGAGGATCGTTCCGGAAGGTGGCAGTCTGGATTCTGCCGTTTCGGGAGGTATAAGGCAGCAGTCAGGCGGCAAGGATATAGCGAGGGTGACAGGTGACGGAGGAATGACCGTCTATGTGGTAGGCCCTTTCGAGGACAAGGCCAAGGCTGATGCCCTTGCGGATTTCGTAAAGGCCATGGGTATTTCTGATGTGACAACAAAAAAACTAAAATGATATGGGACTTATTGTTACTTTGATACTTGTAGGCATTGTGCTGATTATCGCTGAAGTTCTGCTTATTCCCGGTGTGGGAGTGGCGGGGATACTCGGACTCCTTTCGATGGGAGGATCATGCTGGTATGCGTTCTATGAATTCGGAAATGTGACGGGAGGCATAGTTACGGGTGTGACTGCCCTTGTGCTTGTGGCCTTTGCTGTGATTGTGCTCAGGGCAAAGACATGGAAGAGGATGACGTTGGATACGGCCATCAGGTCGAAGGTCAATCAGCTGAACATAGAACTCAATGTCGGTGACAGGGGAAGGACGACCACGAGACTGGCTCCAATGGGTTCCGTACGTTTCGGAAGCGAAGTTGTGGAGGTCAAGGCTCTTGAGGGTATCATTGACCCTGATACGGATGTTGAGATATGCATGATAGACAACGAAAGGATATTTGTGAATAAGGTTGCTGAATAAATCTTAAAACAACAATATTATGGACATTATGATCATTGTATGGATCGCCGTGGCGATCGTAGGTCTTGTGATTTTCCTGTGGTTCTTCCCTGTGACACTCTGGTTCCAGGCGCTGATTTCAGGAGTCAGGATTTCTCTTATCCAGCTTGTGCTTATGCGCTGGAGAGGCGTTTCACCTAACACAATCGTGATGGCGATGGTGACGGGAACAAAGGCCGGTCTTACTCTTTATGCTAACGAACTTGAGGCGCACTACCTTGCCAAAGGTGATGTTCCGAAGGTTGTGAACGCACTTATCTCAGCGGACAAGGCCAATATCTCGCTCGACTTCAAGATGGCCGCAGCCATCGACCTTGCCGGACGTGATGTGTTCGAAGCTGTGCAGATGTCTGTCAATCCGAAGGTCATCAACACACCTCCTGTGACAGCAGTTGCCAAGGATGGTATCCAGCTCATTGCCAAGGCTCGTGTGACAGTGCGTGCCAACATCAAGCAGCTCGTCGGAGGAGCAGGTGAGGAGACAGTCCTTGCACGAGTGGGTGAGGGTATCGTATCGTCAATCGGTTCGGCAGAAAGCCACAAGCTCGTTCTCGAGAATCCTGACAGCATTTCCAAAGTCGTTCTAAACAAGGGTCTGGATGCTGGAACTGCCTTCGAGATCCTTTCGATTGACATCGCGGACATCGACATAGGAAAGAACATCGGTGCAGTCCTCCAGATGGATCAGGCTGAAGCGGACAAGAACATCGCCCAGGCACGTGCAGAGGAGCGTCGCGCCATGGCTGTTGCTCTCGAACAGGAAATGAAGGCTAAGGCTCAGGAAGCCCGTGCACGAGTGATTGAGGCTGAGGCTGAGGTGCCTCTCGCAATGGCGGAAGCCTTCCGCAGCGGTAATCTCGGCATCATGGACTATTACAAGATGAAGAACATCCAGGCTGATACTGAAATGCGCGAAAACATCGCAAAGCAGTAATTGTCTTATAGAAGCATCGTAGCGTCGGTACGTAATTCTCGATATTTATGTACCGACGCTTTCGCTATTTTAAAGTTTTATTTTGCGAATCGTTAAAATCTTTATATATTTGCAGTCCCATTGAGAAATGGGTCAGCTTGGTGAGATGGGTGAGTGGCTGAAACCACCAGTTTGCTAAACTGAC
>CAYXMV010000153.1:0-4105 GCA_964466235.1 uncultured Muribaculaceae bacterium | reverse complement strand
CTCGAAAATTCATCATAATATTTCAAATGATAAAATTTTAAACAGTTTCTAAATAATATTGAAATCTGTGATATTCTTTATGCCGACAAGACCATAATACGCCTCTACAATATCCCCTTTCACACAGATTTTCCTTCCGAGCATCTGAGGATTGTCAACTAAATTGAGATTATCCCTTATATTTCCGGCAGGAAGAGCTACGGATATGCAGCTCTGCCTGTCATCCGTCGAAGTACGTGAGCCCAGAACAAGATTTGTCTTTGATGTGAAAGGACCTTCAAATGATGCAGACGAGGAGGTAAGATCTCCTCCTACCACATAACCGGACACCCAAACATCCTTCTCACCCACGGATGCCTTCGCCTGAGAGACGGTCAGCGCCATGGCTTCAGAGTCTCCCTTGCCGTTACCTCCACCTATCACATACGTCTCATCTATCCAATAGCGCGCTGTGTCAACGGCAATCGAGATGCCTGCCGACTCTTTGTTCTGCTCCGAGGATCCGTTTATCACACCGACGCCGAGAGACAAGATTTCACAGGCCTCCAGCCTCCTTTTCATCAGCACCTTATCTTCACTTCCCTGACTAAGCACAAGGGATACATTCCCCGGCTTGAAATATGCCGTACGCTTCTCATTATACGAATACATCAGACTTCCTTCCTCCGACTTAAGCATCAGGGCTGCCGACGGATATGATGACAGGAAACCTTCAGCAATTCTCAGACGTATCCCGGAATTCAGCTGCACGCATTCAAGCCGTACATTTACAACGCCGCCTTCCGGGACGATCACGCATTGTTCATCACCGAACTGAGGCGCTGAAAACTTCGGTTTATCGAATTCAAGCGAAACCGCCCTGACAGTATAGCTTCCGGCCTTCACCGTCATAGATTCCTTCGAGTCCCCGTAAGGACCTTCATAGATAACCTCACCGTCAGGCCCGGACACATATAATATGAAATCACTTGTATCAGGCAATTCAAGGCCTGAACGGGTAATGCCCGGATCATACCCGGTAAACGAGATACGGAGTTCCCCCTCTCCACCTTCTACGAGACTGCCACATGAAATGAACAAAGGCAGCAGAAACAGAAAACAGAATTTCTTTTTCATATACATTCTCCTCAAATCTTTAATTGCCGCGACATTGCGACTGGACAAATGTATATCATGAGGCAGAAAACGGCTATAAAAAAAAGAAAAAGAAAATTTTTCTCTTTTTTAATGTCAGGTTTTTCTTTTTTTAATGCCCGAAGTCGAAAAAAATATTATAGAGCAAAAGGTAGCTAACATTGTCAAAAAGAGGGATTTAGTATCAATGGGAGGGATAAAAAATTCACGAGGCAATCGCATTCGCTGCGATCGCCCCGCTACTTAACCTAAACTTAAACTATGAAAAACTTCTGTGCAAAGATAGTGATAATTCATTATTTCGCAACATCCACAGCACGAATTTTTGCATATTTAAGTATCAGAATCTTTTCTCCGTGATCATCAAAAACGATCTTTGCCTTGAGATCTGCCGGAGTTCCTGAGATTTCAAGTATGTTTCCGAATCCGAAACGGTTGTGCTCGATACGCTGACCCGCCTTCAGCTGAAGAACCGGAGTCGGTATGAATTCAGCGTCAGGCACCCTCTTGGGAACCACCTGCGGACGGCGCACGGCTACCGGTTCAGGACGTCTCGCGGACTCACTCGCCGCCGGGCGCGCCGCAGAGGTACGACCGGAAGCCGGACGTTCTGTCCTGACAGTCCCCGAACGGCCGTAGCCATAGCCGCTCTGCGAACCGAAGCGTGTCTGAGAACCGGAAGATCTGCGTCCCCAACCGGAAAATCCGGAATCAGATGACGGTTCATCCGAAAAATCAGACGAAAGCGGATTTTCTATATACTGAGAATCAACCTCACGGATAAAACGGGACGGTGAATTGGATTCATGCTTTCCGTTGCGCATGCGCGTCGAAGCAAAAGAGAACTGCAGAGCCTTCTTCGCCCTTGTCATAGCCACATAAAACAGTCTCCTCTCTTCTTCCACATCGCTTTCAGAAGCCAGAAATCCTCCTGAAGGAAATATATTCTCCTCCATGCCGGCAACAAAAACATAAGGGAATTCGAGACCCTTGGACGAATGGACGGTCATCAGAGTAACCTTGTTGGATCCGTTCTCGTCATCCTCGACATCGACAGCACTCAACAGGGAAACATTCTCAAGATAGTCATTGAGAGTAACGACTGGGAGATCCGAAGCAACAAGCTCCACGCCCTCTCCTACCATGCCCTCTGCCTGCATCTCCTCGAACATTTCGTTCTGTCTTTCATCCATATAGCTCTTGACGCTGTTCAGGAGTTCCTCCACATTTGCTGTCCTCGACTGCCCCTCGATGCTGGTATCGCTCTTGTAGAACATAAGCAGCCCTGATTCCATGGCAAGGGCCGTTGCAACTGTATATGCATCTTCCTTATGTGCCCTCACGCACATCCGGTTCATCATTTCGCAGAAAGAGCGAATCTTCTGGACTGCAGCATTCCTGAGCCCGAATGCCTCAAGGTCATCAGCAAATGCAGCCTTGAAAAGCGATGTCCTATGTTCGAGCGCAGCAGCACCGAGGGCGGCAAGGGACGTATCGCCGATTCCGCGTGCCGGTTTGTTCACCACCCTCTTGAAAGACTCGTCGTCATTCAGATTGACGGCAAGCTTGAGATATGCCATCATATCCTTTACCTCGGCCCTTTCAAAGAACGAGTTTCCGGAAAATATCTGATACGGCAGATTACGTTTGCGAAGAGCCTCCTCAAGGGCCCGCGACTGCGCATTGGTCCTGTACAATATGGCAAAATCCTGATATTCAGCACGGTCCGAATGAATCCTTGAAACGATAGCTGATGCAATCAGAAGTGCTTCCTCCTGTTCGGTGTATGCCTGTATGAGGCGGATTTTCTCTCCCTGTTCACCCATCGAGTAACACTCCTTGGGAATACGGGCAGAATTCCTGGCTATCAATGAATTGGCCGCATCCACAATAACTTTCGTGGATCGATAGTTCTGCTCAAGCCTGAAGATATGGTGGTCCGGATAATCTTTCTTGAAATTAAGTATGTTCTCTATCTTGGCTCCGCGGAAGGCATAAATGGACTGTGAATCATCACCGACCACACACAGATTATTATGTTGCATGCTGAGTTTCTTCAGGATCAGATACTGAGCGAAGTTGGTATCCTGATACTCATCGACCATTATATATCTGAACCTTCCTGAAATCGACTCCAATGCTTCAGGATTGTCACGCAGCAGGATATTCATATTTAGAAGGATGTCATCGAAATCCATGACACCTGCCTGCCTGCACTTGTCCGAATAGAGACTGTATATCTCGCATATCATCGGCTTTCTGGCCGCCGCATCATTCTGCATGGCTGCTGTGTTGCGGCGATATGCACCGGCAGTGACAAGATTGTTCTTCGCCATCGAGATACGGGAAAGGACATCTTTAGGCTTATAAACTTTCTCATCCAGCTTGAGTTCCTTCAGGCATGTCTTTATTGCACTGACTGAATCACTTGTATCGTAAATCGTAAATGTCGAAGGATAACCCAGCGACTCTGAGAATTCCCTCAAGAACCTGATGAACACCGAGTGAAAGGTGCCCATATTGAGTCTGCGGGCCTTCCTGTCCCCCACCATCAGAGCAATCCTCTCCTTCATTTCAGAAGCTGCCTTCTTCGTAAATGTAAGAGCCAGTATCTGAGACGGCTCAACTCCATCTTCAAGAATGTATGCGATCCTGCTCGTCAACACCCTTGTCTTTCCTGATCCCGCACCAGCCACTATCAGCACCGGTCCGTCAACACAGCTGACAGCGTTTCTCTGTTCGCTGTTCAGCCCCTCCAGTATTGCACTTTTCCCATTTTCCATAATGGGTGCAAAATTAACCAAAACATCGCAATTACGCAGAACTTTCGACAAAAACCGCACATCTTCCAAAAAAGAGATTTTTTACTTCGTAAATAAGGAAAAAATCAGTACCTTCGCGGGCGCATTTTGAATTTTATACTCAAAACGGTTTATATAATGTCAAACAACATCTATTTGAAAAAGGGTCT
>CAYXMV010000152.1:0-4108 GCA_964466235.1 uncultured Muribaculaceae bacterium | reverse complement strand
TGCCCGGTATGATGGAGAAGATGTTTGCGATGGCAATGTGTTGAATGTTACGGCGATAGATATAGATATGCCGTCGATAGAGGAGGCTGTGAGGAATTTCAGGAATTCGCCGTGGCCGGATGCTTTCGAAGCACGTCATGCGTCGCTTGAAGAATACGGCAGAGACCTCCCGCCGGAAAAAAGATTCGATCATATATTCTCCAATCCTCCGTATTTTGACGAGACGCTCACAGCTCCCGAGGAACGCCGCAACAATGCCCGACATACATCCACAGGGCTTTCCTATCGCGAACTCATGGAATTTGCTGCCGGACATCTGGCTCCGGATGGAGTGATTTCCGTTGTCCTTCCTGCCGATACTGAGCGGGACCTCACGCGCCATGCCCGTATGAACGGCCTGCATCTTTTCAGGATTCTGAGGATCCGCACTGTGCCGAGGAAGGAACCGAGCCGCATCATTGCGGAATTTTCCCGCCATCGCACAGCAGTTCCGGATGACACCGTGCTGACTATACAGGATAAGGGAAAGTATTCCGAAGAATATCTTTCCCTCACCCATGATTTCTATCTTTTCGCCTGACTTGAATCCTGATTAATGTCCTTTACCGCCCGGACCTCCGTGAAGCCTTCTGATATACTGCCTTCTGAAGGTCTCTTCTCCGACATAAAGCTTTGCAACTTTTTCTATCGGGAGCACATCCTTGAATGCTTCGGCGGCTTTCTTGTCAACATTCTTCTGGTTGTCAAGGGCCTTCAGGTATGCCTCCAGGAGATTTTCTATCTCTTTCTCAGGCTTGTTTTCCCCTATTGCCTTTTCTAATGCGATGAAGGCCTTGAAAAGTGTGCCCTGGGCTTCGTCTTTGGCCTTTTCCATCTTGTTATAGACAGGCCAGAACATCTGTGCCTCTTCGGGCGTAAGGTCGAGCTCGACGGTGAAGAATGCCACCTTCTCGCTCATCATCTTCTTTTTCCAGTCCTCGCCGGAATTGTGTTTTTCCTGAGCCGGTACTGAAGGTGCGGCGAAGGCCGCAATGACTGCAATAATGAGTGCAGATATAAATGTCCTTTTCATATAAGCTTTATCTTGAAAGTTCAATTAATTCGGCTGTGATGCCTGAATAGATCAGGTACTCCACAATATCTTCTTCTGCAACTTTATCATACTGAGCAACCTGAATGGATTCGACGGCGTAAGGGTCTGTGACCGGAATCATATAGGAGTAGAAATAGAATTCATCCATCTCACTCTGTTCCAGCGGTGTGGTTCTCTCGAGGAGGAATGTGCCGGCGGTCACAAGGAAAACGAACACGGCGGCCATCGCCGCGTAAGGTGCAAGCCTTGCGACGAAAGGTCTCCGCCTTCCGTCACTCTCCGGAACTGAGGATTTCACTTCGGCCTTGAGACGGTCGAAGTAGCCTTCAGGGACGCGGTAAGGCATTTCCTTGAGTTCTGGAGCCGACTTTAATATGTCCTTTTCTGTCTGCATAGCGAATATTAGACACAGAGAAATTAAAATAGTTTATTCAGTTCTTCCTTTATCTTGTTGTAGGCGTGGTGATAAGAGGCTTTGAGGGCTCCGACCGTGGTGTCGGTGATTTCGGAAATCTCATCATATTTCAGTTCGTCGAAATATCTCATGTTAAAGACTATCCTCTGTTTTTCAGGCAGTTTCTGTATGGCCTTGAGCAGTTCTCTCTGGAGCTCGTTCCCATTGAAATGCGGGTCGTCGTCGATTTTCTTTCTGAGTATCTCCGTGGCCGAGTCGAGAGAGAGCATGGCCTTGAATTTCTGCTTCCTCAGATGGTTCAGCACTTCGTTTGTGGCGATTCTGTACAGCCATGTGAAAAGCTGTGAATCTCCCCTGAATGTAGGCAGGGCTGTCCATATCTTTATGTATATGTCCTGAAGGAGGTCGTTGGTGTCTTCGTGACTGCACAGGAAACGACGCACGTGCCAGTAGAGCCTCTCTGAATAGGCCTCCACTATGCCGTTGAACGCATCTTCATGCCTTCCGCTGTTGTAAAGTTTTATGATTTCACTGTCGGTCATCGGGTAATAAGACACATTAAAAGTCTTTTGGATTAAACAAAAATAGTTAAAATTTTTCTTTAATTGCTATCTTTGCACCCGTTATGTTTATAAGATGAAAAAGACAAGAAATTTCTGCATCATTGCGCACATCGACCACGGAAAGAGCACGCTTGCTGACCGAATGCTCGAGGTTACCAATACCCTGAATACCCGCGACATGGAGAATCAGGTCCTTGACTCGATGGATCTCGAGAAGGAGAAAGGCATCACGATCAAGAGCCACGCCATCCAGATGGACTATATATATAAGGGTGAGAAATATACCCTTAATCTCATCGACACCCCGGGCCACGTTGACTTTTCGTACGAGGTTTCGCGTGCCATCGCTTCCTGTGAAGGTGCGCTGCTTGTCGTTGACGCTACACAGGGAATCCAGGCCCAGACCATATCCAACCTCTATCTTGCCATAGAGCACGATCTCGAAATAATCCCGGTGCTCAACAAGATTGATGTAGAGTCGGCCATGGTGGATGTGGTTACCGACCAGGTCGTGGATCTTCTCGGCTGCAAGCCGGAGGATATTCTTCTCGCCTCGGGAAAGACGGGCGAGGGCGTTCCGGAGATCCTCGATGCCATCGTGGAGAGGATTCCTGCGCCGCAGGGTGATCCCGATGCTCCGCTCCAGGCCCTTATCTTCGATTCTGTTTTCAATTCGTTCAGAGGAATCATCGCATATTTCAAGGTCATGAACGGCAGTATCAAGCCGGGTGACAAGGTGAAGTTCTTCAATACAGGAAAGGAATACACCGCCGACGAGATCGGCGTCCTGAAGATGAAGATGCATCCTCGCGATGAGATTCCGTGCGGAAGCGTGGGCTATATAATCTCGGGAATCAAGACCGCTGTGGAGGTGAAGGTGGGAGATACCATCACCCATGTTGCGAACCCTTGCAAGGAGGCCATTGCCGGATTTGAGGAGGTCAAGCCTATGGTCTTTGCCGGTATGTATCCTGTGGAGACCGACCAGTATGAGGAACTGCGCGCTTCGCTTGAGAAGTTCCAACTCAATGATGCTTCTCTTGTGTTCGAGCCTGAGTCGTCCCTTGCCCTCGGATTCGGTTTCCGTTGCGGCTTCCTCGGGCTTCTTCACCTCGAGATCGTGCAGGAGCGTCTTTTCAGAGAGTTCAACATGGACGTGATCACCACTGTTCCGAACGTATCATATAAGGTATATACCACTCAGGGCGAGTGTCTTGACGTCCATAATCCTTCGGGGCTTCCGCCTGCAACCCTCATCGACAGGATCGAGGAACCATACATCAGGGCTCAGGTGATTTCACGCTCGGACTATTACGGCCCTATCATGAAGCTGTGTCTCGACAAGAGGGGAGTGCTCATCAATCAGCACTATCTCACAGCGGACCGTCTCGAACTGACATACGAGATGCCTCTGTCGGAGATCGTGTTCGATTTCTATGACAAACTGAAGTCTATATCAAAGGGTTATGCATCTTTCGACTATCATGTGGTTGGTTTCAAGGAAGCAAAGCTCGTCAAGCTTGATATTCTTCTCAATGGGGATCCTGCCGATGCCCTGTCGTCTCTGATCCACGCTGACCATGCATACGATTTCGGCCGCAAGATGTGCGAGAAGCTGAAGGAACTTATTCCTCGCCAGCAGTTCGATATAGCCATTCAGGCTGCTGTCGGTGCCAAGATCATTGCGCGTGAGACCGTTAAGGCTGTGCGTAAGGATGTGACTGCTAAGTGTTATGGCGGTGACATCAGCCGTAAGAGAAAGCTTCTCGAGAAGCAGAAGCAGGGTAAGAAGCGTATGCGTCAGATCGGCACTGTTGAGGTGCCGCAGTCTGCCTTCATGGCTGTGTTGAAGTTAGACTGACTTCAATACAGCCACATCATTGAAGTTAATCTAACTTCAATACACCTCTCAGGAGATTATATAGGTCTATGGTCATCCTGCAAAATCAGAACGCTCTGTTTTTCAGATAGGTTTGCTGTCATATTAGCCTTAAGTTTGCATAATCCTTGAAAAATCTTAATTTTGCAGAAGATATG
>CAYXMV010000151.1:0-4238 GCA_964466235.1 uncultured Muribaculaceae bacterium | reverse complement strand
CCTTCCTATGAACGCCCTTCTTCTTGAGCTCATCGAGGCACACAAGGGAAGCTTCAAGGTGGCATTCTCGATTTCAGGCTCGGTTCTCGAGCAGTTCGACAGATATGCGCCGGAGGTGATCGAAAGCTTCCGCAAGCTCGCTCAGACAGGATGCGTGGAATTCCTTTCGGAGACCTATTACCATTCGCTTGCATCTCTCCAGTCACCGGTAGAGTTCAAGAATCAGGTCATGAAGCACAAGGCTGCCATCGAGCACTACTTCGGAGTGACTCCTAAGGCTTTCCGCAACACCGAGCTCATCTATTCGGACGCAATCGGTGAGATGGTCTATGACATGGGATTCAAGACGATGCTTACAGAGGGCGCGAAGCATGTCCTCGGATGGAAGAGCCCTAACTTCCTCTACAGCTGCGCACAGGCTCCGAGCCTCAAGCTCCTTCTCAAGAATTCGAGTCTCAGCGACGACATCGCATTCCGTTTCTCAGACAGAAACTGGCCTGACTGGCCTCTTACAGGCGAGAAATACCTCTCATGGATCAAGTCAGCCGCTCAGAACGACGAAATCGTCAATCTTTTCATGGATTACGAGACATTCGGTGAGCACCAGAAGGCAGCAAGCGGAATCTTCGATTTCATGAGATTCTTCCCTGAGGTAGTTCTCGGCGACGGAGAATTCGAGTTCGTGACACCTTCTCAGGCTGCAAAGAAACACAGACCTGTGGCAGAGCTTGATGTCATGGATCCTATCTCATGGGCAGACGAGGAGCGCGACGTGACAGCATGGCTCGGAAATGAGCTTCAGAATGATGCGTTCAACAAGCTCTACGATCAGGAAGAGAAACTTGCTCTTCTTGATGACGAGGCTCTCTGGTCTGATTTCGGTCATCTCCAGGAAAGCGATCACTTCTATTATATGTGTACGAAGTTCTTCTCGGACGGAGCTGTGCATAAATATTTCAACCCGTATGATACTCCGTATGAGGCATTTATCAACTATATGAATGTTCTCAGCGATTTTATTTTGCGTGTGGATGATGCAATTTCCGTTTCAGATGTTAACTTTGCACCCGCAAAGACGGTGAAGGCTCCTGCCAAGAAGGCCAAGACTCCTGCTAAAAAGACAGTCAAGGCTGCTCCGAAGGCAAAGAAGCCTGCCGTAAAGAAAGCTAAGAAATAACATTTCACCATCACCTCCCTCTGTCCTTGACGGAAGTCCTGCGATGGTCATTTCGACCGAGCGACGTAATGTCATCCGACTGAGCGGCAAGATGTCATCCGACCGAACGGCACAATGTCATTTCGACCGAGCGGAGCGAGTGGCGAAATCTAACGATATGATTCCCCGGACGGAACCCGAAAGGATTCCGGCCGGGGTAAATAAGTAAATTATTTAAGGATATATGGCAACAGAACTTATCAAGCCGGATTATCTGTTTGAAGTTAGTTGGGAAGTGTGTAACAAGGTGGGCGGTATCTATACCGTAGTCGCCACCAAGTCCCTTTATCTCAAGAGCGAGTACAACCGTCGCCACATCATGGTGGGCCCGGATGTATGGATGGACACAGACAGCAACCCTGACTTCCTCGAGGACCCATCTCTCTACAGGGCGTGGAAGGCTCAGGCTGCGTCAGAAGGACTGAGGGTACGCATCGGAAGATGGAACGTACCAGGCAGGCCTACAGCTATTCTCGTGGATTTCAAACAGTTCCTCACGAGTCAGAACGAAATCCTGACGGACTTCTGGAAGAAGTTCGGAGTTGACTCCCTCACAGGAAACTGGGACTATCGTGAATCCGCACTTTTCGGCTATGCTGCCGGAAGGGTGATCGAAAGCTTCTACAGATTCAATATCGAAGCTTCGGACAAGGTCGTGGCACAGTTCCACGAATGGATGACCGGAACGGGTCTCCTCTATCTCAAGTCTGTGAATGTGCCGGTCGCAACTGTGTTCACCACGCATGCGACCGTAATCGGAAGATGCATCGCAGGCAACAATCTGCCGCTTTATGACGGCATTATGAACTATAACGCCGATGAGATGGCAAGACGCTTCAATGTCGTCGCGAGACATTCTCTCGAGAAGAAGGACGCTCAGAACAGCGACATCTTCACCACGGTGAGCGACATCACCGCGCAGGAGTGCCGCCAGTTCCTCGGAAGGGCTGTGGATGTGGTGACCCCTAATGGTTTCGAACCGAGCTTCACCCCTTCAAGCGACGAGGAATATGAGCATAAACGTGCCGTGGCGAGGAAGAAACTCGTGGACGTGGCATCGGCCATGTGCGGCGAGAGCGTCCCTGAAAATGCCGTTCTCGTAGGTATCGGCGGACGCTATGAATGGAAGAACAAGGGAATAGATGTCTTTATCGACGCCCTTGACAAGGTGAACCGTATGGACTTCAAGGGCAAGTGCGTGCATGCCTTCATCATGATTCCTTCAGGACACAACGGCCCTGACAAGCAGCTTGCTGCCAAGCTTGCGGGCAACGGGTCAACCTATGTCACAAGGACTTCGCACTACCTTATGAACCCTGAGTATGACAATGTCACCAGGCGTCTGAACGATCTTCAGTTCAACAACGCCCTCGGCGACAAGGTGAAGGTGTATTTCATCCCGTCATATCTGAACGGGAATGACGGCATATTCGATCTCTCATACTACGACCTTCTCGTAGGACTTGACCTCACCCTCTTCCCGTCATACTACGAGCCATGGGGCTACACTCCGCTTGAGAGTCTCGCCTTCAGTGTTCCGACCCTTACCACCACCCTTGCGGGCTTCGGCCTCTGGGTGCGCAAGTATTATGGAAAGAAGCATCCGGGCATAACTGTGCTCGACAGGAACGACGCGAACTATTTCGAGGTCGTTGACGGCGTGGCAGAGCGTGTGAAGGAGATTGCGACCATCCATAAGGAGACAAGAAGAAAGTATATGTCAAATGCCAGAGAGGTGTCGGAGATAGCTCTCTGGGAAAACAATATCGTTTATTATAAGGAAGCTTATTCAAGAGCTTTGGATAAATTAATATCGGTCAAGGGAGTGTATCCTATGACCAAGAGTGAAAAATCTATGCAGTACAAGAAATTTGAAGTGAATCAGCCTACATGGAACAGCGTTTTCGTGTCAAGGCATCTTCCTGAGAGTCTCAAAGACCTCGAAATACTTTCCAAGAACCTTTGGTGGTGCTGGAACGAATCTGCCAAGAACCTCTTTGCGGCTGTAGATCCGCAGGCATGGGAGGCTTCCGGCCAGAATCCTATCGCAATGCTCGATAAGGTGAGCCACAAGAGATACCAGAAGCTCGAGAAGGACACCAAGTTCCTCGCAGACCTCAAGGCTGTGATGGACGAGTTCAATACCTACATGGCGCTCAAGGCGGAGCGCACGACCCCTTCTGTCGCATACTTCTGTATGGAGTACGGTCTTGACACATCACTCAAGATCTATTCAGGCGGTCTCGGTATCCTCGCCGGCGACTATATCAAGGAGACCTCAGACATGAACACCAATCTCGTGGCTGTCGGACTTCTCTACCGTTTCGGATATTTCAACCAGAAGCTCACCGCTCAGGGCGAACAGGTGGCAGAGGACGTTGCTCAGGACTTCATGAAGATACCTGCAACCCCTGTACGTGACGAGAACGGCAACTGGGTTACAATCAGCGTAGCCTTCCCCGGCCGCAACCTCAATGCACGTCTCTGGAGAGTGGATGTGGGTCGTACAGAGCTCTATCTCCTTGATACCGACTTCCCTGAAAACCTTCCTGAGGACAGGTCCATCACCTACAACCTCTATGGCGGCGACTGGGAGAACCGTCTCAAGCAGGAACTTCTTCTCGGTGTCGGCGGTATCCGTGCCCTTCGCAAACTCGGTTTCGCTCCGCAGGTATATCACTGCAACGAGGGACATGCTGCATTCATCGGTCTCGAGAGACTCCGTGAGCTCATCGCAGACCAGAACCTCGAGTTCCAGGAGGCTCTTGAAGTTGTAAGGGCATCATCACTCTTCACTACGCATACGCCGGTCCCTGCAGGACACGATGCATTCGATGAGGGACTTCTCCGCAAGTACATCGGCCACTATCCTCAGCGTCTCAAGATCGACTGGGAGACCATGATGGGACTCGGCAAGAACAACGGAGCAGACGTGAACGAGAAGTTCTCTATGTCAATCCTTGCAGCCAACATCTCTCAGGAGGTGAACGGAGTGTCATGGCTCCACGGAGAGGTGAGCCGC
>CAYXMV010000150.1:0-4268 GCA_964466235.1 uncultured Muribaculaceae bacterium | reverse complement strand
CAAATGATAAAATTTTAAACAGTTTCCATCTGTCACATGATTTCTGCAAAGTTACAACTTTCTTCTGTCATTCCGAACGAAGTCGAGGAATCTTTACTATCTTTGTAAGTTGACGAAAACAAAGACATGAGCCAGTATATAGTATCAGCAAGAAAATACAGGCCGGACTCCTTCGGGACGCTTATCGGTCAGGACAACATAGCGCAGACCCTCAAGAACTCTATTCTGAGAGGGCAGCTCGCACATGCATATCTCTTCTGCGGACCGCGCGGAGTGGGAAAGACCACGACGGCACGTATCTTCGCGAAGATGATAAACTGCTCCGACCCTTCCGGGGATATGGAGCCTTGCGGAACATGTGAATCCTGCCAGTCCTTTGCAGAGGGCCGTTCGTACTGCATCCATGAACTTGACGCCGCATCCAACAATGGTGTCGAGGACATAAAGACCCTGATGGATCAGGTCCGCATACCTCCTCAGGTGGGCAGATACAGCGTCTATATCATCGATGAGGTCCACATGCTTTCACAGGCTGCCTTCAACGCCTTCCTCAAGACCCTCGAAGAGCCGCCAGCACATGCTATCTTCATTCTGGCGACGACGGAAAAGCATAAGATTCTTCCGACCATCCTGTCGCGTTGCCAGACATACGATTTCAACAGGATCACAGTCGAGAATATTGTGAAGAACCTCAGGATGGTGGCTTCCAACGAAGGTATATCCATCGATGACGAGTCTCTTCATGTGATAGCCCACAAGGCTGACGGTGCGATGCGTGACGCTCTGACCATCTTCGACCAGACCGTCGCGTTCTGCGGTACAGATGTGAAATATCAGGATGTGCTCCGCAATCTCAATGTGCTTGATTATGAGTACAGTTTTGCTTTAGTGGATGCATTCCTCAAGGGTGATTATCCGACAGCTCTTCTGTCTTTTGACGAGATCCTTACGAAAGGATTCAATGCTCTTCATTTCGTGGCGGCGCTCTCGTCGCATCTCCGTGACCTGATCGTGAGCAAGAGCGGTGGACTCGGCGCCCTTCTCGAACTTCCGGATTCTCTAAAGAAGAAATATAAGCAACAGGCGGACAGATGTCCTCTGAAGTTCCTCTATGACGCCCTGACGGTCACAACTCAGTGTGAATCAGGTTATAGGGCGAGTGTCAATCCGCGGCTTCATATAGAATTCGCCCTCATGAGACTCAGTTTTCTGATGGCCCGGCCTGCGGATCCGGCTGCACAGCCAGCCTCCGGTGCTCAGCCTGCTGCCGGTACTGTTCAGCCGGCTGCTGCAGACGCTAAGTCGTCGGATGCCGCCGTCCGTCCGTCTGTCGCAGAGGAACATCCGGCCGCCGTGCAGCCTGTTCCGGGCGAAGCGACCCCTGCGGCTGTCAATCCGGACGGACGAAGCGGATCAGTCGGATCTCCAGCCTCATCCGTCCCGCAGGATGACCAGCAGCCGCGCGAACGCCGTACCCGTGCAGCCCGCGCATCCCTCTCCATCAAATCCATGATGGAGGACCCTCAGAAGAGTGACGCTGTGGCGCCGGCTAAAGAGGCTCCGGCCCCTTCTGACAATTTTATAAGGGAGAAATGGCCGGAACTCGCGGGCATGTATAGCGATAAGCCTCGTCTTGCCAGCATGCTCACCAGCACATCTCTTCTGATCAATGGAAACGATGATTCCAAGATGGTGGTGTTCAAGGTGGTCAACCAGGCGCAGAAAGACTGGGTGGAGTCGAAGCTTCTGCATGAACTCGAGGGTAACCTGCGCAGGATAGTCGGTTCTATGAAGGTGTATCTGCGCGTCGATGTGGCTCCGGATGATTCACCGCAGCAGAAGGTCGTCTATATGCCGAGCGACCAGGCAAAGGAACTTATGGCCAATAACGAGCAGGTCAAGAATCTTGTGAAGGACCTGGAACTTGATATTAAGTAACTGACCGTCAGGTAGGACGGAAACATTTAAAACAGTTTCTAAGGATATGAAACTTCGTTGCGAAAATTTAGTAAAGAAATATGGCCCGAGGACAGTCGTGAAAGGCGTGTCCATGGAAGTGAAGCAGGGCGAGATCGTGGGATTCCTCGGACCTAACGGAGCGGGAAAGACCACCAGTTTCTATATGATAACAGGTCTGATCGTACCTAATGCCGGAAAGATATATCTTGATGATGAGGACATCACCGGTCTGCCTATGTTCAAGAGATCCCAGAAAGGTATCGGGTATCTTGCCCAGGAGGCGTCGGTGTTCCGTCACATGAGTGTGGAGGACAATATCATGTCCGTGATGGAAATGTCGAAGCAGTTCACTAAAGAGGAAAGAAGGCAGCGTCTCGAAGACCTTCTTGACGAGTTCAACCTCCATAAAGTGCGCAAAAGCAAGGGAATCCAGCTCTCAGGTGGCGAGCGCCGCCGTTGCGAAATCGCGCGCGCCCTTGCGATTGACCCTAAGTTCATTCTTCTTGACGAACCGTTTGCAGGAGTCGATCCTATAGCCGTGGAGGACATCCAGTACATCATAGCCAAGCTCAAGTACAAGAACATCGGAGTCATCATCACCGACCACAACGTCGGTGAGACCCTCGCCATCATCGACCGTGCCTACCTTCTGTACGAAGGCTCGATCCTCCAGAGCGGAACTCCCGAGGCCCTTGCTGCAGACGATGAGGTCCGCACAAAATACCTCGGCTCGAACTTCGTCCTGAAACGCTCGTCAGCCTTCCTCCGTGCAGAAGCCGGAGGTCCGCAGCGAGTCAATACAGCTCCTGCGCCTGTTGCGGAAAGTCCGGTTGCCCTATCGGACAGTCCGTCGGAAACTGCAGCGGAGCCGGACAACATTGCATCGACTTGAAAGATGACGGATGCTGAATAAGGCAAGGCTATATTCTGATACATTTAAGGCGGGACTTTTGCGGGTCCCGCCTTTCGTCTCGTGTCTGTCCGTGCTTATAAATATGCCCGTCAGAGCACGTATGCCCGGACATCGTCTGCGGTGATGCGGTCTCCGGAGAGGATGAGGAGACGCTCGATGACGTTGCGGAGCTCGCGGATGTTTCCGGTCCAGCTCTTGTCTATGAGCAGCTGCATGGCGTCAGTATCCATTTCGCGTGAAGGCATGCCGGTTTCCGAGCAGATCTGGCCGATGAAATGATCGACGAGAAGAGGAATGTCGCTTTTGCGCTGGTCCAATGAAGGGACATTTATGACTATGACGCTCAGACGGTGGTAGAGGTCCTCTCTGAAATGTCCTTTCTCGATTTCTTCCTTAAGGTTCTTGTTGGTCGCTGCGAGGACTCTTACGTCAACAATGATGTCCTTGTCGCTTCCGACTCTCGAGAGCTTCTTTTCCTGGAGCACTCTGAGGACCTTTGCCTGGGCTGCAAGTGACATGTCGCCGATCTCGTCGAGGAAGAGGGTGCCTCCGTCTGCCTGTTCGAATTTGCCCTTGTGCTGCTTTATGGCTGAGGTGAAGGCGCCCTTTTCATGTCCGAATAGTTCGCTTTCAATGAGTTCGGAAGGTATGGCGGCGCAGTTCACTTCGATGTAAGGGGCTGCTGAACGGTTGCTCTTCTGATGGAGGTTGCGGGCTACGAGTTCCTTGCCCGTACCGTTGGAACCGATGATCAGGACCCTGGCGTCCGTAGGAGCCACCTTGTCTATCATCCCCTGTACCTGCCTAATGGCCGGAGATTCGCCTACGATTTCCTGACCATAGACCTTTTTCTTCAGTATCCTTGTCTCTTTCACCAAAGAAACCTTTTCCGTGGCATTCTTGATTGTTATGAGTATGCGGTTGAGGTCGAGGGGCTTCTGGATGAAGTCGAAGGCTCCTTTCTTTATGCATTCTACGGCGGTGTCGATGTCCCCATGTCCGGAAATCATCACTACGGCCGAGTCTATGCCCATTTCAGCAAGCTTGTCAAGGACTTCCATTCCGTCCATTCCCGGCATCTTGATGTCGCAGAATATCACGCTGTATTTTTCTTTGTCGGCCATCTCACAGCCATGGGAGCCGTTTTCGGCCACATCCACATCGTATCCTTCATCTGCAAGAATCTCCTTCAAGGAGTTGCGGATCGACCTTTCGTCGTCAATGATCAAAATCTTCATATTCTCAACTTAAAATATTAGTATTCAACTTTGTGCATAAATGAAAATATAACGTCTGCTGTCGCTCTGCTCCAATATCTGTTCCCATCAGATGAAGCGGATGACTTAGAAACTGTTTAAATTTTTCTCCGAAAAATCATTAATTGTTGAAACTGAAT
>CAYXMV010000149.1:0-4309 GCA_964466235.1 uncultured Muribaculaceae bacterium | reverse complement strand
GAAAGGTACAGGCGCTTCATGGCTTCCATAATCACTGACAGTACCGACTTGGTGCGTATGAATCAGCTTGAGATATTCATAGAAAGGCATTTCCCGGAAACCTATGCGATGAAGACCGATTCGTCTATTGTTCCGGAGCCGGTCGCTGCCAATTATTTTGGAGTGACTCAGAAAGAGGCTCTCGAACATTATACGAAGCAGCTCAAGAAGAAACGCAATGATAAGAGGAAGGGCCGTGCCGGTAAGATGTATGACAAGTATGTGAAGGACCCGATAGCCGAAGAAGGGATAAGGCTGGATACGGTACTGACCTCGTTCGACGGGGATTTTGTCTATAGATACGTCCATACGTTCAGGAGCCGGCCACGGCTGAAGAAGGTGATGGTTGCTTTGGACGGAAAGCTCTACGAGCAGGGAGAATGCATATTGGAGCTTCCTTTCCCTGATGAACTCACTTTCTATATCAGTTCTCTTGCCACGCTTGCTGACGAGAGCCCGCGTTACAGGATGATGGTGCTTGAAAGGAGAGCCTTCGATAATACGAAGGCCTTGATAGATTTCGCTCAGGGGCGTTCCGATGTCGATACGGCATTGGGGGACAATGCTTCGGAACTTTTGAGGATAAGGAAGTGCATCGAGGATGTGGCTTCACGCAGTGAGTTTGCATTGGATTCACTCGTGATAATGGCTTCATGCTCTCCCGAAGGTGCATTTTCGCTGAACAGAAAGCTGTCTGCGGACAGGTCGGAGGCAGTCAGACGGTACATAGGAGACTTTGTGCCCGAGGAATGGAAGGACAGTCTCAAGGTTTCCGTTCTTCCGGAGAATTGGGTACAGCTTGAAAAGCTCGTGGCCAATGATACAGTCATGAAACCTGATGCTAAGGCCAAGATCCTCGGAATCATAAATGACATGGGGAATCCTGATGAGACGGAAAGAAGGCTTTCGCACCAGCCGGAGTATCGCTATCTGCGTGAAAAGCTATATCCTAAACTGAGAAGCGTCCGTTTTGACTTTCATCTGCATAGGATCGGAATGGTAAAGGATACCGTTCATACGACAGAACTTGATACAGTCTATATGGCCGGAGTGCAGGCTCTGAAAGAACTTGACTATAAAAAGGCTGTGACGATATTGCGTCCCTACGATGACTACAATGCCGCACTGGCATTCATGTCCGCTGACTATAATCATTCTGCTCTCGATGTGCTCGGGAGACTGGATGACTCAGACCCGAAAGTATGCTATCTGAAAGCGATGGTGCTTTCTCGTCTCGGGGTCGATGAAGAAGCTGAGAAATATTATGAACTGAGCCTCGCATACGATCCGTATCTCGAACACAGGGCAAATCTCGACCCTGAAATGTATAAGATAGTACAGAAAAGAAACTTAAATAAAGAAGATTATGAATACTGATTTTATTTCTGCCGTATGCGTTGCGGCGCTGGCTGTTGTCGGATGTAATAAAGATGTTGTGGATCAGGCTCCTTCATCGGAAGAAGAGGTACGTCTTGAAGTGAAGATTCCCTCTGGAGACACGAAGGTGGAAGGAACTGACGAAGAGAATGCCGTGGGCAGCCTGCAGGTCTTTGTGTTTGATCATAACGGCATGCTTGAGGCTTATGCCCGGAGTTCGTCGAATTCGTTGTCATTGTCCTGCTCCTCTGGTACAAAGGAAGTTGTTGCTCTTGTCAATGCCGTGCCGCTGACGGATGTCGTAAGCATAGTGGATCTGGAGAGCAGGAAAAGTTATCTGTCAGATAACTCCGTAGGGGCATTTGTCATGGAGGGACGTTCGTCTCCTACGCTCCGTGCGTCATCTTCTGTGGAGATTCCGGTGTTCAGGATTGCAGCCAGGGTCGCTCTTACCGGGATTGATGTCGATTTTGAACTGGACCAGCATGACGGTCAGACTTTTCAGATAAAGGCTGTCTATCTCTTGAATGTAGCTGGTGACAGGACATATCTTAATGCTTCAAAACCTTCAAAATGGCATAACAGGATGGTGAAGGAAGCAGATGCCCCGTCCATTACCGGTGTCACTCTGACTGACGCGTATGCATCCAAATCCTCGCCATACACTGGTGTCCATTATCTTTACTGCTATCCGAATCCGACTTCAAGCGACGTCAGCGGAGGGACATGGTCTGCGAGATTCACGAGGTTAGTGGTTGAGGCGGAGCTTGGAGGAAAGCTTTATTATTATCCCGTAAGTCTCAAGGAAGGCCTGAAATCCAATACTGCTTACGATGTCAGGCTGAAGATTACAAGGCCGGGATCGTCTTCTCCGGACAAACCTGTTGACAGTGTGACGGCAAGCTTTACGGTTGACGTGCAGCCATGGTCTGACGGCAAGACTGTCAATGAGACAATATGATGCGTCGGCCATGAAGATAAATGCTGCCATACTGACTTCGATGCTGTCTGTATGCTTGCTTGCGGGATGCATCAAAGAGGACCGGACAGCGTGTCCGTGCAGGCTTGTGCTCGATTTCAGTGATGTCGATACATCTGTAGTAAGGTCTGCGGATCTGTTGATGAGATCTGATGAGGGCTTTGATTATTCAGATCGGATAGATGTTTCCGGCTTTGAAAGCTATATGGTTACGGTCCCCCGTTCGCAGCTTTCTGTCTATGCATGGGCCGGTGCCGGTCATTGTCTGGGCACTGATATGTCGGTCACAATACCTTACGGGGAAGAATGTCCCCGGGTATTCCTGCATGTTTCGCAGCCTGATGCGGATTGTGAACTTGTAGAGGAGAAGGTCGTGTTGAGAAAAAATCATTGTGTCCTTACCGTGCAGGTGGAGGAAGGGGAGGATTATCCCTTCATTCTTACAGTCAAGGGGAAGGTTAACGGATATGGACGTGATTTCAAGCCTTCTGTGGGGGATTTTTCATGCAGGGCATTCCCGGACACTTCCGGCCTGTGTCATGTCGTGCTTCCCCGCCAGCTGGATTCATCTCTGATTCTCGAAGTCGATGACGGGACAGAATCGGTCAAGACCTTTGCTATTGGGGAGTCGGTCATTGCCGGCGGATATGACTGGACGGCACCGGAGCTTGATGACGTGACTGTCATGCTGGATTATTCTCTGACAGAGGTCGCTCTTGAGATAGTGGAGTGGAACAGCGAACATATTTATGACGTGATAATCTGATTTTTTCAGATGGTGCCATTTTGCCGCTTGCGGTTTGAAAAAGATTTCCTATCTTTGTCGTCACTTTAACGCGCATGTGGTGAAATGGTAGACACGCTCGTTTCAGGTGCGAGTGCTTCACGGCGTGTAGGTTCGACTCCTATCATGCGCACACGAAAAAAGCTCAGTTTGAACTGGGCTTTTTTTCGTTGGTAAAGTTCTCGGGAAAAACTATCTTTACGGGAAAATATAATCTTGTAATGATATGAAAATAGTATTCCTTGATGCCGCAACTATGGGCAATGTGTCTTTTGAGCCGTTCGAAAGACTGGGAGAACTCACTGTCTATCAGAATTCAACAGCCGAAGAGGCTATGGAAAGAGTTAAGGATGCTGATGTACTCTTGATAAATAAGGTCTTGGTGGACAGGCAGCTGATAGATTCCGCTCCGGCTCTCAAACTTATATGCATAGCGGCCACAGGGGTCAACAATATCGATGTCGGATACGCCGCTTCCAAAGGGATTCCGGTCAGGAATGCGGTAGGATATTCCACAGACTCCGTCGCTCAGGCGACATTCATGCATATTCTGTCGCTTGCGGGAGGAGCTCCTTATTTTGACGATAGCGTAAAGTCGGGCAGCTATTCACGTAGCGGTATGTTCACGGATCCGAACTGGAACTGGTGTGAGCTTGCCGGCAAGACGATCGGCATAATCGGAATGGGAAATATCGGCAGCAGAGTGGCGAAGATTGCAGAGGCTTTCGGCATGGAGGTGTGCTACTTTTCTACTTCAGGTACAGGGCATTGCAAGGAGTATGAATGCCTTCCTCTCGACCAGCTTCTCAGGAAATCTGACATTGTCTCGATTCATGCTCCTCTGAATGAACGTACGAAAGATCTGATAGGACGGAGAGAGCTTGAGATGATGAAGCCTACAGCATATCTTGTGAATGTAGGCAGAGGGGCTGTGGTGAGGGAAGCAGACCTTGCGGATGCTGTTGACAACGGAATTATTGCCGGTGCAGGAGTGGATGTGTTCGTGCAGGAGCCAATACCGGAAGATCATCCTTATCTCAAGATGAAGCATCCGGAGCGTATGCGTCTGGCTCCTCATGTCGCATGGGCCAGCGTTGAGGCTCGTAAACGCCTGATAGATATTATGGCCG
>CAYXMV010000148.1:0-4315 GCA_964466235.1 uncultured Muribaculaceae bacterium | reverse complement strand
TGTATTTAAAGAAGAGTGGGTTCCGGCAATGGACTCACTCTTTTACCATAACTAAAATGAGAATCAATCCCAATTTTAAGCTTCGTAAGATTGCCGGTGAAGCAATTGTGGTGAATCAGGGCGTGGCAGGCACGGATATGACCCGCATCATATCCTTGAACAGTTCGGCGCAGCTGCTGTATGAACATCTTTACGGAAAGGAATTTACATTGGAAGATGCTGCGGATTTTCTTTCGGAAACATACGGTATAAGTGATGATCAGGCACTGCGGGATGCCGGACAATGGGTGAGTTCGTTGAAGAAATGCGCTGTAATCGAATGATGTGCGGATATACATATCAGGTGGCCGGACACCGTTTCTGTGTGTCGGGGGAACGGTTGTATAAGGCCGTGGAGCGGATAAACGGCTTCAGACCTTTTGAAGTTGCCGATGGTGACGCTTCATTCTCATTCGTTGAGGGCAGGGACATCCCCGAAATGGAAAATGCTCAGTATCGTTTCATTTATGAAGATGTTGCAGGCTGTTTCGGAAGCATTGATGGCGGATTCATGCTTGTCCTGTGGCCTGAAAACGCCGAAGCTTTATATATGTGGAGCTTTTCCGGTACGGGTGAAGTGCAGATGTGCGGCAATCATGAGCTGCGCCTATGCCGTTTTGCCTTATGGGTGGGCTATGGCCTGATGACACTTTCCCATGATACCGTAGCCGTTCACAGCAGCTGCATCGTCCATAATGGCAGGGCCGTATTGTTTCTCGGCGAGAGCGGCACAGGGAAGAGTACGCATACACGTTTATGGCGGGAACATGTCGAAGGTTCATTTCTTCTGAACGATGACAGCCCTGTCCTGCGTATGGAAGACGGCAAGTTCTGGGTCTATGGCAGTCCTTGGAGCGGCAAGACACCTTGCTATAGGCAGGAACGGTATGAATTGGCTGGATGCGTACGCCTGTCGCAGGCTCCGCTCAATCAGATAAGGAAACTGTCTGTATTGCAGGCATTCGGAGCCATACATCCGTCATGTCCTCCTGAATTTGCTTATGACAATGGGCTGTACGAGCATATCGTCAGCTTTCTTGACAAACTGATAGCTGCCGTCCCGTTTTATCATTTGGCCTGTCTGCCTGACAGATCTGCCGTTGTCCTTTCATACAGAACATTTTTCCCGGATTCGATATGATGCGGATTCCCAACGGCCTTTTCTTCTCATGGGTGGAATACGAAATGTCCGAAGGACGTTCCGTAAAATTCCGTCTGAAAGGTAATTCCATGTATCCTCTGTTGCGTGACGGCCTTGATGAAATAATA
Source organism: uncultured Muribaculaceae bacterium (assembly GCA_964466235.1). GTDB lineage: Bacteria > Bacteroidota > Bacteroidia > Bacteroidales > UBA932 > Cryptobacteroides. The sequence continues at coordinate 3,007 of CAYXMV010000148.1, read as the reverse complement.
TTGCATCCTTGCAGAAAAGAGGATCTCCGCCAGATGGATATAGTGCTGTTCAGATATGGAGACAGGCATCTTCTGCATCGTATCATAAGGATTGACGGTGACCGCCTGTACACGCAGGGTGACGGTTGCATCGTGGCCGCAGAAGAGTGCCTCTGTTCCGATGTCGTGGGTAAGGTGGAGGCTGTCGTGAGGCCTTCAGGGCGGGCAGTCTCCATGAAAAGCAAGGAGTGGCGCTTCCTCAGTTTCTTATGGAGGAAATCAGGCCGGTTCAGAATTCTGTATCTGAAACTGTCTTCAAGATTGTGAGCATTGATCCGGATGTTCCTATCTTTTGGTGGTTATCATGATGACTCCGTTGGCTCCCCGTGTTCCATAGATCGCTGCAGAGCCGTCTTTGATGACTTCGACTGACCTTATGTCGCGTGGATTGATGTTGTCGATGTTCTCGGTCTCCACGCCGTCAACAAGGAAAAGCGGGTCGGTGGAGCCGTAAATGGAACTGACTCCGCGTATCATGTATTTATATCCGGTCCCGTCATGAAAGACAGTCAGGCCGGGTACCTTCCCCATGAGGTATTCGGCGATGTTGCTGTATGATCCGATGTCGTTGCCTTCCACATTGACTTTTGATACGGATGATGAGAGCTGGCGGCGCTTGACGGTACCGTACCCGATATATATTTCTTCATCCTGGTATCCGGGTATCTTGAGGGAATCCCTTATTGCTTTTTCAAGGATCCTTGCTTCTCTCCTTGTCTCCCTTTTCTCTTTGCGGGACATCCTGGAGTCTGTCTGAGCGTACAGAAATGTACCTGTGATTGTCATCATCAGGATGATGGTGCAGATTCTTTTCATGGTTTTCATAGCTTTGTTCATTTGGGTCGATTACAAATTTAGTCAAATTTTGTGAATTTTTGAAAAATTTCATGAAAAAGTTTGGAAGTTTAAAAAATGTTCGTACCTTTGCAATCCCAAACGAAAAGTGAGGGTATTTGCGGAAATAGCTCAGTTGGTAGAGCACAACCTTGCCAAGGTTGGGGTCGCGAGTTCGAGTCTCGTTTTCCGCTCCAAGAAGTCAGCAGAAATGCTGACTTTAATTATGAAGAAATAACCAGACGTGGTACAATTATATATGCAGTCGTTCTCTTACAGAGACGACTTTTTTGTTGATATATAGCCCATGGAGGAGCAGCCCTTGTGGCCGGTGGACAAGACGGCCGTATGGCGGGATTTTTGCTGCCGGTGCTGTCTGAACCAAAACAGTTTTTATGGATAAAGGTAATTTCTTCAGCGGCCTGTGCATCATGACGGGCCTTGTCGTTCTCGGTCTGATGATTCCGAGGGCTGTCAGCACGTTCAGGTCTTATGACCGGATTGTAAATGTGAAAGGACTCTGCGAAAAGGAGGTGAAAGCCGATAAAGTCATCTGGCCGATTGTCTATCGTGTCATGTCTGATGACATTTCGTCTGTATATGAACAGACGGACCGCAATAACGCCACCATCATATCCTTTCTTAAGGATGGGGGAATAGAGGCTTCGGACATAACGGTTTCGGTTCCGGTCATATCTGATAAGTATGCAAATGAATACGGATCCAATGACAGGGCGTTCCGTTATATAGCGAAGAATGTAGTCACCGTATGTACCGGCGACGTGGATGCTGTCCTGAAACTCATGTCGAAACAGGCTGACCTTCTTAAGAAAGGGCTTGTGATAGGGGGCAACGAATGGGAAAATCCTGTGGAGTTCCAGTATGAGGGACTGAATGAGATCAAGCCGGCAATGATAGAGGAAGCGACTCAGAACGCCCGTGAGGCTGCACAGAAATTTGCGAAGGATTCAGGCAGCAGGCTCGGAAAGATAAAGACCGCAAACCAAGGTACGTTCACCATAGGAAACCGCGACAGCAATACTCCTTATATAAAGAAGGTGCGTGTGGTCACTTCCGTTACATATTATCTCAAGAATTGACGTACCCTCAGAAGCTTTCCTGCATCAGTTCCCGAAGAGTTCGAGTCGTATCAGGCTGCGTTTCAGTTCTCTGCCGAGAGCATAGTTCCCGAAATCGATAGCCGGATCCATCACGACGCTTTCAATGCAGAGGTCATCGCCTTTGAATATGGTGGTCTCTGCTTTCCGTCTTGTCTCGCGTATGCGGTCGATGGACTCCTTCGGGATTACAAGATGGCAAGGGATTATCACCGAAACGGGGTTCAGGCCTATCGCATGGGCTACAGCCCGTACTCCAGCGCGGTTTTCGCAGAGTTCGGCAAAGTCGCTGTAGCATATCAGGCGGGGCTTCCCGTCATCTTCCGTGCGGACATTTGCACTATCCTTCTCCATTCCTCCCTTCTGGGCATTCAAGGCCCTGGCGTTCCCCATTCCGTCCGTGTGGGTAAGTTCCCAAAGCTTCTTCCATACGCGTTTCTGGAAATCGGTCCCGAACAGCATCAGGTCATCCCACCCGATGCTCCTGCGCATCTCCCAGACATCACCGAAGGCAACGCTCTCGGCGGTTATCCTTTCATATTGCACTGCTGCACTGCCCTTTCCCTTCTTGCTCTGTCCCTCCCCGGCAATTCTTGCAGAAATTTCGGCCAGCAGCCTGTAATCGGTAGAGATGGCGGCTATCTTTCCGTCTATCCGGACGACAACCCATTTGCGGTCGGTATTCATGGTCAGCGTTATTTTGTGTAAACCCTCCCTTCATTCCCTGCCCGGGAATCTCCCAACTCCCAAATATACAAAAATTCCATGAAATCCCCTTATTTGATGGACAAACGCTTCAAAAACAACGGCTTCTCCATGATAAGGCCTGTTTCCATGGATAAACCCATCGAAAACTGCGACTTGTCCATTGAATTCCAGTTTCTGGTGGAGAAACCTTGTTGTGATGCTTCGAGAGGGGAGAGCGGGCTGGTGGGGAATGGGTTATCAACAGTCCAAAGCATTGAAAAACAATATTTTTGTTGATAAATAAAAAATTATTCGTATATTTGCAGCCC
>CAYXMV010000147.1:881-4397 GCA_964466235.1 uncultured Muribaculaceae bacterium | reverse complement strand
CCCTGTCATCCTTCGATGACGGGGTGTTTTCGCATATAAATGCGGCTGCGGATTTATCGCTTTCTGTGGCTCCTATGAGGATAATGCTATCGCAAATTTTCCTTTCATGCAACAATAGTTTATGTCATTATCAAAAAAATAATACCGTGGTTACAAGGAACCAGATCGCATGTCACCACGGTATGTTATAAGTTTCTTATGTGTCAGAATTCTTCGCGGATGTTGTATTGATTGCGGTTCTGACTGTTGCGGGAAATCAGTTCTCCGAGGAATCCAGTCAGGAACAGTTGGAAACCGAGCAGGACGGCCACAAGGGCAAGATAGAAGAGAGGCTGGTCGGTAACTGGTCGAAACTCGAGTCCCTGGGCCTGCTGAATCAGCTTCTCCACTATTATCCAGACTGCGAGTATGCCGCCGGCCAGAAACATCAGTATTCCTGTGAATCCGAAGAAATGCATTGGCTTTTTGCCGAAGGTGCTCAGGAACCAGAGCGAAAGCAGATCCAGAAAACCGTTCACGAACCTTTCGAGCCCGAATTTGCTGACTCCATATTTCCTCTTCTGATGCTGTACAGGCTTTTCAGTTATGCGGCCGAAACCGGCATTCTTTGCCAGATAAGGGATATATCTGTGCATCTCGCCATAGACTTCGATGTTCTTCACGACTTCATTCCTGTAGGCCTTGAGCCCGCAGTTCATGTCGTGTAATCTGATACCTGTGATCTTTCGTGCTGTCGCGTTATATAGTTTTGAAGGAAGATTTTTCGTGAGTCTGTTGTCGAATCTCTGCTTTTTCCATCCGGACACTATGTCGTATCCGTCTTCCACGACCATTCTGTATAATTCGGGAATTTCGTCAGGGGAATCCTGCAGGTCGGCATCCATTGTTATTACAACCCTGCCTTCCGCAGCTTTGAAACCATGGAACAAGGCGGCGGATTTGCCGTAATTTCGTCTGAATGATATGCCTCTGATGTCTGAATCTTCGCTGGAGAGCTTCTTTACTACAGACCATGACGAGTCTGTGCTTCCGTCATCTACCATTATGATTTCGTAGCTGAACTTCTCGCGTGCCATCACCTTTCGGATCCAACTCACGAGTTCAGGAAGCGACTCCTCTTCATTGAAGAGCGATATTACGATGGAAATGTCTTTGCTGTAGTCCATGATTACTGCTCTTCAGGTCTGTTGTCAGCAAACGGATTCCTGCTCGGTATGTTGCGCGAAAGGATCAGTGAAAGTACTGTTCCGTAGAGGAAGCAGTATATGAGATTGCTGAAGAACGTTATCTGAGGCATCTTTGCAAGCATGTTGTCCATCTGAGACATTGTGTTCGAATCCATGAACTGCGCGTATGCCTGCATGACAGTATCCATCTGCTCCGCAAAGAAATCAGCTGAAATGAATGCTACATTCGCGAATGAGACGGCTGAGTAAACGAGGGCGGAAAGTATGGCCGTAGCCATGCCGAAATGGAATGACTTTGAATTGTCGGCCTCAGGATTCTCTGCGACGAACTTCTTCATGAATATCATCATGACCATTATGCATCCGCCGAATTTAGTTACCCAGAGGACAATGTTCAGGAGTACGCTGAGAAATGCTGGCATTTCTGCCCCTGATGCCCATTGATTCAAGAAGAGATAGGCCGAAGAAATAAGGCCGAGGATCAGACCGGCTTTGCCGGCAGTGTCCCACATGTTCCTACGGATAGCATTTTGTTCCATATTCGTCTATTTTATTTATGCAAAGATAGAAAAAAATTCATACCTTTGCATGATTGTATGACCAAGTCTTGAACCATATTATAAAAAAGTATAAAGATATGATTGACATTACATTTCCTGACGGCAGCGTGAGACAGTACGAAAGCGGAGTCTCAGCCTTTGACATTGCACAGAGTATCAGTCCTAAGCTTGCGGCCGAAGTTATGGCCGCAACAGTTGTGACGGCGTCTGACACGACAGGAAAAGGTTCGATATATGATGTGACCCGCCCAATAACGGAGAATGCTTCTCTCCGTCTCCACAAATGGGAGGATGCGGAGGCGAAACATGTGTTCTGGCATTCGTCCTCTCATCTCCTTGCTGCGGCTCTCGAAGCTCTCTATCCGGGAGTGAAGTTCGGTATCGGACCTGCAATCGAGACCGGCTTCTATTATGATGTGGATTTCGGTGAAAAGACTCTGGTGGAGGCTGACCTCAAGGCTATCGAGGACAAGATGATAGAACTTGCCCGTCAGAAGAACCCTTTCGTGAGGACTGAGGTATCCAAGGCTGATGCACTCAAGACATTCACCGAAAAGGGGGACGAGTACAAGTGCGAACTTATCAGCGAACTCGAGGACGGAACTATCACATTCTACACCAACGGTGACTTCACAGATCTCTGTCGCGGACCGCATCTCAAGGATACGTCAGTGATCAAGGCCGTGAAGCTGACTGCCATCGCAGGTGCTTACTGGAGGGGAGACGAGAAGCGTCCTATGCTTACCCGCGTATATGGTGTGACATTCCCTAAGAAGTCTCTTCTTGACGAGTATATCGTGATGATGGAAGAAGCGAAGAAGCGCGACCATAGAAAGATAGGCAAGGAGATGGAACTTTTCACATTCTCTCAGAGAGTAGGTCAGGGGCTTCCTCTGTGGCTCCCTAAGGGTGCTGCACTTCGTGAGCGTCTTGAGCAGTTCCTCAGAAAGCTCCAGAAGTCTTATGGCTATCTTCCTGTCATCACACCTCACATCGGAAACAAGGACCTCTATGTGACCTCAGGTCACTATGCAAAATACGGCAAGGATTCATTCCAGCCTATCCACACACCTCAGGAGGGCGAGGAATATCTCCTCAAGCCTATGAACTGTCCTCATCACTGTGAGATATACAGGTCTAAGCCTCGTTCATACAAGGAACTTCCTCTCAGGCTTGCAGAGTTCGGTACAGTATATCGTTATGAGCAGAGCGGTGAGCTCCATGGACTTACCCGCGTGCGCAGCTTCACTCAGGATGATGCCCACCTGTTCTGCCGTCCGGATCAGATCAAGGAGGAGTTCTGCAAGGTGATCGACATTATCCTCTATGTGTTCAAGACATTGAACTTCAGCGAGTACATCGCGCAGGTATCGCTCCGTGACCCTGAAAACAAGTCTAAATATATTGGATCTGACGAGAATTGGGCAAAGGCTGAGGCTGCAATCATTGAGGCGGCTGAGGAAAAGGGACTCAAGACTGTTGTAGAGTACGGAGAGGCTGCATTCTATGGTCCTAAGCTTGACTTTATGGTGAAGGATGCCATCGGAAGAAAGTGGCAGCTCGGTACTATTCAGGTTGACTACAACCTTCCTGAACGTTTCGAACTCGAGTATATCGGAAGCGACAATCAGAGGCATCGCCCTATCATGATACACCGCGCTCCTTTCGGATCGCTTGAGAGATTCGTTGCCGTGCTTCTTGAGCACACAGGTGGAAAACTTCCTCTCTGGCTCACTCCGGATCAGGTAAATATCGTTCCTGTCAGCGAA
>CAYXMV010000147.1:0-871 GCA_964466235.1 uncultured Muribaculaceae bacterium | reverse complement strand
CAGCGAAAAATATGAGGAATATGCAAAAAAAGTTTGTGATTTGCTGAATAATTACGATATTCGCGCCTCAATTGACGATAGAAATGAAACTCTCGGAAAGAGAATACGTGAGAGTGAGATGAAGAGGATACCGTTCCTTGTCATCGTAGGTGAGAAGGAAATGAACGAGGGCACGGTTTCTGTCAGAAGACAGGGTGGAATTGACGCAGGATCTATGCCGGCTGAGGATTTTGTCACATTGGTAACCGATGAGATAAAGGCACAGCTGTCATAGCGTGATTATATTAATAACTTAACTTATAGGAGGATTATTTTATCGCAGCACCATTTAAACCAGGTCCACGCCCAATGGGTCCGAGACCTAATGCTCGTCCTGGCCAGAGGCCGATGAACAACAAGAAGGACGAGGACGGATTGAGAATCAATGAGGAAATCACAGCCTCGCAGGTACGCCTTGTAGGTGAGAACATCCCTGAGCAGGGTGTCTATCCTATTGCGGCTGCCATGAGGATGGCTGATGAACAGGGACTTGATCTGGTGGAGATTAGTGCTAAGGCCGATCCTCCTGTATGTAAGATTATTGACTATCAGAAATTTCTCTATCAGCAGAAGAAGAAGGCCAAGGAGATGAAGGCCAATGCGGCCAAGATAGTCATAAAGGAGATCAGGTTCGGTCCTAATACGGACGAGCACGACTTCCAGTTCAAACTGAAGCATGCGCAGGAGTTCCTTCAGGAAGGATCCAAAGTGAAGGCTTCGGTGTTCTTCAAGGGCCGCTCGATAATTTATGCGGATCACGGAGAGAAGCTCCTTCTTCGTTTCGCAGTGGAGCTTGAAGAGTTCGGCAGGGCAGAGCAGATGCCTAAGCTTG
>CAYXMV010000146.1:0-4401 GCA_964466235.1 uncultured Muribaculaceae bacterium | reverse complement strand
TCGATATCGACTTCGACGACGACGGACGCTACCGCGTGTTCCAGTATATCGAGGAAAAGTACGGAAAGGACCATATTTCCCATGTGATCACATACGGAACAATGGCTGCAAAGAGCGCCATAAAGGATGTGGCGAGAGTGAGCCGAATGTCCATAGAGGAATCCAACAGACTCACAAAGCTTGTCCCGGACAGACCTTTCGAGGCCACCGTGGAAGAGGACGGAAAGAAAGTGAAGAAGGAATTCAAGCCGAAGCTCTCCAACTGCCTTAAATACGGCGAATTGAGCGTGGAGGTGGCCAACGGTACAGACGAGGTGAAGGAAGTGCTCGAATACGCCGGAAAACTCGAAGGATGCATACGCCAGACTGGTGTCCATGCCTGTGCGATGATCATCGGCCGAGGCAATCTCACGGAATACATCCCTATTTCCATCGCCAACGACAAGCTCACTGGCGAAGAAGTATGGGTGTCCCAGTACGACGGACACTACATCGAAGAGGTCGGAATGCTCAAGATGGACTTCCTCGGCCTCAGAACCCTTTCCATAATCAAGGAATGTCAGGAGAACATAAAGAAACGCTGGGGTGTTGAATTCGACATCGAGAAGATTCCTATAGACGACAAGGACACTTATGACCTCTACAGCCGCGGCGACACCACGAGCGTGTTCCAGTTCGAATCTCCAGGAATGAAGGAATGGCTCATCAAGCTTCAGCCTACACGTTTCGAGGACCTCATAGCCATGAATGCCCTCTATCGTCCGGGCCCTATGGACTACATCCCTGATTTCGTAGAAAGAAAGCAGGGCCGTCAGCCTATCGTATATGACCTTCCGGAGATGGAGGAAATCCTTCAGGATACATACGGAATCACAGTGTATCAGGAGCAGGTGATGCTTCTGTCGCGCAAGCTTGCCGACTTCACTCGAGGCCAGGCCGACACACTCCGTAAGGCAATGGGTAAGAAGCTGAAAGATGTCCTGGACAGCCTTAAAGGACTGTTCATCGAAGGAGGAACAAGAAACGGACATCCTCAGGACATGCTTGAGAAGATCTGGGCGGACTGGGAAAAGTTTGCCTCCTACGCCTTCAACAAGTCCCACGCCACCTGCTATGCATGGGTAAGCTATCAGACCGGATGGCTCAAGGCCCACTACCCTGCCGAATTCCAGGCAGCCAACCTGACCAAGAACCTCTCCAACATGGATGAGATCAAGAAGATCATGGATGACTGCAAGAAGAACGGCATAAAGGTCCTCAATCCGGACATCAACGAGTCCGATTCTAAGTTTACGGTCAACAAGCAGGGAGAGATCCGCTTCGGTCTCGGAGGAATCAAGGGATTCGGCGACAACATCGTTCGCGCAATCCTCGCAGAACGCAAAGAAAACGGTCTGTTTGCCGATATTTTCGACTTTGTGGAGAGGATGTCCGGATCAGTGAACAGAAAGGCTTTTGAGTCCCTTTTACACGCCGGAGCATTCGACAGTTTCAATATCAGCAGAAGGCAGTTCATGCTTCCTTGCAAAGGCGGAGACATATTCATCGACACCCTGCTCCGCTACGGAGAACTTTTCAAGCAGGATGCGATGGACAGCAGCATATCCCTCTTCGGAGATGCCGAAGAGCTCAAGCCTGAAAGACCGGAAATTCCCGCTATGACAGGAGATGAGGACATTCTTGAAAAACTCAAGATGGAAAAGGAGCTGGTGGGAATGTACCTTTCGTCACATCCGCTTGACAGATACCAGTTCGAACTTGAGAACTTCACCACATGCCAGATCGGAGAAATCGATGCACTGGTGAACGAATGTGAGATGAAAAAGACCAAGCAGAAGGTCTATGTGGCAGGTTTCATCACCTCTACGCAGACTCTCACCAACAAGAACGGCCGTCCGTGGTCAAAGACCGTCATAGAGGATTATGGCGGAAGCTATGAGCTCGCACTATTCGGAAAGGATCACGAGAACTTCATGAGCTACATGCAGTTGCACAATGCTATCTTCATCGAAGGTGAGATAGAGGAAAAATATTTCATCAAGCCCGAGGACAGGGCTCAGGGCAAGACTTCACCATACGGATTCAAGGTAAGGAAGATAATGCTTCTCGGCAATGTGACCGACACATTCATCAAAGGATTCGCAATCTATATTTCAACTTCCCAGCTTACACCAGAATTCAGAGAAGATATGGTTAAGATGATAAAGAGGAACAAAGGCAACGCACCGTTGACAATGTTCCTCCATGATCCTGAAAAAGGATGGAATATAGAATTCCTGTCCCGTAAATTCCGTGTAGCCGTGACTGCAGACTTCATCGAAGAGCTGAAGAAGCTGCAGATCCGCTACAGTGTACTTAAAAAGTAAATTCAGCTGTCACAGGATAATGATCTGAAATCAAGGTCTTTCCTGCATATTCTTCAGTAACTACATCAAAACTGTGGCACTTTGACAGTCCGTCATAATAGATGTAGTCAAGAGTGATGAGTCTCTTTCCCCAGTCGTTGAAAGTCTCGTGGGTATCGGCTTCGGCAGCATGCAGCTTGGCATTCTTCATCTTCGTGTTGAAGTCCGAGATGATGCCGTTTGACGGCGTTACATTGAAGTCGCCTACAATGATCACAGGATAACCTTCGACATTAAGTTCATCCATCTTCGCCTTTGCAAGTGCAAGACCGTTCTTCTGTGCCTGTCCTCCAGCATGGTCGAGATGAACATTCACAAAATAGAACTTCTTCCCTGAATCCTTCTTCTCGAGAAGAGCCCATGTGAATGTCCTCGGATGCCATGCATCCCAGCCTACAGAAGGCTTCTCAGGCGTCTCGGAAAGCCACAATGTACCCCATCCGAGCATATTGAGGGTCTTTTGGTTCCAATGAATGGTAGTATGCTCACCTTTCTTCTTTCCGTTCTCCCTGCCGACACCTACGCCCTGATAATCCTCATAGCACATTATGTCAAAATACTTCTTCTGCCTGAACATGACCTCCTGCATAGCGAAAACATCCGGCTTCTGATCCTTGATCATCTCAATGGAAGCTTCCTTTCTGTAGATCCATGCATTGGGACCGTCCTTAAGAGTAGCCATCCTGATATTATAAGTCATCACCTTAAGGTCAGCACCCTTTTCCTGCTCCTGAGCAAAACCCGGAATTGCCGTCACGGCGGCCATAATGAAAAATAAGATTCGTTTCATAGTTTTATAATATTACACAGAATTCTACAAACACACAAAATTAACGAATTTTATCGTACTTTTGCAGAATAGGAAAATATTTTATCATGGCAGAAGAAACATTCGCTGACCTCGGAAGAGTCGAGGCAGTCTCAAGACTTTATGAAGGCACGCCGTACAAGCCTTTCGGAAGCAGCTGGTTTGAAACTTCAGGTAAAGGATTCATAACCTCTCATTCAAGGACTTTTATAGAAGGTATCGACTTTGATCTGACTTATTTCCCGCTCAAACACCTCGGCTATAAATGCGCCACTGCGGTAACCGGAGAACTATATGCAGAATTCTCGCATCCTAAGGTGATGGACATAAGGCTCGGAATATCTTCTAAACTTGATTTCAAGCACATAAAGGAATTATGGGAAGGAGCTGTGACAGCAGCAAAAGAACACGGTTACATAAAGGTCAGCCTTGATCTTATCCCTTCACCTAACGGACTGACAGTCAGCGTTTCGTCAACTGGGGAGACATCCCTTCTTATGGGAAAGAGGCGCCCTGCGGCAAAGAGCATGGACCTCATCTGCGTATCGGACAATCTCGGAGCAGCATTCATGGGATTCCAGATTCTTGAAAGGGAAAGAAGGGCCTTTGAAAAGAGCGGAGATGCAAAAGCTCAACCTAAACTTGATGATTACAAGAATCTTATAGGTGCATATCTCAAGCCTCAGATAAACCCGGAAATTATCCGACTCATGGAAGATTCAGAGATAGTTCCGTCCTTCGGATATTTAGTTACAAGAGGACTTGCAGACGCCGTTAAACGGCTTGCAAGGGACAGCGGACTCGGAGCAAAGATTTATATAGACAAGCTCCCATTTGCCGGAAAAACATTCGAATTAGGCAAGGAACTCGATATAGATCCGATGTCGGCCTCCCTCAACGGAGGAGAAGACTACAGGCTTCTTTTCACTATTCCTATCGGAAAGCACGACAAGTTCCGTCATGATTTCCAGACATTCGACATAATAGGCCACCTTGCCAGACCGGAAGTCGGGGCAGTCATTGTCACCCCTAACGGAGTAGAACTTCCTATCAAGGCCCAGGGTTGGACAAACGATTGATAAAAACCGCCTGCTATCTCATGATAACAGGCGGTTTTTCATTATTGTCCGGTATGATTTAGAAACTGTTTAAAATTTTATCATTTGAAATATTATGATGAATTTTCGA
>CAYXMV010000145.1:0-4570 GCA_964466235.1 uncultured Muribaculaceae bacterium | reverse complement strand
GGCCTTGATTTTTATATCAACTGGCATAAAATCGGAAGATTTTATGTAAGTTTGTTCTTTTATACAGACATTATAAATGGAAAATATAGAGAACAAGACTCCCGTCAAAACCCACAAAAGCATATTCCGCAGACTCCTGAATTTAATCCTTTGGACTGCAGGAATCTGGGCTGCCGTGCTGGTCATCCTGCAGTTTATCCTTTCGTCATCCGTCCTCACCGGAATCGTCAACAGATATGCTGCAGAGTACGTCGATGGCGAAGTCAGTTTCGGCGATGTCAGTGTGAATATGTTCAGGAGGTTCCCTAACATAAGCCTCTCCCTGGATGATGTCTCTATAACCTATCCTTCAGACAGATTCGAGGCTCTCGAGCAGGCCGGGGCACAAGGAGACCTGCTCTACCACGGAACTGGTGCGGCAGCAGACACCCTGATGTCATTCGAGCGGTTCTCCGTCAGCATCAACTTGGCTGCTCTGGCCGGCGGAAGCGTGAACATACCGCACATGCGTCTCACAAAGCCGAGGATATTCGCTCACAGCTATGCCCCGGCAAACAGGAACTGGAATATTTTCCGTTTTGCCACCACTGAGGAAGAGGAGGACACCACAGGGACGAAACGCCTTCCAAAGATAGTTCTCGGAAGGATCAGCCTGGCAGGCAAGCCCCATGTGGTCTATACGGACAGCCGTGACACCGTATTCGCAATGATCGACATCGGAAGGGCGGCGTTCAACGGCAGACTCAGTACCCGCAACTCTCAGAGAAACAGGATAGGACTCACTCTCGACAGCATATTCGTCGCAGGAAGGATAGCTGCAGACACTCTGGCTTTCAGGTTAGACGCACTGCACCTCCATGAGCATAATGACCATATCGACATAGATGCATCTGCAGATGCAATGCTGCTCACGAAGAATTACGGCAGGACCGGAATACCGGTCAGAATTACCGGCACGGCAGATATGGACAGGGATTCGGTTCCTTCGATGCACGTAGAGGGCATGAGGGTCTCCATAGCGGGCATCCCTATAGATGTAGATATGCATCTGTCATTGGATGAGGGACGGACAGGAGTGGAAGGCTTTGTGGAGATAACCGATTTCCGGATAAATGACCTGATCAGGAATTATGCGGTGAAGTTCGTCCCTGAACTGGCGAAGGTGGGTACGGATGCCCGGCTGTCGCTTCTCGCCGCATGTCAGGGAGACTACATACACAGCACCGGCAAACTGCCGTCTTTCTCGATCGTCCTCAGCATTCCTGAGGCGGAGATCATGCATGAGGACATAACGGCTGCACTAAACGTAGGCATAGAAGCTGAGGCATACAATGATGCAGACGATCGCATAACGGTTGACATAAGCAGACTTACTGCACGCACAGAGGGACTTGTTCTTGAAGGAAGGGCAGGTGCAGACGATCTGCTGGGCTCGGATCCGACATTCGGAATCGATGCATCTCTTTCTGCATCGCTCGACACCCTTGTGACATTCCTTCCGGACACCCTCGGCATAGAGGCGGCAGGCAGCCTGACGGCTCTTGTCGATGGAAAGATCAGAATGTCCCAGATGGATCTTTATACATTCTCAATGTCGGAACTTGCCGGCCATATACTGAGTGACAAACTGAGCATCTCGATGCCTGAGGATACGGTCAGCGCAACCATTGACGGCATTGAAATCAGGATAGCCCCAGAAACAATGAGGTCGAAGATAGACACCACGGCATCACACCGCATGATCGGAATCAGCGCAAAGGTGGCCGGAGCCGACATCGCATATAAGGACGCTTTCTCTGTAAAGGGCGAAGGGCTGGCCATGTCTGCGAAGAATGCATCCGGTACGGTCAGACGCTTAGGAGGACGTTTTTCAGCCGACAACCTCATTGTCAAGGATTCCGAATCCATGAGCATAGAGTTGGACGAGACAAGCAACGGTTTCCAGATAATTCCCAAGCGGGACAATGAGGAAGTGCCTCTCCTGACCTTGACGAGCGTCAACAAGAGGATATTTCTCACAAGCGAGACCAACCGCGCAATCCTTACCGATTCCGAAATCCGTGCGGAAGCTGCAATGAACTCTGTGGAAAGACGCAAGAGAAGAGAAGAAAGGCTCGATTCGCTGGCAGCCATATATCCGGATACGCCACGGGACTCTCTCATGGCAAAGATGAGGGCAGAAAGAGCAGGACGCATGACCCCGTCATGGGCACTGGAGGACGATTTCAGTGACCGCGACATTGATCTCAGGCTTGACGAGACTCTTGCAAAATATTTCAGGGAATGGGACATGGACGGGCATATCGATGTCCGTACGGGAATCGTAATGACGCCATACTTCCCGCTCAGGAACATCCTCAGAGGTTTCCATGCGAGCTTCAGCAACAACGAGATAGTCATTGACAGCATGAGAGTGAGGTCGGGCAAGTCCGAGATCGGGGGAAAAGGCTCTGTCACCGGGCTCAGAAGGGCATTAGGCGGCAGAGGGCGCACGGCTGCACCTATAAATATAGACATAGCCCTGTTCTCTGACGGGATGGACGCTGGAGAACTTCTTACAGCGTATAATTCCGGAATGAACTTCAATCCGGAATCCCTCAAGGGAAGCGGAGAGATGAGTGATGCCGAATTTCTCAAGCAGGTGACAAACGAAGTCGCGCCGGATGACACGACAACCTCACTTATAGTCGTTCCGTCAAATGTGAACGCAAAACTGACTTTAGATGCCGGAAACATAAAATATTCCGATCTTGAGATAGATCAGCTCACAGCCCAGATGCTGGCAAAGGACAGATGCGTGCAGATAACCGGTGCAAAGGCAGTCACGAATATGGGAGACATCAGTTTCGACGGTTTCTACGCCACCCGTTCCAAAGAGGACATACAGGCCGGATTCAGTTTTGATTTCGCAGACATAACGGCTGACAAGGTCATTTCGCTGATGCCGGCGGTTGATACCCTTATGCCTATGCTCAAGTCCTTCAACGGACTGCTAAACTGCGAACTGGCTGCCACAGCACGTTTAGACACGGCCATGAACATAATAACTCCGAGCATTGACGGTGTGCTCAGGATCGGAGGCAGAGACCTGGCCATCAGCGGAGACGCCTCAATCAACAAATTAGCCAAGATCCTGAAATTCAAAAATATAGACGAAGCCCGCATAGACGCCATGCTCGTCGAAGGAATGATAAAGGACAATACCCTCGAGGTGTTTCCGTTCGTACTCGAAATCGACAGATACACGCTGGCGCTTAGCGGCATGCAGAATCTCGACATGTCATTCAAATACCATATTTCAATGATCAAGTCCCCGATGCTGTTCCGTTTCGGAGTTGATCTGTACGGACCGGATTTCGACAACATGAAATTCAAGGTCGGAAAGGCTAAATACAAGAATGTAAATGTGCCGGCATTCTCTTCTGAAATCGACGAGGTGAAGATAAACCTTGCAGAATCAATCCGCAGGATATTCGAAAAAGGTGTAGCCAATGCCATGGCGGAACACAAGGAACAGGATGCGATAAGAGAATACAAGAAGGAAATCGGCTACGTGGAAGCCATCGACATGGAACTGGAGGCCTTGGGCAAGATGGAAAAGACATTGCTTGAAACAGAAGAATAAATCATATCATGAACAGTCAGGAATACATAGAAGTATCGGTGAAGATCACTCCTTTCAGCGAGGAAAATGCAGAAATAGTCATAGCAGAGATCTGCGGACTTCCGTTTGAATCATTCTGCAGCGAGGATCCTTTCCTCAAATGTTACATTCAGAAGGAACTTTATGATGCTCAGGCGCTTAAAGTAGTGCTGAGCGGTGTTGACGGAATGGGCTTCAAGGTAGAATTTTCGTCTGACCTCATGCCGGCGGTCAACTGGAATGCCGTGTGGGAAAGCCAGTTCACCCCTATCGTGGTTGACGGGAAATGCACTATCAAGGCTTCATTCCATGAGGGACTGAAAAAGACACGTTTCAACATAACGATCGACCCGAAGATGGCCTTCGGTACCGGCCATCACCAGACAACTTACATGATGTGCCGAGCCTTGCTTGAAAATGAAGATGCCATACGCGGGAAGGTCGTCATGGACATGGGATGCGGAACCGCCATTCTGGCGATTCTTGCCGCCAAGATGAAGGCTTCACGCGTATATGGAATTGACATTGACGCAGTTGCGGCCATATCGGCATACGACAACGCACGTCTCAACCGGGTAGGCAAGATAATGGAAACATACTGCGGCGACGCCTCCCTGCTCCAGAGGAACAGCTATGACGTGCTTCTCGCCAACATCAACCGCAATATTCTGCTTCAGGACATGCAGACATACGCTGGAGCGCTGCACCGCAACGGCCTGCTGTTCGTCAGCGGATTCTATGTCGAGGACATGCCGCTCCTCATCGGCGCTGCATCCGCAGCCGGACTTGAATATGTAAGTCATGACAGCATAGACAATTGGTGCTGCATCAAGTTCCATAAATGATTTTTACTATCTTTGCACAATTAACGATTTTAGAAACTGTTTAAAATTTTATCATTTGAAATATTATGATGAATTTTCGAGT
>CAYXMV010000144.1:0-4666 GCA_964466235.1 uncultured Muribaculaceae bacterium | reverse complement strand
GAGATTGTCGTAATACTTGCATGAAGCAAGCTTCACTGTAAGGAGGTTTCTCTCAGCTGAAGTACCGCCGATCACGAATGCGATGTGATATGGTGGACATGCTGCCGTTCCGAGGGTCTTCATCTTTGCAACGAGGAACGGAACGAGTGTCTGAGGATTCAGGATGGCCTTTGTCTCCTGATAGAGATATGTCTTGTTTGCCGATCCACCGCCCTTTGTCACGCAAAGGAAGTGATACTCGGCACCATGAGTGGCTTCAATGTCGATCTGCGCAGGAAGGTTGCACTTAGTGTTGACCTCTTCGTACATTGTGAGAGGGGCATTCTGCGAGTAGCGGAGATTCTCCTCCGTGTATGTCTTATAGACTCCGAGCGAGAGAGCTTCCTCATCGCAACAGCCTGTCCAGACCTGCTGGCCCTTTTCGCCGTGGATGATGGCCGTACCCGTATCCTGGCAGAAAGGAAGCTTGCCCTTGCATGCCACCTCTGCATTGCGGAGGAAAGTCAGTGCCACATACTTGTCATTCTCCGAAGCCTCAGGGTCGTGAAGAATCTTTGCAACCATCTCGTTATGCTCGGGGCGAAGCATGAAGGAAACATCACGGAAAGCCGTGTTAGCCATAACTGTAAGACCTTCCTTTGCGATCTTCAGCATCTCATGTCCTTCGAATTCGCCGGTGCTTACATACTGCTCCGAGCCCGGGATCTTGTAATATTCAGTCTTGTCCTCGCCAAGCTGAAACATTGGTGCGTATTTGAAATCAGCCATTTTGTATAATATTAGAAACTGTTTAAATTTTTCTCCGAAAAATCATTAATTGTTGAAACTGAATAAATCTATTTGCCTATTATGCGCCTTTTCGGCATATTTTTCCTCTTTTCCTCGTCAGATAGCACCGCTATCCTCTTCTGAAAACAGAAAAAATCTACTCGAAAATTCATCATAATATTTCAAATGATGAAATTTTAAACAGTTTCTTAGTTAATATTTTCCACATCTTGCAAATATATGAAATATTATTCATTTTTCCACCAATGCCTGCTGCGGTGAAAGACCACGCCATCGCTGCGTCTGTCCTTGCGCAGGAAGGGGATCTGATACCCTATTCCGAACTCGATAAACTCTGCGATATGGCGGTGTGTCTTTGCAAGAGCCTGAATATAGAGATTGTCATAGATACGGTATTTGATTCCGAAACGTATGTAATGACAGGCTTCCTGACTGCCGGCGCCCTTCGTCTTGTAAAATAGAGGCAATCTGAAATCATGGCCAGACTCCTCGTGATCACGCGCGTAAAAGTGACGGGACGGGTTGACCAGATAGAGTCCCCAGTCAACCATTGCTGTGACATCTCCGAACTGAAGTTCATTGTCCAAAGACAGGCCGACCCTCATCTTGTCGGTGGCAGAATAGTCATGGTCCCTGCAGAAAAGGCCTCTGTTGGTCTCGCTGCCGATCGCACCATTATAGAACACATCCATTCCGAGTCCGACTCCGTACCAGTTGGTCACATTATAGATTCCGCCAATATGGAATGTAGATATGAGGAATTTACGGCTGTCGGTCATGTCGGCATTCTGCACTCCGGCCGCACCGGTCACATTCAGGCTCCACTTATATGGAAGATCAGGGAAGCTCTTCGGGCTTTTCTCCTCGCCTATTCCCGGATTGAGGGTCGCAATCATTCCCACACCACCATATAATATATTGGCTCCCTTGTTTGGCTCCTGTATCCTTCCGTTGCTTATGTGATCGAAGCCCAGTTCCGCGTTGAGCGCTATATTTCGCGTTATCGGGAAATCGAAGTTCAGTCCACCGCTGAGATAGGCGTTCAGCAAAGAGCCGAAGGTCTTGTTCGGAATCACCTCATTAACGGTCGCCCTGTAGTGTCCGTTGACGGCCACCAGTCCTGAAGCGAGCTTGACCTTTACCGAGAAATGAGGGGTGCGCAGAGCATTGAGCAATATATAAGGATACATCGCTATACCCTCACCCATGACGTCATTTCCAAAGTTGAGATATGTCATTCCAAGTCCTACCGTGGGATCGTTAAGATACTGCTGCCACGGGCGCTGACGCGAAGACGGGAATTCTATGCCTATGTTCACTCCTGTCGGAGAATTGGGGTCAATATCCACTATATTGGAAGGTGCGTCTATGTAACCTCCCATGAAAGCCTGTGCCTTTATCGAAAACCTGTCGTTGCCTTCCTTATGACGCTCCTGCGCCGAAGCGCACAAAGAAAATGCTGCCGTCATCAACAGCAGCATAAAATAATGTTTCATTCTCTTCAATTGCTGTTCTTTCTAAAATTACCGTGTCATAGATGCAATCTCCGGAAAGAACGTTGCAAGCGAATGATATTTTTTACTCAAAGACAATCATCGGCTGTTACCCATGAGGAACACTTTCATGAAATCATTCAGGTCACCATCCAGGACTCCTTGAGTATCCGATGTTTCATGCCCGGTACGCAGATCCTTGACCATCTTGTAAGGATGCAGCACATAGCTACGGATCTGAGATCCCCACTCGATCTTCTTCTTCTGGCCTTCAAGCTCAGCCTGCTTCTCCTGACGTTTCTTGAGTTCGATGTCATAAAGGCGCGACTTGAGGATACGCAGGGCGTTCTGCCTGTTGTCCAGCTGCGACCTTGTTTCGGTGTTCTCCACTACTATTCCGCTCGGGATATGCCTTACACGCACTCCGGTCTCGACCTTGTTGACATTCTGTCCGCCGGCACCGCTTGAACGATATGTATCCCATTCGAGGTCTCCCGCATTGATTTCGATCTCTATGCTGTCATCGACAAGAGGATAGACAAAGACTGACGAGAATGTGGTCTGACGCTTTCCCTGCGCATTGAATGGCGATATGCGCACAAGACGGTGCACACCGCTCTCTGCCTTGAGATAACCGAAGGCATAGTCTCCTTCCACCTGCATTGTAACGGACTTTATTCCGGCGTCCTCGCCTTCAAGCTCATCCGTTATAGTCACCTTGTAGCCGTTACGTTCGGCCCAGCGTATATACATTCTCATGAGCATCGACGACCAGTCGTTGGACTCCGTGCCACCCGCTCCGGAGTTTATCGTGAGGACAGCACCGAGATTGTCGCCTTCCTCACCGAGCATATTCCTGAGTTCCAAGGCCTCAAGTTCCGCAAGCACATCCTTGTATGCCTGTTCAAGTTCCGCTTCTTCGTCCGTCACAGAGTCGTCCGAAGCACCCGAAATGCTCTCCTTCGCAAAATCATAGAGCACATTCAGATCCTCTACCCCTGATGACACCTTGTCGAAACCTGTCACCCAGAATTTCACTCCCGATATTTCCTTGAGGAATTTCTCTGCCTCCTTCGGGTCATCCCAGAAGTCCGGCGCAAGAGTCTTTTCCTGTTTCTGCTCAACCTCCGCGCGCTTTTCATCGATGGAAATGCATTTTCCGAGCACTTCCACACGCTGCTGGAGGGACTTTATGTTTTCTGCTGTTATCATTTTCTTTCCAATAAATCAGACAAACTTACATAAAATCTTCGGATTTTATGCCAGATTTTATGTAAGTTTGCAAAATGATCGGAATATTTGACTCAGGAGTAGGCGGCTTGTCCGTATTCCGGGAAATACGAAAGGTACTTCCTGAGGAAAGATATATCTATTTTTCCGACAATGCCCACTGCCCGTACGGCGAAAAGTCAAAGGAATATATTACAGACAGGGCCCGCTGCATAACCGGACTGCTGATTTCCAAGGGCGCCGACATAATCGTCGTGGCATGCAACACAGCCACGGCTGCCGCCATCTCCACCCTCAGGCAGGAATATGACCTCCCTTTCATCGGGATGGAGCCGGCAGTGAAGCCCGCCGCCGCCATAACAAAGACAGGCGTGGTGGGAGTCCTCGCCACCGCCGGCACCCTGAAGGCAGACAAATACCTCAGCACCAGAGGGAAATATGCCGAGGAAGTACGCTTTGTGGAGCATGTGGGCGAAGGATTCGTGGAACTCGTCGAAAGCGGCGAGACACACGGAGCCAAGGCCGAGGCGGTAGTGCGCAAAAGCCTGCTGCCACTGCTCGAAGCTGGAGCCGACACAATTGTCCTCGGATGCACCCACTATCCTTTCCTTTCCGGAACCATTGCCAAGACGGCCGCCGAAGCGGTGCCGTGCAGACAGATAAACGTAATTGACCCTGCCCCGGCCGTAGCACGCCACCTTCTCGAAGTCATGCAGGAAAAGGGCATCATCCGCAATGAGGGTTTCAGGGCCGAGCTCATGTCTTCCGGCAACGACAAGGCGTTGAAAGAATTATACGGTACATTATGATAAAGAAGGCATCTTTTTTAGCGGCCGCTGCAATACTGGTCATCGGCTGCGCCCCACGGATAGACATCGACGACATTTCAATAGCTCCATTCAAAGGTGGCAGGAAGGCTGCTTTGAGCTTCACGTTCGATGACGGCATGAAAGAGCATTTCACTATTGCGGCACCTGAACTGGAGAAGAGGGGCTGGAGAGGGACATTCTGGCTCAACGGAGCCGCTATCCATGATCTTCCGCAGCAGGATACCACTCACATGACATGGGCCGAGGTGAAGAAGATGTCTGATGCAGGTCATGAAATGTCCAATCACGGATGGTCACATGCAGACCTCACGACAATGTCTCCAC
>CAYXMV010000143.1:0-4703 GCA_964466235.1 uncultured Muribaculaceae bacterium | reverse complement strand
CAAGGACATGCAGATAGAGCTCAAGGAGATGCACCGCAAGCTCGGCATCACCTTCGTCTATGTGACCCACGACCAGGAGGAGGCGCTTACCCTCTCGGACACAATCGTGGTGATGAACGAGGGAAAGATCCAGCAGATCGGCACACCT
This sequence comes from uncultured Muribaculaceae bacterium, assembly GCA_964466235.1. Taxonomy (GTDB): domain Bacteria; phylum Bacteroidota; class Bacteroidia; order Bacteroidales; family UBA932; genus Cryptobacteroides. The sequence goes on along the minus strand of CAYXMV010000143.1, from coordinate 4,555 downwards.
ACAGACATATATAACGAACCTCAGAACTCATTCGTGGCCGACTTCATCGGCGAATCCAACATCCTCAACGGCAAGATGGTCAAGGACAGGCTTGTGGAGTTTGTGGGCCATGAGTTCGAATGCGTTGACGAAGGTTTCGGAGAAAACACCGACGTGGATGTGGTTGTACGTCCCGAGGACATCTATATCATGAACAGGCTGGACGGAGCCCAGCTTACAGCAAAAGTAAAGTCCTGCACATTCAAGGGAGTGCACTATGAGATGTTCGTTGACACCGACAAGGGCTATGAGCTTATGATCCAGGACTATAACGCCTTCGAACCTGATTCGGAAGTGGGTCTCATCATCAGGCCTGCCGACATTCAGGTGATGCATAAGGAAAGGACATGCAACACTTTCGAGGCCGAGATCGTGGATGAGAATCATGTGAAGTTCCTCGAAGAGACATTCGAGTGCAGGCCTCAGACAAAGTATGCGGCAGGCGACAAGGTGAAGGTGGAAGTGAAGTTCGCAAAGGTCGAGCTCATCGACCATCCTGAGGACGGAATGCTTTCCGGCCTGGTGCATTTCCTGCTGTACAAGGGCGACCACTATCACCTGACTATTCTGACAGACGGCGGAGACCATATCTGGGTTGACACCAACGACATCTGGGACAAGGGTGACCTTGTAGGTATTAACATCGCCGCTAAGGACATCAAGATCATAGAAAATGAGTAGAAGAAGCACCTGGGCTCTGCCTTACACCATATTCCTTGTGCTGTTCGTGGCCCTGCCTCTGATCCTGATCATGGTCTATGCATTCCAGGACGAGGCCGGAGGATTCACATTCAGCAACTTCACGAAGTTCTTCAGGGACGCTGACGCGATAGGAACATTCGCCCTTTCGCTCGAGGTGGCCATCGAGAACACAGCCCTCTGCATCCTTCTCGGCTATCCCGCAGCATGGATCCTCGCCAACAAGAAGCTCAACCGCAGTGCGGTCACGATAGTACTCTTCATCATGCCGATGTGGATCAACGCCCTGATGAGGACACTCGCCACAGCCGAACTCTTCCACATGCTCGGAATCCAGCTCGGCAAAGGCACCCTGATCGTCGGTATGGTCTATGACTATCTGCCGTTCATGATTTATCCGATCTATAACATACTCAACAAGATGGACCAGTCGTACGCCGAAGCGGCATCAGACCTCGGCGCCACACCATGGCAGGTGTTCTGGAAGGTGCAGGTGCCCCTTTCGATGCCTGGAGTGGTCAGCGGAATCATGATGGTGTTCATGCCTACCGTCAGCACCTTCGCCATCTCGGAGTTCCTCACCAACAACAAGATAAAGCTTTTCGGAACCATCATCCAGGAGAACATCAACTCTTCGATGTGGAATTATGGCGCTGCACTTTCGCTCGTCATGCTCGTGATCATAGGTATAACCAGCTTATTGCAGGACAATAAGAAAGAAGTCAACGGAATCGTATAGCCATGAAGAGATTTTTTGCACAATGCTATATATGGATACTGCTCATAGTCCTCTATGCGCCTATAGTGTTCATCGCCGTGTTCTCCTTCACCGAGAGCAAGGTCCTCGGCAACTGGACGGGATTCTCGACCAGACTGTACTCCAACCTGTTCACAGGCAACATGCAGGGTACCGGCTCCCTGATGCATGCAATCGAAAACACACTTCTGATTGCCCTCATCGCGGCCACCGTATCGACTCTTCTCGGCACCGTGGCAGCAATAGGCATACATAACATGAGGGGACGCGGCAAACAGGCCGTGACCTTCCTCAACAATATCCCGATGCTCAATCCGGACATCATCACCGGTGTGTCCCTCTTCCTGCTTTTCGTCTTTCTGCACATAAGCCAGGGATATGTGACGGTGATTCTCGCACACATCACTTTCTGTACTCCTTACGTGGTGCTGAGCGTGCTTCCGAAGCTGACACAGATGAATCCGAACATATATGAGGCTGCCCTCGACCTCGGCGCGACCCCGTTCTACGCCCTGAGGAAGGTGCTTCTGCCTCTGCTCAAACCGGGAATGATCTCGGGATTCATCCTTGCATTCACCATGTCGTTGGACGACTTCGCCGTGACATTCTTCACGAGGGGAACCATAGGCCTGGACACCCTTTCGACCTACATCTACACCGATGCCCGCAAGGGAGGTCTGACCCCTGAACTCCGTCCGATGATTACGATCATGTTCCTCGGCATACTCATTCTGCTGATCATCATCAACCTGCGTAAGATCCGCACCTCAAACAAAGCCGCCTGATGAAAAAGATACTGCTTGCCCTTGCGCTTGTAATGGCGCTTGCAGGCTGCTCCGAAGACCGCAGCCATATCCTCAAGGTCTATAACTGGGCCGACTACATAGACGAAGAACTCCTCGACGAATTCGAGGTGTGGTATGAAAAGCAGACCGGCGAACCTGTGGAAATCATATACCAGACCTTCGACATCAACGAGACCATGCTCTCGAAGATCGAACTCGGCCACGAGGACTATGACGTCGTATGTCCTTCGGACTACATCATCGAGCGTATGCTCAAGAATGACCTCCTGCTGCCACTGGACAGGGATTTCGGCGATACTCCGGACTATATAGGCAACATTGCCCCTTATATTTCCGAGACCTTCGGACAGATCGAGGAAGAAGGCAGGAACGCACGCGACTACTCTGTGGGCTATATGTGGGGAACTGTCGGACTGATATATAATCCTAAATATATTCCGGACGAAGAGGTTCTGAGCTGGGATGTCCTGCGTAACCCTGCATACAAGGGCAAAGTGCTGATGAAGGATGCTTTCAGGGATGTTTACACATCATTCCTCGTGGCTCTCAACAAGGATGCCATCGAGTCGGGCGAGAAGAATCTCGAGACTCTCACATACGACACTTCCGCAGAATCCATAGCTCTTGTGGAGGATTATCTCCTTTCCTTCCGCGAATCCGTATGCGGATGGGAGGCCGACTTCGGCAAGGAGCAGATGACAAAGGAACTCGCATGGATCAACCTTTCGTGGAGCGGCGACGCACAGTGGGCCATAGACGAGGCGGCAGAGATCGGAATGGACCTCAGATATGCAATCCCGGAGACAGGAAGCTCCATCTGGTTTGACGGATGGGTGATTCCCAAATATGCAAAGAATGTCAAGGCGGCAAACTATTTCATCAACTTCATGTGCATGCCGGAAAATGCCGTCAGGAACATGGACATGACCGGATATGTAAGCGCCGTAGGAGGCGGGACCGTGCTTGAGGCAATGGCCGATCCGGAAGAATTCGAGCCTATAGACGTCAGCTATTTCTTCGGTCCTCAGGCCGACAGCGTATGCATCAACCCCGTCCTCTACCCGGAAAGAAATATTGTGGAGCGCTGCGGAATAATGCACGACACCGACACCGAAGCACTTCTGAAAATGTGGTCCCGCGTCAAGGGCGACAACGCTTCCGCATGGACCTATATCCTCATCTGCATCGTCTTTGCCGGACTGATCACACTCGTAATCCTCAAATACACCCGCAAGGTCTATCGCCAGCGTGCCCGCCGCAGGAAATATTCGAAGAAGAAGAGGAAATAAAAAAAATAGGTGTAACCAGTATATCATTCTCTTATAAAGTCATTTACAGAAACTATTATCTTTGCCTTGACTTCTTCCCACGTCACTGTCTGCAACATGTTCGGCATTGGATCCGACTCGGCATCCACAAAATAAACAAGACTTTTCAAGACCGTGAACAACTGAGAACCTGAATATTTCTTGAGATACATATCAAGCATCTGTGACAGAGAATATGTTTTCAGGAGGAAAAACAAGTCAATGAAATCTTTTTTTGTGCCTCTATTTGTTATCGCTGCCAATTTCATGGCTGCAATATCTTCTACTCCTGCAAGAACAAGTCCATCATCGACTACAGACTCGCCTATCCATGGATATGGATAATTCACAACATCGATCTTTACACCTTCCACGACATAAAACCTCATGGTCTTAGTTGAATTGATAGGCTGCACATCACCTGACACAGATTCCATTGCCATTTTCAATTCATCCATACTGTAGTCGATATGGCCAAAGAAATCAAGATCTATAGATTTTCTGTGACCGATCTGGAGAGCCAAGGCTGTACCTCCTGCGAGTCTTGCTTCAGACAATTCGTCCAAAGAAGCCAGACGCTTGAAAAGGTTTAGAGTATCGGATGAGATTGTTTCGTAGTGTAGCATCTGAACTGTTCTAATGAGGTAGAAGAAATTACAGAAATAAAGCCAAGAGCTTTAGGATCCAAAGTCCTGAGATTCGTGGAAATATGTACTATCCTGTCTAACCCGTAATATGAAACCAGGAGTTTCCAGTCATTCCACCTGCCATACTCAAGAACTCGTTGGACAACATACGAGGCATTAGCTTCCAGACTTAAATTATCCAGAAGTATATCCCAAAAAAGATATGATGAAAATTTCAGTATGTAATCTCTTTCATTCATGACAGATGCAAACTTACATAAAATCTTCCGATTTTATGCCAGTTGATATAAAAATCAAGGC
>CAYXMV010000142.1:0-4731 GCA_964466235.1 uncultured Muribaculaceae bacterium | reverse complement strand
TGCTGAAACTATACAGGTCACGATGTAGTTGCAGGATGTTGTTCGGACGGATAGGGATATACTCGTAGCTGTCATGGACAGTAGCCAAAACCTCCCTATATCCTGCAATCTCCTCTTCGGAGCGGTTTCGAGGTTCTGCCTTTTCCATTACCAATGCTTCCAGTCGTTCGTCTGATGTATATATACCTTCAATCTTATTGGATGCCTTTGTGCTCTGAATCTTGGCTATATCCAACAGCGCTGTCAATACATCGGACTCCGCTTCTATATACAGCTCCTGCTTTCCTCTGAATTCATGCAATGAGGACAGCATATTGACAATGTCGGGTGTCAATAGCTGCTTTGGTGTTTCCTTATAATCAAATGTATGCATAGCCTTAATTTATTTGTCAAGGGCAAAGTTAATGCTTTTCTACCTCATAAAAGAAAAAAATCTGCATCATTTTTACTCTTTATGATGCAGATTCTGATAGAGTGATGCAGATTAAGTGTCCTTTGTTACTTTTTTATAGACACATTTGCTGTTGTCACAAATTACCGTATTTTTGTGACAAAATATAGGCTGTATGAATAGTGTAACATCGAAAATAGAACAACAAATTTTGTCTTTGGAGAAAGGAAGTATCTTCTTTCCCGATGATTTTGTTGATTTGGGAACACCCGATGCTATTAGGCAAACTCTTACAAGGCTTTGCAAAGAAGGCTTGATAATTAGGGTTGCTCAAGGTATATATTGTTATCCCGAAGTTGAGGAAAAATTGGGTTTGGGAATCTTGCAACCATCGTTTGAGCAAATAGCGGAAGCAATGGCGAAACGAGATCACGCCCGAATCGTTCCGGCAGGTGCTTATAGAGGAATGGGTAGTTGTAAATCTGTATGTCAGATGGCCTTGAGATAAAGAATACTGTCAGGCCCTTCGTTAAAGAGAAGGTCGATGGCGGAGAGGTCGGATTGAAAGCCGTGTTTTGGGGAAAATACCTGGAAATACGGCTTTTCCATCTGGAGGTGTGCGAGGATTCCGTTGGGACGTTTCGGATGGATGGCTTCGCGCAGGTCGGTGCAGAGCAGAGGGGCTGCATCGGAGTTCTGAGAACCTTCGGGGCGGATGATTCCTTCCCGCGAATATTCTTCCGTGAAGCGGAGATCTGCTGCAATGCCGGTCTTTTCAATGAGGAAGCGGAGCAGGGAAGTGTTGAGGTCGATCAGTCTTTCCGGACGCTCTTCATAGATGGCGAAGAATTCATCCATGTAATATTCGAAGTAGGCCGATGTCCTGTAGGCTGAGATTATCGCCCTCGTGTGCTGCTGCAGCCATGGTTTCGACCAGTCGATCTTCAATTTTGCTATGGGAATCTTGTGGGTGCCGCCTTCGTGGACTACAGGCACATTGAGGTCCTGGACTCCGTCGGCTGCATAGAATCGGCAGCGGTTGCGGTATGACTGTTTCTGATAGTTCTCGCAGGCTTCTATATAAATGACGGACGGGGACAGTTCGAGCGAACTGCCTCCGTCCTTTCTGTTGCTGAGTCCCTCCATCTCCTCGGCAATAGCTGCGAGATAGGAGACGGGAGGAAGATATGCTGTTGTCAGAAGCTTGGGCACGTCAGTCTATACTGCCTTTGGTGTCACCGCCCATGCCTCTGATGATGCCTCTCTTCGAGCCTCTGATGAACTCTATGATGGTATCTCTTTCCTCTGACTGAGGGAAACCTGATTCGATCTTTGCAAGGGCATCGGACACATTCATTCCGTCATTGTAGATCATGTCATACATGTCCTTGATGTTTCGTATCTGGTCTGATGTGAAACCTCTTCTGCGGAGGCCTACGATATTGACGCCGGCGTATGTCAGAGGGTCACGTCCGCAAAGGATGTATGGCGGCACGTCCTTGTTGATCTTGCATCCGCCTCCGATGAAGGCATGCTTTCCAATCCTTGAGAACTGGTGTGCCACTGTGCTTCCGCCGATTGTTGCCCAATCGTCAACATCCGTCTCTCCGGCAATGCCTACATAGCTTACGAGGATGCAGTTGTTGCCGACGGTACAGTCGTGAGCCACGTGTGAATACGACATTATGAGTACGTTGTTTCCTATCTTGGTCACGCCCTTGCCGCTGGCCTTTGTGCCTCGGTTGATGGTCGCGCACTCGCGGATGTTCACGTTGTCGCCGATTTCAACGTATGTGACTTCGCCGTCAAATTTGAGATCCTGAGGGATGGCGCCGATCACTGCTCCAGGGAAAACCGTGCAGTTCCTGCCCATCCTTACATAATTGAATATTGTCGCATGAGGAAGAATCTTTGTGCCGTCGCCTATTTCGACGTGTTCCTCGATGTATGCGTATGGTCCTACTTCTACATTTTCTCCGAGCTTTGCGTTCGGATGCACTGTTGCGAGTGGATGAATCTTTGCCATGATGTCGTTTATTTATGTTCAGAATCCCCGGCTGCACTCGAATCTGCCGTTCCGACATACTGAGGCGCGTGGAGAAACCTGACTGATTGATCGTCTGATCATTTTCGCCGCCTCGGTGTTTATGCCGTGGCCGGCCTTTACCGCAGTGACCTTTGCCTTGAGGAAGCCGCCGCATAACCTGAGGTCACCTATCAGGTCAAGCAGCTTGTGACGGGCACACTCGTTAGGGAAACGGAGGGTGAGATTGCTGAGATACCCGTCCTCGCGCACCTTGAGTGCCGGTACATTGAATATCTTTGACATCCTCTCCACCTGTTCCTCGGTGACGGGATGTTCGACAATGACAATGGCGTTGTCAACGTCGCCTCCTTTCACAAGTCCGTTGTTGAAGAGGAATTCGAGCTCATGGAAGAACACGAAGGTCCTGCATGTGCCGATCTGTTCAGGATACATCACCGATGCATCCCAACGTGCATCCTGCTTTCCGAGCACCCTCGAATTGAAATCCACATGTATGTCGTATGAGAATTCTTCAGCCGGCTCTATCCTTACAACGGAACCTTTCTCGTTCGTCACCTCTATGACCTCATTTACCTCGATATATCTTCTCGGTGCGTCCTGCTGCTCGAATCCATCCTTCCAGATGGCTTCGATATAGGGCTTTGCGCTTCCGTCGAGAATCGGTACCTCAACGTTGTCAATGTCTATCAATGCGTTGTCAACGCCCATGCCTGTGAGCGCTGAAAGTACATGTTCTATGGTAGAAACTGAAGCGTCACCGTGAGAAATCGTGGTGCTTCTTGCTGTACAGCTGACGTTTTCAGCCAAAACATCGACGTAGGCGTCTGTGCCTATGTCTGTCCTTCTGAATCTTATTCCTGTATCGGCCGGTGCCGGATTTATCGTCATCTTCGCCACTCTTCCCGTGTGAAGTCCTTTTCCTTCAAACGAGTAGCTCTTCCTAACTGTCTGTTGCAACTGCATCTTTCTAAATTACCTGTCCAATCATTGTCAAAGGCGTTCCTTCCCGGACAGCCTGTCATAATAGCGCGCAAAGGTAATCAAAAAAATCCATTAAACCCAATAAATCACGCTGTCTTTCTGATAGTTACTTTTTCCCGGAGTTCTTGAATATGGCGTAGCTCCTCAAGAACTCCTTGAGAGGGAAGGCCGGTGTGCCCATCAGTACTTTGCCGCTTTCCTTGACGTTGCCGAGGACTCCTGACTTCGCTCCGATAGTGGTGTTGTCTGCCAATGTTATGTGTCCTGCGATTCCCACCTGTCCTGCAAAGATGCAGTGTTCTCCAATCTTTGTGGAACCTGCGATTCCTGTCTGTGCGGCCATCACCGTATTGGCTCCTACCTCCACATTGTGCGCAATAACGCAGAGATTGTCGATCTTCGCGCCTTTCCTCACTATTGTCGAGCCCATCTGAGACTTGTCAACGCATGCACATGCACCGATTTCCACATCATCCTCTATGATTACATTTCCGGTGTGCTCTATCTTCTTCCAGGTGCCGTCCTCGAGCGGTGCGAATCCGAATCCGTCGGCTCCTATAACAGCGTTCGAGTGTATGATCACGTTGTCGCCGATGACCATGCCGGGATATATCTTCACGCCGGGATATATTATGCATTTCGAGCCTATCTTCACTCCGTCGCCGATATATACATGTTCATAGATCTTCGTGAGGTCGCCTATGCTTGCCTTGCGTCCGATATATGCGAAGTCTCCGATATAGACCTTGCGTCCTATCTTCGAGCTCCAGCGTATGCGGCTGCGGCATCCCCTGTATCTCCTGTATGACCTTTTCTTTGCAGTCACATAGTCGAGAAGAGATGCTACCGCTGCGTATGAATCCTCGACCCTGACGAGGGTTGCCGACACAGGCTCCTTCGGCTCGAAGGTCTTGTTCACGATGATGATGTCCGCCTTGCAGGTATAGACGTAATGTTCGTATTTCGGATTTGCGTAGAAACAGATCGCTCCCGGTCTGCCGCTTTCGATGCGGGCGAATGTCGTTATGGTTGCCTCAGGGTTGCCATCGACAGTGCCGCCGAGGATTTCTGCGATCTCTTTTGCTTTGAATTCCATGATTTTCAGCTTCTTCTGTTCTAATATTTTGTTTATTCTGAAAATATTCTTACATTTGCAGCGTGAGAATGGTTCAGGGGGCTGCAGCCCCCTTATTTTATGCACATACAGCAAATATGATGAACTTGTCAGAAATAATAGATGCAATCGGCGGCGAAATCGTTGCACGCGGATGCTTCCTTGTTGATGTTTCAGTCAGCAAAGATAATGATATTG
>CAYXMV010000141.1:0-4784 GCA_964466235.1 uncultured Muribaculaceae bacterium | reverse complement strand
CTGAAGTGGTACAATCGAAAGTGCTACAGGAGGTACATTCAATGTGATATTGTCATTTCATTGTTGACTGCAGAAATGGCGTTCCACACAACTACGACATCGTAATCGGAGCAATAGCAAACGACCAGATTTACAACTACATAGAAGACTTCATAGCCGGAATAATAACACGGGAGCAGTTCTGGGTACTGGCAAAATTCAAATACCCTACTCATCAGATCTGCTTTGCCACAGAAGCATCCCTGAAATGCTTGAAATTTGTTGAATCTGAAAAAATAAGCAAGAAATGACAGGACGCGAATTAAAAAGACACAATGACCTATTCTACCTCTGCGCCCTGATAGAATACATTGCCAGAGCAACAAAGAACAGGAACAGAGTCATCGTCAATGCCCTCGGAGAAGAGCGTCTGAGCAAGATATATAAGCTTGCAGACATCTATCACAGCGACAACATCGCAAGAGTAGCAGATGACCTCATCAAAGAGTGCAACATAGAAAACGACTACTTCGACGTCACAAACGTAAAATTTGCAGTCCCTACCCACTGGGACATAGCAAAGGTCTATAAACGCCTCATCATAAGCGTATCCAAGGACAATCCAAAACAGTACATCAAAACCCTGGTCACTGTCTATAACTCCTGGATTGCAGACAAGATAGACGACTACAACAGCAGTTTCTACTACGACTCAGCAGACTGCATCTACCAATCCTACCTGATTGGCAAAGCACTGTAAGATAAGAAGTTTACCTTTCCATATCGTCGCTTCTAGTACTTACAATTCGGTTTATGTTTTGACCAATTCTTAACACAGTGAAGGGAGTGAGTTGTAGGCGTAGCTGGTGAATTAAATGTCCCGTCAATACGGTATTCCCCTATATGCACTCCGTGTTCATCACAAATCTCAAGCATTCCATGACCAAAATCTAAAGATATAAAGTGCCTTTTGCCTGACTTTGTTATGAGACTATAGATGTGCCTTGAAGAATGAGTTTGTTTTGATTCCATCTGCGATAGAAGCTGCTCATGAGTGTAGTAATTTGCTAAAAGGACTTCATGAGCAATCTTAATGAAATATGCTTTCAACTCTGTTCCCTTACGTGCAACGATACCATCATGAAAGATATGCGTATGTTTGCATCCAGCTTCCAACATATCCTTGACTTCTTTCCTGCATTTGTGAGAATTTATTTCACGAATTAAAATCATTTTTGTCAAATCCGGCCGAGGCATAAACTCTATCATATTATCTTTCCATTCAATTTTATCCGGATTTTGTGAATTCCATCTTCTTTCCCAGTCACAATAAGTAGGAAAATCAAAAATATAATCTTGTCCTAAATCGAATGAGATAGAAAATCCAGATTCTGCCCGTGGCATATCATAAATCGAGAAATCTGCTTCAGCTATAGCCGGATTAGGACATTCAATCATATAAGCCTGAAGTAGTTCTATTGTTGTCTGTTCTATTCCTTTTAGAGAAGGAATAGAACGGATTTCCTCATAAGTCAAATTAACAAATCCAGGATAATAGAATCCATAAGAATATGTATGTAAAAACACTGCTTCAGATACATAAAAACTGTGTCCCCTAAGCTCTGCCTGATTTTTCATATGAAAGAAATCAAGTAATGCCTGATCTCTCCTCGTTTCTGGTATTGAAGATGTTTCTAACCCATCTTTAATGATCAAGATATTGCCCATACCCTCTTACTGTCTGAATGATTTCCAGCATATCTTGCCTACACTGATCAAAAAAATCTACAGGAAATTCTGAAAGATTTCCACGCTCATCTATGGAGATCTTGACCTTTCCACCTTTAATTTCCGATTGCATATAATAGATGTTAATATCCTTATATGTCAATAATGTTGATGGATTCACTGCTGCTCTCCTTATACCATTTACGATATGTTCGCTGTGAGTCTCTATTACAAGTCTCAAACCTGATGCAGCCATTACTCCTAAAAAAAAGCCCATATTAGATTGAGCTTTAGCATGAAGATGGGCTTCAGGATTCTCAATAACTATCCAGCTGTTGTCCTTGGCTAAAAGACAACTGACAACAATAGGTAGAGCATAACTGATTCCATAGCCGACATTTGTTGCAGCAGATGCCATTGAATGTCCATTACTTCTGACAGTCAGTTGGCAATGAGTATCTCCTGAGGGCTTTATTTTGATAGAAATATCAGGAAATATAGTTCTCAGCCACTCATCAAGTTGGATCTGAAAATTGCCTAATGGCTTATAAAGACGCTTCTCTGCAACTTTCGTAAAAGCATTATTGTTTATTACATTCGCAGTCTGTTCACCTCTACAGCCGCAATCTTCTGCTTCAGAAGAAATGGGAGTGACATAACGTGGCCCTATACGGTCAGCAGATAAATATTTGAAACCTTCAGAAAAAATGTCGGTAACCGCGTTAACTCTAAAGTTAATGCTCTTTCCATCTTGAGAATCAGAACCTTTAAACGAGAAAGATGATTCGTGTATTTTAAATTCAACTAAGTCATCAGCGTTCTCATTGATTACATCATCTACTTTACCAAAGTTTAATGCAAGTCGAGAGTCTTCCAAACTGACTGTAGAATGTTCGGAAGCAAGCCTCATAAGCAGTAATGATTGGATAAGAGAGCTCTTTCCGGCAGAATTCGCACCGGTCATTATGGTGATGTTATTCAATTCAAAAGAATCCTCACTGAAGCATTTAAACCCTTTTATTTTAAGATCTAAAATAGTCATTTCAACATATATTTATCAAACAATTGCGTCTTTAGGGTTTTGAACACATATTCAAAATTACCCTTGGAATTAGTACTCCATGTGATTGCATTGAAAAAGTTCTGATCATTATATATCAGATCAGCAAGAGGTTCTGATAAGTCAACACCTTTCTGAATAGCCGGCAGATATATATCTGAGTATTTAACTAATAATACAGTTGTTGTCAACATAAGTAGTTTGTTGATCTGGCTACGTCTCCTGCTTCTAAAGTCATTGCCACATATCTTACGGAAAGAGTATTCGCCGAATAGAGCATAAGAATAGTCCATCCCCTTTTCAAACTCATTGATGTACAACCTGAAATCTGTTCTCTCATTGAGAATGTCAACATAATCATTGAGAGTTATATCTATATTTCCGTTATAATTCCCTATAGGATTTTCAGGAGTATAGTTATCATAAAAGTAAATGAATCTCAGTGCAGACTCCTGATCTTCCATACGAGTGCTCTTGATACTATTCGATGTAGCTTTTTTGAATGATTCAGAGTTGACCATTTCTGACAAAGCCTGTTGAAGATGCGGTCTCGACAAACAGTTACGTATTTCCTGATTATTCAAAGGCTTACCTCCCGTATTCAACCTCTTGAATAAGTCATACTTCAATCTGCTAGGGGACCTGTAATCTATGACGAAACACATAATCTGAGTCTGCCCAAAACGTCTGATGCGCAAAGGAGAAAGGACTTGGCCCAATTGGGAATATGTCAAACCATTACAGTCTTGAAGATATTCAAGATTGGATAAACGCAATTTGTTATCCATGAATCGCTTTATAGTACTTAGTCTTTGTAGTCCATCAACGATTGTAAGGCGTCCGTCATCATATTGGCTCAAATAAATAGATGGAAGTGGTAAACCCAGAAAAATTGATTCAATCAAACGGCTCTGTCTCGTATTGTCCCAAATAAAATGTCTCTGAAAATTTGGGTTCAATTCGATGTCACCCTCTTTGATCAGGTCCACAATCTGTTTCAAAGAGAAAGGCTTATTTTCTACAAAAATATCGTCTGCACTATATCCTGGTTTAGTATAGCAATCATTACCACCTTCAAGTTCGAAGCCTTGATTTGTATAATCCATCCATTCTTCAGATAGACCAAGCAATCTACTATCAACAACCTCTTGAGGCTCTTCAAATATATCCTGATTATCCAAAGTAAATACACCTTCGCTATTCATAGTGAGAGGTATCTTTATCTCTTCACCATTATCCAGTTTTCCATAAAGCACAAAAATATCATCTTTTTCTCGAACAGGAGTAAAGATGCTTTCTTTTTCTTGGCCTCTTAATATGAATCTAACTATTGCCTGAGACATAATCATTTATTTTAGACAAAGATAATGATTTTATTTCTTCTACAAATTCATGCTTGCAGCAAGTCATAAAGAATTTTGCAAAACCGTCTAAAACCAGACATCGGCAGCTCCGTCATGGAACTGCCGATGTCGTTTATAACTGCTCACGTCTTTCCTTCCCGCCCCACCGAGGCCAGAAGAGGTATCTGCAGAATTGCCAGAAGGCGTTTGCTATGGATTTTAAAGTCATATCTTCAATGATCTTTTAATCTCTCCTAAACACATCACGAGTATAAACCTTCTCGGCTATATCATCCAGGCAAGAATCATAACGATTAGCAATGATAGCGTGACACTGAGTCTTGAACGCCTCCAAGTCATTCACAACCTTGCTGCCGAAGAACGTAGTGCCATCCTCAAGCGTAGGCTCATAAATCACCACAGTCGCACCCTTCGCCTTGATACGTTTCATCACACCCTGGATTGCGCTCTGACGGAAATTGTCACTATTTGCCTTCATCGTCAGCCGGTAAACTCCCACCACAACCTCACGCTCAACGGCTGACCCGAACTCATTGTGCGAAGAATAATTGTAATACCCTGCCTTCGCCAGCACCTGAGCAGCAATGAGGTCCTGACGGGGACGGGTGCTCGCCACAATCTCAGGCATCATAGTCTGAGTCACAGCTGTGGAG
>CAYXMV010000140.1:0-4795 GCA_964466235.1 uncultured Muribaculaceae bacterium | reverse complement strand
GAGTCGGCAGTGCTGAGGTGACGGACTTTTGATAAAAGCCCAGTGTATATGGAGAGATTATCCCAGGAGCGTTTTAGGCTGAGGGTCTGTGAAAGATAATAGTCTGTTACTTGGGATGCATTTATAGTGTTGATGCCGTTTTTTATTGTAGCGATGTTTCTTTCTGTGTTGACAGAGTTTCTCCTGATTGTATCGAGATCCTTGTGGATTGCAGCCAGTTGGTCCACTATAGGCTTGATGGTGTCTGCTGGGGTGGGTTTAGGCTTTATGTTATTGCGCAGAATGACGAAAAAGGTTATGACCATTCCCAATGAGAGAATGAACAGGACAATTATGATCGGGATGAAGTAGTCCATACTATATATAATAAGGTGTTGTTTGCTAATGATAAAGTTAGTTATATATAATATGGTGTGCAAATAAATTCGCCTTACAATCATGTTGTATAATTTGCTGATTGGTAAGATGATATACAGGAGGTGTGAAGTCTTTATCTTTCATTCCATTATATTGCCTTACCTTAGGACTTTCTTTGGGTAAGCCATTTATTGTACTTGTGAGAATTTTGCTTATATTTGCATTGTTCAGCAAGTGAGAAACTAAGAACATTACATACGATAATTGCGTTATTGCTATTGACTCGATCCTCAATCTCGACAATATTTAATCTGATACGGGTACAACGGGCATTAGCGCCTGCGTTTAGCGTGGGCGTGCCCTTTGTATTATATCAGAGTATGTCGAGATACGAGGTATTTATACATAGGAAGCGTTCACGCTTTCCGTGTTATGGGGAGTTTCTCTTCTATAATTGGGACTGTAAGATTCATATTCTCCTAACCTCTATATTTCTTTGATTGATAGCGCTTTGTGTTTTGTTACTGTAAGGCGGATAATTTATGATTCTATTTCCGTATTTTTTAGCTTTGCAATAACTTTAAGAGTGAATGGAATATGGTGAATGCCAGAAGGATTGCCTGTAAATCTTAAGGTTTACAGGCTTTTTTTGTTGGATGTATATACATTATTATAGCCGCCGGCGGGATTGGTAACCTTTAAATCAAGACTAATGAACAAAAAAGATTACTTGATCCTGACGTAAGGCCGGGCTGTGTGCCTTGCGTTAGATTCGGCTATCGGCCTTTTGAATGAGATGGAACTAGATGTTTCATCTGCGGAGTCTGCCAGACAGGAATGTGTGACAGAACTCTTCTACATTATCACGAGAGTTGCCTCATTCTCCTGCGGGAGAGAAGAGTGGACTGGAGTGTATGATTATTTAGTGGAGATAGGGATTGCAGTTCCTGAGGATTTCCATCTGGAAATGAGTTATGTGGATTCAATGCTGGATGTTGTTCCAGGAGAGGAGATATGTAACTGATTTCAAAAATATTCTTACCTTTGCGACATACATAGGTAAGAGATAACATTTTCATAGTTAGCATTTGCTATTTATTCGGTCAACCTGAAACCTGAGAAATTTCATAAGAGCTCGCGCCGGATAAGTTCAGTAAATGCCTACGCATTAGCGTGGGCAGAACTTGTCAAGCGAGCAGGTTTTCTCAGGACCCCAGAATAGATGAGTTAGGTCCACGCTTTTTTTTTCTTCTTATTCCAATTTTGGTGCCGACTGGCATTTTCTTTTTCTCTCCATCGTGTCAAAAATCATTACATTGTAATTGTCACAAATATTTGCAAAATTTGTGACGATAATATTCTATGAAATTACTTGATATATGAGAAATATTGTGTTTCCGTTCGACTCGTATGTGAGTCCGTTGTATGATTCGTCAGCAAAGAAGGTGGATGAGTATATCCTGTTGGTAGAACTTCAGGGCGTGCCGTATAAGGTGTGTCGCGAGGTGTCGGTGCCGTCGAATCTGTATGTCGGATATCTTGGTGAGGTGCTGGTGATTGCAATGGGTTGGGTGAATTATCATCTGCACGAGATTTTGAAGGACGGATTCTATTATATGAGGCCATATAATATGGAGGATAATGATATGCTGGCTTACGATGCGGATAAGGTGCGGGATGCATTTCAGTATATTGTGGATGATCTTGTGAGCAGGAAGGGTTCTTCATTTGAACTGGTGTATGACTTCGGAGATTTATGGAAGCATAAGGTAACCTGCTTGGGTAAGCGTAAGAGGTCTGGTTATGCAGTTGTGGGTGATCCAGAGATTGAAGTCCTTTCCGGGGAGGGCTGTTGCCCTCCGGATGATTGTGGCGGTACGTATGGATATAGGGATTTACTTTCTACGATGGCTGACCCTTCGAATAAAGAGTATGAGTCAATGAAGGGTTGGTTGCAAGGTGTGTGGGGATATGGGGATTTCGATCCGCTTGCTTTCGATCTGCATAGCTGTAGATTGAGGGTGGATGATTATCAGAGGCTGATTGTGGAGGTCAGGAGAGGGCTGTTTAGGAGGTGATAGTATGATTTTTGCTTAATAGTTTTGCGTAATTGTTTGAAAATATTAACTTTGCAACAGATACTATTGCTATGAATAACGAAAGAAACACAAAGCCGGTGGTAATCACCAAGACTTCCAAGAAGCTGGAGACTCTCCTCGGACAGTTGAAGGAGCAGAAGTTGACTCAGCAGACGAAACTGCGTGAGATGGAGGAGTGTACATTTAGTGTGAACATCTGATGGAAGTATCATTTTCACTAACATATAAGGAGGGAAACGAAATAAGAGTTTCCCTCTCTTCGTTTACAGAAACCGCTATTCCTGATCTTATTGGGTATCTTGGTGATGCGGAAATTGTAGAGGTGAGTCTTGTTCGTCAATGCGGAGAAGATATGGCCGATCTTGCGACTTTGTCTAAAGTTGTTGAAAGGATCGGGAAGTTCCTCATCGAGAATCCTCACGTGATTCTGTATTATTACTGTGATGAGATGAATGAGATTCCCGGAATGAGAGTATCTAGAGATATATCCAGTCCGGAATATCGCAATCATTTGTTCTCATTGTTGTATTCCAAAGGTGCCAGACAATTTCCTGAGTTGCAGATTGTTGATATGCCTATTGTCTTTATCGGAGAAGATCACAAGACTTTCATTCATCTGATCTACCGTGAGGATCTTCAGGATAAGGCAGATATGATAAAGGACTACCTTAATGATATTGCAGAGGGAGTGAAATGATTGTAAACCACCTTTTCCCTGTGAATCAAACCATTGATTCCGTGTTCGCTCCGGAGAATCTTGGTCCGGACTGTATGTGGATGGCTCACCTTATGGGGCCAGTTGAAAATGCTATAGAGCAATATCTATACGATGGTGAGTATCAGGAGGCTGTGACAATGTTTCTTCAGTTGACTGATTCATTGTGCTATCATTTTGTGAAAGATGAGCATTGGTGTTATTTTGATGATATGTATCATCCTACATATAATATGGACGCGAATTGGGAATTTCTACGTGACTTCTTGAAGAAATTTCCGGATGAACTATTTGATGAATTAGAAGAAGGATTGATAGACTTGTCGCAGACTGAAGCCTGTCAAGGATATGGTTGTCCTTCGATAGAGAATTGGCTTGATGATATGAAAGCGATGTATCAGTAAGAACTGTTGTATTTATGTCAAAGGTATTGCTTAAAAAGAGATTGTCTTCGATGTCGAAGGCAGAGATTATAGGTCTTGTGGCTGAATTATATGAGGTAAAGAAGGAGGCCAAGGATTATCTGGATTATTGGATGAATCCGGATGAGGATGCGAAGTTGGAGGAATATATGAAGATTATCCGATATGAGTTCTATCCTCCGGGAAATCGTGAACCTAAGACAAGGTTCAGCGTATGCAAGAAAGCTATCTCGGATTATAAGAAACTTAAGCCTTCTGCTGGAGCAGTGGCAGAACTTATGCTTTGCCTGGTTGAGAATGCCTGCCGATTCACAGCTGAGTATGGAGATATGTGGGAGTCGTATTATGATTCGGTGATCAGCAACTTTGGCACTTTGCTCAAGCATATTGATAAGGCCGGTCTGTTTGATGTATATAGGTCTCGTTTGGAGCAGTGTGTAGAGACTGTCCATGATTGCGGATGGGGGCTGTATGATGATATGGGTGATATGTTTTATGAGATGGTGGAGAAGTATTCTTAAAAATCAGGCAGGCTGTTATCTATCGGATTCGCAGAAAGATTAAAATCCTTATCCATTCTGCCGAATTTCTGTCGCAGATTTTCCAATTGTCCGAATACACCCTCTTGTCTTTCGTAGAGCATATCATCGGTGATTATTGTTTTGACAACACAAATCGATGGTGTGATGTGTTCCATAAAACAGTTGCCGTCTTTCATCTTGCCTGCATATTGAGGAACTCCGTCCTTTTCATATTTCTGATATGTCTTTGAGAATGATTCGCACATCTCTACGGCCGTGACAGACAGGTTCCTGCTGAAAAATGTTTTCAGGACTTCTTTAGACGTCAATGTATCGTCTTGTAATACCCGTTCGCGGTATCTTTTGAAAAAGTGAGGTGGAAATATATAACTACCTTTCATCAGCGTATTACCTGTGGAAAGAACTCCTAGATAGATGCCGTGAATGCCTTCATCTGTGTGAAATGCTCCTGCGATGCTGAATTGAGGATCTTTCCAATCGCTTCTTTTGGTGGCTATGATCGTAATGAAGAGTAGGTTCTTCTGCCTTGTGACGTATTCATAAGTCTTTGAGAATGGAAAGGCGTTCCGCGAACGTTTGAGCGTGAGGCTTGCAAAATTAGAAACAAAAGAGTCTATCTTGTTCTCGCTAGCTTCAATGTCTTTACGAAAGGCCTTGACT
>CAYXMV010000139.1:0-4985 GCA_964466235.1 uncultured Muribaculaceae bacterium | reverse complement strand
ATTCAGTTTCAACAATTAATGATTTTTCGGAGAAAAATTTAAACAGTTTCTAAATGAGATATAGATGGAAAAGAGATTGTATCCTTTAAAATTCATACCGATTGCTTCCAGGAGGCCTTGGGGAGGCAATGCACTCGTGACGCAGATGGGCAAGGAGTTCGTGGAATGCGATGATGAAGGCAACGAGACAAGGCTCGGGGCTGACGAACTCATCGGCGAAAGCTGGGAAATAGCCGACATGGGATTTGAAGATTCTGTAGTGAAGGACGGATGGCTTGCAGGAAATACCATAGGCGAACTGATGGAGACCTACCTTGAAAGGATTGTGGGAGAGGATGTATATAATTATTATGGACGGCAGTTCCCGCTTCTCGTCAAGTTCCTTGACATAAATGACAGACTTTCCGTGCAGGTGCACCCGGATGACGAGATCTCTGCTGAGCGGTACGATGCTTTAGGGAAGAATGAGATATGGTATGTGCTTGATGCAAAGCCAGGTGCCAAGATATATGCCGGATTCAACAGAGATATGACTGCTCAGGAACTGTATGACAGATGTCATGACGGAAGTGTGGAAGAGGTGCTGAATGTGATTTGTCCGAAAAAGGGAGATGTCCTTCATATCACCCCGGGTACTGTGCATGCTGCTGAAGGAGGTGTTCTCATAGCTGAAATTCAGGAGTCGTCCGATATGACTTTCAGGCTTTATGACTGGGGACGTGAATTCAATCCTGAGACGGCGCGTCCTCTTCACCTCGAAGAGGCGATAGATATTATCGACTATGGCAGATTTGATGACAGACATTACCGCAAAGGGCCGCTGTGGGAGTATTCCGACTGTGAATGCAGTTGCGGACACCGTCATCACGATGGGCATGACTGTGACTGCGGGCATGAACATGACTGCCATCATGGGGACAAGATTGTCGAGACTTTGGTTGAAAGTCCTCAGTTCAATGTCTCGAAACTGGATCTTACTGACCCGCTTCACATCTATACCGAGAAATTCGGAACCTTCATCATATATGTATGTATTGAAGGAGCAGCATCCATACAGGTGCCTTCAGAGAATGCTGATGGCGAGGCATGTATGGACAATTATGAATTGGGAAAGGGAGAGACTGTCCTGATACCGGCCGATATGCCGGATTTCTTCCTTGTACCGCGGGACAGATCGACTGTGCTTCTCGAGGCGGTGACCCGTCCTTCGGAAGATGTGGATGAATATATTGATCCTACGACGGAGGCGTTCCTCGAAGATGAAGATTATGAGGGGCTTGAAGAAGGGGACTTTGACGATGATGACGACGATTGCGGATGCGGACATCATGGCCATTCCGGTGCTGGTCCACTCGGTTTTTTCGGCCGTGGCCCTGTATCATGAATTGATGGATTATGGATGAACTGAGAATAGACAAATATCTTTGGGCGATAAGAGTGTTCAAGACCAGGAGCGAGGCTACGGATGCGTGCAAGGGCGGAAAGATAAGGGTAAACGGAGCCGATACCAAGCCGTCGAAACTTGTGAAGGTCGGAGATACCATAGTTGCCCGCAAGGGCGCTGTGACCTATACCTATAAGGTACTTGAACTGATAGACAAACGTCAGGGAGCCAGATTGGTTCCCGGATATGCGGAGAATCTGACTCCTCAGGAAGAGCTTGACAAGTTGAGGGCTCCTGTTGAGACATTCTTCCTCAAGCGTGACAGAGGCGCCGGACGTCCTACCAAGAAGGACCGCCGGCAGATGGAGAGTCTCTGGGACAACCTCAGCTTTGATGTTCCGGATGACATAGCGGAACGCTTCGCATCCGATTTCGGTTTTGATGATGCAGACGATGCGGATGAAGCCGATCAGGAGATGTGATGCCTGACGTGGGCCGACTTATGCAGTGACGACATTGTGAGGCAATGCTGCAGACTGTTATTGATGTTTGTCATGCATTGACGCGCATGCTTCTGCAACGATGTATGTGCTGCCTCCGATATAGATCAGGGGAGAGTCTGCGGCTGATGCTCTTTGGACGGCATATCTGACCGCATCTGCAACGGAAGGAATACAAAGATGTTCACAAGCCTCAAGTCCGGCTTCAGCACAATGTGACATATATCTTTTCTTGATGACTTCTGCAGGAAGAGCCCTTCGGGAATCCGCCTGTGTGAAGATATAGACCGCATCCTGCGGGAAAAGATGCACTACAGAGTCTATGTCCTTGTCTGCTACCGAACCATATACTATCAAGAGATCGGTTATGCTTCCCGTCTCCTTCATCGCCGCGAGTCGCGCGAAATTGTGTCTGAGCCCATGCTCGTTGTGTCCGATGTCACATATTATGCAGGGATTGTCCGACAATTTTTCCCATCTTCCGTGGAAGTCGGTCCTGGCTGCAGTGTGTATGATGGCATCGATGACGGTCTCCTCATCAGCATCCCTGCATGGCAGCTTCCCGACAGCTGCAAGGACGGTCCGCAGATTCATCTTCTGGTATGAACCCTGCAGGTCCATTCCGGACAGAATCTCCTCATGCCTATCCCATAGTCGTGGCTCCGTCTTGTCAGCAAATGTCAGAAGGGACATTATAGCCGTACGGTTTCCCATGAATTCAGGCTCCGGAAGATTTGTGTAGAGCACCTTACGCTCGAAAACCGGATCTGTTTCAGGATGGCTTTCCCCAATTATGACCGGTACAGCGAGCTTGATTATTCCTGCTTTCTCGAATGCTATTTCCGGAAGGGTCTCGCCGAGCATGTCGCAGTGGTCGAGTCCGATATTGGTTATGACACAGAGGTCCGGAGTGACTATGTTGGTGCTGTCCAGCCGCCCTCCGAGGCCTGTTTCGAGAATGACCCAGTCAACTTCCATGTCGGCGAACCAGTTCAGTGCCATTGCCGTGGTGATCTCGAAGAAAGACATGTCCATGTGGTCGAAGCTATCCTGCCATCTGTTTATGAAATCCCATACATATTCCTTCGGAATCATCGTGCATGAATCATCCACAACTCTCATCCTTTCCCTGAAATCGAGGATGTGCGGTGACGTGTAAAGTCCTGTCTTATAGCCTGAAGCGGCCATCGCAGATGCCAGCATGTTCGATACCGAACCCTTCCCGTTTGTCCCGGCGACATGAACAATGCGGTATCTGCGATGCGGGTGACCGCAGAGGCTGTCAAAGAATTCCATATTGCCCGTGCCCGGCTTGTATGCTCCAGCGCCTGATTTCTGGAATGAAGGGAATCTCACGAAGAGTTTCGCAATCATTTCTTCATACCTTTCCTCGGAAAAATTCACATCCATATCAAAAAACTGTTTGTTGAATGCGCAAAAATACTTAATTTTACAGACTTTATCCTAAAATACGGCCTTTTATGACGGAAAAAGAATCTGCATTGTATTCACACTATATAATAGACGGAGTCAAATGTGATGCGACTCCGGCTGAACTTTTAGGCGAATGCATGGAATTCTCCGATCCGCCGGTATGCGGCGGTTTTACCGACATAATAGACGAATCGACTGACCCGCCGGTGACATCTTTCGTCTATGACGGCACGCTCAACGGTCATTATGCCGAGCAGACTACGGCGGCGGCTGTCTCGGAAAGGCCTTTCAGGATGCTCTATCCTGAACATTTCACAAAGCTTCAGATAGCGAAGGCTCTTCTTTCGAGACTTTGGAGCGAGGGTCATTTCAGACTCGGCGATCTGCGTGTCTGGGCTCAATGGGACTGGAATATGAGACCTGTCGGAAACATGGCCGCATTCTATGTCAGTGCGGAAACTGCCAGCGACTATCTTTATGGATTGGGAGTGAAGATGACGGATTATCTCTTCATCGAGACTGATGCCGAAAGCAATGTCAAGTTCTTTGCATGGCTGCCGGAATATGAGGACGAAGATGCTGCCGACATGGAACTGATCGAGCCTTACGAAAGCCGTCATCCGTGGATAGGCGAGGAACGCAGATGTTCGCGTATCGCAAGGCCTATGGCCGGGAGCAGGATAATATATGTACCTTTCGACACATGCACATATAAGATCGGCGGTTCTCTGCTTGCGCAGGTTCAGGGACATAATGGCGGAAAGGCTCCTGATATCCAGGATCCGGACTATTTCATCGACTGCTATGAGGTCGTGCGTGAATTGGTGGAGGATGGAGTCATCATGGCCGGAGTGACTGTCGCTGACGGCGGAATAGCGACGGCGGCATCCGGAATGTGTGGTGACGAAGGAATGGAGGTCGATGTCAGCGGACTCATCGCTTCATATCAGCCTACGGATTCCACAAGGATACTTTTCGGCGAGGTGCCTGGAGTGCTGGTCCAGGTGGCCGAGGAAAACTATGATTACTTCGATGCGCAGCTTCTGCTGCAGGATGTGGCTTACTATCCTATTGGGCGTTATGCCGCTGATGCGAAAGGCGTGAGATTTGTAGAGGGGGCGGACCGTGAGGTGGCAGGTATATTGGCATCTCTGCTTGCCCAGGCGAGCGAGGGTGAGGATTAGCCGATATTTGCATATTTTATTGCGGATTTATGAAGAAAAATCAGTAAATTCGCGCCTGATTTTTATGCCATGAACGCGATTTTAGCGCATTCATGGCCGTTCGGATGATATTATTAATTATTAATCAAATACTTAGGAAGTTTATGGAAGATAACAAGAAAAGAGTCTATTGCTTCGGCGGCAAGACAGCCGAGGGCAACGGTACCATGCGTGAGCTTCTCGGCGGCAAGGGTGCTAACCTTGCGGAGATGTGTACTCTCAACATTCCGGTACCGGCAGGTTTCACTATCACTACTGAGTGCTGTACGGAATATTATGAGCTCGGCGGTGGTTACAACGATGCTCTCAAGGCCGAGGTGGCTGAGGCTCTCAAGAAAACTGAAGAGATAATGGGCATGAAGTTCGGCGACAAGGAGAATCCTCTCCTCGTATCATGCCGTTCAGGTGCCCGCAGTTCTATGCCGGGTATGATGGATACGATCC
>CAYXMV010000138.1:0-5015 GCA_964466235.1 uncultured Muribaculaceae bacterium | reverse complement strand
GATAGGTCCACCGAGAGTGAAACCGTAAGTGGTGTTGCGGTCACGGTCACGTGCACCAGCAATCTCTACGCCTGCCACCTGGTTGCCACGCATATTCTCGTTGCGGTGATATACGTATGCTGTACCCTTGAAGGTGTTTGTACCTGACTTTGTGATAGCGTTCACACCACCTCCGATAAAGTTGGTCTGACGAACGTCGTATGGAGAGATAACCACCTGGAGTTCCTCAATTGCATCGAGAGAGATAGGGTTGCCGCCACCAGGCAGTCCATCACTGAGACCGAAGTTGTTGTTGAAGTTTGCTCCATCGACAGTGAAGTTCGCTGTACGTCCGTCTGAACCGGCGAAGCTCATTCCGTTACCACCATAAGGCGACAGTCTTGTCACATCTGTGATGCTTCTGCTCACTGTAGGGAGAGAAGTGATCTGTGCACTTGAAATGTTTGTTGCGGCACCTGTTTTCTCTGCAGAGAATCTTGATGCAGCTGCACCGATTACCATAGCCTCACTGAGCATTTCAGCATCCTCATTGAGAGTAGCATTCAGTGAAGATGTTTCAGCGAGCTGAAGTGTAAGATCAGTGTAGGTCACTGTCTGATAACCAAGACAAGAAAACTCTACATTGTAAGGGCCTCCGGAACGCATACCGTTGATGGTATAACGACCAGCCTCGTTGGTAGTAACGCCATAGACCGTACCGGAAGGTGTGTGGGTTGCAATCACTGCAACTCCTACAACAGGTTCTCCGTTTGCGTCAACAACGCGTCCACCCAGAGCAGATGTAGTCACCTGTGCAAAGGCAACTACGCTCATAAGCATTGCCACAGAAGCAGCAATAAGACACTTAATTGCTTGTTTCATAACGATTTATAAGTTTATAAAATACAATAACACGGCAAAGATAGCACATTTTATCGTATTGAAAACCTATAATCTCGTTTTTTAACATTTTTTCAAGAAAAAGCCGTCCGGCGAAACTGCCGGACGGCCTATATGACCGGACCATGGATGGACAACGGATGTTATTGTTATTGTATTTTATATAAACTTATAAATCGTCACGACTTTAAGCAAATGTTGTGCCGTTCATGATCCGGAAAGAAAGTTCATTTAAAACATCCATCTGAGACTGAGGAGCATTTCCCAGGTTGACGCTACTGTCGTAACCTTTGTCCATTCAGGCTCCATGAATGTATAAGTTGATGTTCCGGCGTCGTACTTCAGGATCTGGTCGCCGCTGAGCTTGTCATAGGCTCCCCAGTTGCTGTTGAGGAGGTTTCCTACATTATTGATGTCGAGAGCCACCTGAATAGTGTTCTTCTTCTGAGCGATGCGGAAATCGAAGTCCTGAGCGATCTTGAAGTTGAAACGGTGCTGCCAAGGAGCGACGACGCCGCCTCTTTCAGTATATTCACCCCTATGTCTGCTGAGGTATCTGTCGTTCTCGATGAACTTGTTGAACGCCTGCTTGTTGGCATCGTCAGCGAATGTCATCTCAGCGAGATCGCCCTCGGTCGGCACATAGATAAGGTTGTTCGCACCACCGTCACCGGTCACGTTATTCAATGTGTATGAATATCTTGTGTATGAGTAGTTGCCCACATAGCAGTGGTTGTATCCCTCATAGAAGAGACCGAATGTAGTGGCACCGAAGTTACCTTCCTGGAGACGGTAGCTGATGTTCGCGATGAGACGGTTAGGCGATACGTATGCAGAGTGTCCGAGCTCGGCGACATTTGAGCCCATAGAAGAATAGGTCATTGTGTTATAAGCTGATGACACCTGGTCTCCGATACCCTCCGAGATACTCTTGGAAGCACTGCGTGTGTATGCTGCCATCATAGAGAGGCCGAAGCTGAAATCCTTCTGGAGCATTGCAGTGATTGAGTAGTAGTAACCCTTGTTGTCCGAGTTGGTGATGTAGTAAGGCATAACCTTTCCTCCCTGAGAGTTCTTTATGTTTTCTGAGGTCCAGGATGGTCTTGCCTGAGGCTCGCCAGGAAGCTTGATGCCGCCGTCAACCTGCTTCTGGCCAAGCTTATGGACATATACCGCGTTGAGGTCCTTGTTATAGATACCCTCAAGTGTTGCCTTGATGCCGCCAGGGAGACGTCCCTCGACTGCGAGAGATGATTTCCATGTAGTAGGCATCTTGAGATTCTTGTCCATGATGGTTGCCGCTGTAGGCGCAGGAAGATTCTGAGCCTTGAACGAACCGCCATAGATGTCGTCGAGAATGTCTGAAAGCTTATTGTGGAATGTAGGAGTCATAGCACCTGTTCCGTCAGTATCGATGTACTGGGCCTGGAGGCAGTTGCTGTTGCCCGCTGCCGAAACTATCCATACGAACGGGATACGTCCGGTATAGATTCCGGAGCCTCCGCGTATTATGAGGTTGCGGTTCTTGAGAACGTCCCAGTTGAAGCCGATACGAGGTGAGACATTGAGCCTTGCCTTAGGCATGTCGGCTGTTGAAAGGCCGCGGATAGAGTTTTCGCCTTTTGCGAGCTCTGCAAATTCCTCGTTGTCGTTACCGGCGATTGAAGGATATACAGGCATCTCGAGACGAAGGCCTGCCGTAAGTTTGAAATTGTCGCTGAAAGTGATTTCATCCTGCACATAAGCCGAAGCCTGCATATACTGGAAGCTCGGATAAACCTGCTTGAGATCATCACGGTTAGAGTGAGTGATCGCGAATGCCACCGGCTTGCCTTTAGCCTTGAAATCGTCCCATGACTCATATACATAGTATCCGGCACCGCCCTGCATGTAGCCGTTCTTTGTGTCATCCCACTCGAACTGGAGACCGGCGACGAAGTTGTTGATTCCATTTATATATGAGAATTCGTCTGTAACCACGACTGTCTGAACGTCACGGAGATTGCCATAGGTGAACGGATCCGGACCGAACGATGTGAGGACCGTTCTTGTTCCGTCCTCAAGCGTCTGGAGAATATCTACCGTAGGGAAAAGGTCGCCCACGAAGCTGCGGGGCTCATCCTGATGTGACCATGTGACGCGGAGCATGTTGCTGGCGTTGTTTCCGAAACGTGAGTTGAGCTCGGCTGCAAGAGACATGAAGTTCTGCTCCTGATAGTAGCGTGAGCTCTCGAAGAACTGTGCGTACATTGAGGTACGGCCGTACTTGTTCCTGTCGTATGGATTAGGATTGATAGGATTTACAGATGAAGAAGGACTCGAAGAGTACTTGTTCATAGTATGGCTGTAACGGAGGTTGAATTTGTGGTTGTCATTGATGTTCCAGTCCACACGTGCCATGAGTTTCCAGTCCGGAGTGCTGAGCGAGTAGCCCTGATAACGGCCTGGATCGTAACCATACTCTGCTGCAAGATAATCCTTTACCTCATTCATGAAAGCCTCGGTAGGACGTACTACTGAAGTACCGTCGCCCCATTCCTCAGACTCATTCTGTCTTACGCGGTAACTTGAACCAGGAGTGACATCCATGGCATACTCGAAGTTTGCGAAGAAGAAGAGCTTGTTCTTGATGATAGGGCCACCTACCGTGAAGCCGGTAGTATTGTTGAGGGATTCGGAAACACTCACCTCGTTTCCTGCCACCTTCTTGCCCTTGAGCTTGTCGCTGTTGTAATAGTTATATACAGAAGCATGCCACTCATTTGAACCGCTCTTTGTGACGGCATTGATAGCACCGCCTGTAAAGCCTGAATGACGTACGTCAAACGGAGTGATGTTCACTGACATCTGCTCGAGAGCGTCGAGAGAGATTGGGGAACCTCCTGCAGGGAGATTCGAACCGATACCGAACGCGTTGTTGAATGCGGCTCCATCGACAGTCACGTATGATGAACGATAGTTACCGCCACCGACCGCAAGACCGTTGGATGTGGAAGATGCCTGCGGAGTGAGCTTCATCACGTCATTCATGCTACGTGTCACCGTAGGAAGAGAGTTCATGGTCTGCTCGCTGATTGACGTACCCACTCCGGCGCGGTTGATGTTCATGCCGGAATTGGTTCCGTCTGCAGTAAATACCGCGGCGTCAAGTCCGAGTGCCTCGACATCGAGTTTCGCATTCACTGTAACCATCTCACCGAGAGGAGCATACACACCTGTGTATTCTACCGGTCTGTAACCGAGCATCTCAACCTTCACTGAGTAAGGACCACCGGGAGTGACCGCATTGATACGGTAAGCTCCGTTGTTGTCCGTGGTCGAGTAATACGTTGTCCCGGAAGGAGTGTGCACAGCAATGACCGCTGCACCTGCAACTACACCTTCACTGTCAGAGATTCGTCCTGAAATAGAGGAAGTCGTAACCTGCGCGAATGCACAGACCATTGATAGTGCTGCCCCCCCCTAACAGGGCAATTAATTGCTTAACTGATTGTTTCATAGTGTTTTAGAACTAATAGGAGTTATGATTTCGGTGCAAAGATACTATATTTTGCCAATGTAAGAAAATTTTTAGGGCTTTTATTTACCCGAGCCGTACCGCAAGGCTGCGTGTGACAGTCCGGTCAGTCAAGAGATAAGAGCTGAGTCAGACCTCATCCGCTAAATTTATTTTATAATTATGTTTGCATGTCAGGATTTTTGACTATCTTTGCCGCCCGAAAACGAAATATGTGGAGAGATTTGGCTGCTTGCAACCACGTGAAAAAATGCTAAAATGTTGACTACAAGGTCATCAAAGCCTTGATGACCGCTTTCATATCAATGTTTTGTGTTTTTGTGACGGCTCCGCATTTTTGTGGGGCTTTTGTTTTACCCCTCCGCCAGAACCGGGTTCTCGCGGACAGAATGAGATAAAGGAAACATTGAAGAATATGAATTACTTATTTACATCAGAATCAGTATCTGAGGGACATCCGGACAAAGTGTCGGATCGGATCTCAGACGCAATCCTCGACGAATTTCTCCGTCAGGATCCTGAAGCCAAGGTGGCATGCGAGACATTCTGCAGCACCGGCCTCGTGGTCGTTGGCGGTGAAGTGCGTTCTGAAGATGCGTACGTGGACATTCCAAAGACT
>CAYXMV010000137.1:0-5028 GCA_964466235.1 uncultured Muribaculaceae bacterium | reverse complement strand
CTATCGACCTAAAGGTCTCAAAAACAAGGTACTTTCGCACTTGCGAAAGTTAAGTCAAATGATAAAATTTTAAACAGTTTCTAATTATGTCATTATGCCATAAGCCAGATCGCCGGCGTCACCAAGACCTGGCACGATGTAGGAGTGGCTTGTGAGTTCTTCATCTATAGCTGCAACCCAGAGAGTTACCTTGTCGGCTGGGAGATGCTTCTTGAGGTATTCCACTGCGTATGCACTTGAGATAGGGCAGACGAGGTGGGTGTGTGCAGGCTCACCTTCTTCGCAGAGTCTCTTGTATGCGATTTCGAGAGAGGCGCCCGTCGCAAGCATTGTGTCCGCCAGGATAAGTGTCTTGCCGGTAAGGTCTGGGGTGCTGCAGTACTCGATGTTGATATGGAAGTCCTCGCCCTTGTCATACTTCCTGTAGGCTGCAACGAATGCGTTCTGTGCATCATCGAAACAGTTGAGGATGCCCTCGTGGAGAGGAAGCCCGGCACGCAGGATAGTAGCGACCACGACCTTGTTGTCGTATGTAGGCACTTTGGCTATGCCGAGAGGAGTGACTACATCCTTCACGCTGTGCTCCATCATCTGACTGATCTCGTATGCGAAGATGTTGCCGAGTCTCTCGAGGTTCTTGCGGAAGCGCATGCTGTCCTTCTGTATGTTGATGTCACGCATCTGCGCGACATAGCTGTTGAGAAGTGAATGCTTCTCACCAAGGTTGATGACTTTCATGGGATTGTGTGTTTGTTTTCGAAGCACAAATATATTCTTATTTTTTGCCATGTCAAAATTTTTCCCTGCACAATTGCTCGTCCGCAAAACTATAATAACTGTCATCCCCTACGACGACATGGTCCATCAGGCTTATTTCACATGTGGCAAGAGCCTTCTTGAGAATCCCTGTCTGCCTGATGTCGGCAGATCCGGGCATTGCACTTCCCGAAGGGTGATTATGCACGAGGATCACCGAACTGGCCTTCTTCTCGATTGCCCTCCGGACTATGGTCTTGCAGTCCATCACAGTGGCCTCTAACCCTCCGCTGCTCATCATCTCCTTGCCTATCAGTATGTTGGCCCTATTGAGAAACAGGGCCCAGCACTCCTCATGGTCCAATGCCTTCATGTGAGGAACCATCATCCTGAACACCTCTTTCGGATTGGATACAGTCTGTTTCTGAGCTGTGCTGTCCTCTAAGAACGCCCGTCTCCCCAGTTCAAACGCCGCCACCACAGCCGCCGCCTTCCCCGGTCCGATCCCATCCAACCCGCACAGAACCTCCAACGGCATGGAAGCCACCCCAATGAGCGTCCCTCCGGCTCCTTTGATAAGTTCTCTCCCAAGATCGACGGCATTTCTTCCTCCGGTCCCGGTCCTCAGCATCACGGCCAGCAGTTCCGCATTGCTGAGTACTCCCGCCCCCTTCGCAATGAGTTTCTCTCTCGGCCTCTCATCTATACATAATTCCTTCATCTTCATAATTCCGTCCTCTTTTCCGCTTCCGGCAAATCTACATCCTTCCCCCGGAATTTCCGGCACAGCGTACCCGTCATTCGTCACATTTTTCTTTTTTTTATACATTTTTCTTTTTTTGAATGCAATCATCACCAAGCAGGCACTGGCGGGCTCAGGTCGGAGCCCTCAGCTGCCACAAAGAAGGCAGCCGCGCCCTCGCCCACATCCGCGTCATCGACGGAGTCGCTGAAGCGGATGCGAAAGAAATCGACGAGGATATGAAGCGTGATGCCCTGAAGGTCTTCGAAGCGATATGATTTATTCGGATTTATTGTTAGAAGCTGTTTAAGAATTATCAAACTAAATTTGTTAAGCATGATTTTACAGAAAGCAAGTTGAACCATTGTTTCGGCAGTGTCTGCAGGATACTCATAGTCAATTGTGAGCCTTCTGAAGTTTTCCAGCCAGGCGAATGACCTTTCAACAATCCACCGCTTGGGGATAACTTTGAATTTGGACGGGCATTCATCTGGCCTGAGGACAACTTCCAGTTCCCATCCGAACTTGTCAAGAATCCAGTTCGCCAGGTCCCCTCTATAGCCACTGTCCGCAAGGATTTTGGCGAGACGAGGGAATTTGCAAGATAATGACTTCCGGTGCTCCCTTGCTATCGTGAACATTGGCTTCATGTACGGCGACAGCCATCAGATTACCTTGAGTGTCAACTATTATATGCTGTTTCCTGCCCTTGATCTTCTTATTTCCGTCAAGTCCTCTATCGGAATCAACATGATGAGATGTCTTGACACTGCGGGAATCAATGATGCCAAGGCTGGGGCTCTCCGCACGACCGGACATTGTGCGGACTTGTGAACGTATGTTATCTAATAGTTCTTCAATGACACCTTCGTTCTTCCACTTGCTGAAATAGTAGTAAACACTCTCCCAAGGCGCGAAGTCCTTTGGTATCATGCGCCACTGACAGCCTGTCTTGAGAAGATATAGAATCGCGTTCGTGATGTTTCTGAGGGAATGTTTTCGCTTTCTTTCTTGCGGATTGATAATTTTTTCAATAACTTGCCACTGTTTATCAGTAAGGTTGGTTGAGTATCGTTCCATAGCTTTAATTGGTTGGTACTCATAAAGTTACGAAATACATTTCAATTAACCTACTGATTTCCAGTATATTACATGATTATATAACATTATTTTTCAATAAATTTTAAACAACTTCTTAGTTGCTGTGGGATTAAGTCATAGTAAGTCCATCAAAAAACCACATAATATGAAAAAAGAAACAGGCTATGTTTACATTCTGACCAATCCGAGTTTTAAGGAGGATTGGGTCAAGATAGGCAAGAGTTCCCGTCCGGTGGATATCCGTTCAAAGGAGTTGGATAATACGGCTGTGCCTCTTCCGTTTGAGATATATGCCACCATGAATACGGTCAAGTATGAACAGGTGGAGAAATTGATTCATAAGACTATTGACCGTCTGACCGATCTCCGAATTCGTCAGAATCGTGAGTTTTTCAATGTTCCTCCGGCAAAGGCATTAGATATCTTGAAGGATATAGCTATTACCTTGGATGATGCTGTTATTGAAGAGGTGCATCTTAAAGATAAGAAATGTCATGTTGAGGATGTCGAGGTGTCATCTGCATCAAGAAAACGCAGACCGAACTTCAAGTTCAGTATGGCAAATATCCCTATAGGCTCAATGATAACTTTTATTCATACCGGTCTTGAGGTGAGAGTGGCAGATGATGACCATGTTGAATATGATGGAAGACTTTATAAACTCTCTCCGTTTGTCGGGACATTCCTTCCGGACGAAAGGCGTACCTCGTCAAATTCCTATTGCGGAACGGATCACTTTACATATAAAGGAGAGATCCTTAGTGCAATTCGTGATAGATTGGAGCAGAAGTAATTTCTGAAGTATGATACTTGGATAGGGATGGTTGGCAAATATAAAGTAGTAACCCTTTGTGGTAGCACAAAGTTTAAGGAACAATACCTTGAAGTTCAGAAACGACTGACACTTGAAGGCAATATCGTGATATCTGTCGGATTGTTTGGTCATAGTGGAGATGATGAAGTGTGGGAGGAAGGAACTAAGGCTATGTTGGATGATATGCACAAACGCAAGATCGATATGGCAGATGAGATATTCGTTATCAATGTAGGAGGCTACATTGGAGAGAGTACCAGAAGCGAGATTGCTTACGCCAAGTCACAAGGAATAGGAGTTAGGTATTTAGAATAATGTTCGGTGGCGTTCTAATAGTAATCTTGTTTATAGGGCTTTTTGTTTGGAGAGTGGTTATGTCCTCTCCGGATAATATTGGAAAGGCTGGGGAGAGGCGTGTCGCCCGAAAACTTGATTGGCTTTCCAAGGAGTACATTGTTTTAAACGATATAATGCTGCCGACCCAGTATGGGACAACACAGATAGATCATGTTGTGGTTTCTCCATACGGCATCTTTGTTATAGAAACGAAGAATTATAAGGGCTGGATTTTCGGTCATGAGAACTCTGAAGAGTGGAAGCAGAGCTTACTTGGAAAGAAGAGATGGTATGGTTGGTCAAGTGAGCAGCACAGGTTCAGAAATCCTATTCGGCAGAATCAGTCTCATATCAGAGCAATAAAGAGACTGCTTACTGATCTTGGTGATTTCCGGATAATCCCGATAGTGGTTTTCTCTGATAGGGCTGAATTGAATATCACGACACCAAACCATATTGTAGTGAATTGGAGCAGTCTTCGAAGTGCAATTAAGCAGTTTAATGTGCCATGTGTTCCCGAACAGTATATTCGGAAGATCGTGGATAAAATAAATTCCGCTAACATTGTAGAGGAAAAGAGTCGAGAGGCTCATACTTACTCAGTGCAGCAGACTCAGCAGAGAAAGCGACAGATGGTCGCCAATGGCATCTGTCCTCAATGCAAATCTGCACTTGTTGAAAGGAATGGAAAGTACGGCAGGTTTTTAGGCTGCTCAAATTATCCCCGATGCAAATTTACCAGTCCGCTGGATTAGACCTCTGCCTCTTTGATGGCTTTTCTAACTTCATCCTTCCCGAAGATGCAGGACAGCAGATCGAGACGGAGGTCGAGGGATTCGGATGCAGAGCTGCGAGGCTCCACCGGAATTATGATGTTATGATTAAATGTTTCAGAAGTGCTTGGCGTAGGCTCAAATTCATATCGGTAGGTGTAACCCTCGGATTTTATTTCGATGTATTTCATTGCACGTTATTTTTTAGTACAACGGCAAACATAAACAACATAAACAAGAACTTCAAGATAAGTCCGGATTAACTTGCGTGTTCCAAAGACAAATCCCATCTTTGCACTGAAAGATGTGCAAATTCTTTGATAAACAGGCAGTTAAGGTGCTGAAAAGTGTAACCTGCGTGTAACCTTCAAATCCTTTCCCTTTGTAAAGGTCTGTATTTATGAGGGTTGAGGTGTAAGCGTTCGAATCCAAAACGGGACAGACAAGACTGGCTTTTCGGCGGGGTGGACATTCTGGGTGATAAAACCGCTGTAATGAACTAATTT
>CAYXMV010000136.1:3049-5059 GCA_964466235.1 uncultured Muribaculaceae bacterium | reverse complement strand
GGAATTCAAAAGCGACCAGGAAGTAAGGTGGTGCCCCGGATGCGGTGACCACGGTGTCCTCGCGGCTCTCCAGAGAGCCCTTCCTGACGTGACGGAAGCATTAGGCTACAGCAAGGAAAGATATGTCATCGTTTCCGGTATCGGATGTTCGTCACGTCTTCCTTATTATATGAACACATACGGATTCCATAGTATCCATGGCCGTGCGACAGCCATTTCCACAGGTATAAAGGTAGCCAATCCGGACCTTACCGTATGGCAGGCCTGCGGTGACGGTGATGCGCTTGCCATAGGTGGAAACCATTTCATCCATGCCATCAGAAGGAACGTCGATATAAACATAATCCTCTTCAACAATCAGATCTATGGTCTTACGAAGGGGCAGTACTCTCCCACATCACGTTTCGGAGCAGTCACCAAGACTTCGCCTTATGGTACGGTGGAGCACCCGTTCAATCCGGGAAGTCTCGTACTCGGAGCAAAGGGCACTTTCTTCGCCCGCAGTCTCGACTCAGAGCTGAAACTCACTTCGGAGATCATGCTTGCAGCTGCTGGGCACGACGGATGCTCCGTCATGGAAATGCTTACCAACTGCGTGATATTCAATGATGGAGCCCACAAGATCATATCTGATAGGGAACATCGTGCTGACAGAACCATCATTCTGCGTCATGGAGAGAAGATGATCTTCGGAAAGAACCGGGACAAGGGAATCATGCTTGACGGGATGGGTCTCAGAGTTGTCACTATCGGCGAGAACGGGATTACAGAGGACGACATCCTCGTACACGACGCCCATTCGGAGAATGTCGGTATCCACATGATGCTTGCCGATATGAAATATCCTGATTTCCCGGTGGCACTCGGCGTAATCCGCGACGTAAAGGATGCCACATACGATGACGGAGTGCGTGATCAGGTGGCAGATGTGAAGGCAAAGTCCAAGATACATTGCGTAGATGACCTGCTTCGCAGCGGCTCGACCTGGGAAGTGAAATAGATTGCCGGTCAAGCCGGCAATGACGTTCCAAACCTGATACGTCATCCCCGACTTGATCGGGGATCTCAAAGACAGAAAAATAACCAAATACCACAAAAACAATGAACACTAATGAACTGATGGCCAGGCTTCAGGCCAAGTACCCTTACGAGAAAGAATATCTCCAGGCGGTACATGAAGTATTGGAGTCTATTGAAGAAGTATATAATCAGCACCCTGAATTCGAGGCTGCAAAGATCGTCGAGCGTATCGTCGAGCCTGAGCGTATCCTTACATTCAAGGTTACATGGATTGATGATAATGGCGAAGTACAGACAAATACAGGTTACCGTGTGCAGTTCAACTCTGCAATAGGTCCATACAAGGGAGGTATCCGTTTCCACCCGTCTGTGAACCTCTCGATACTGAAGTTCCTCGGTTTCGAGCAGACATTCAAGAATGCCCTCACAACCCTCCCTATGGGTGGCGGAAAGGGTGGCTCGGACTTCAATCCGCGTGGAAAGTCAGATGCTGAGATCATGCGTTTCTGCCAGGCATTCATGCTTGAGCTCTGGAAGATAATCGGACCTGATCAGGACGTTCCGGCAGGCGACATCGGAGTCGGAGGACGCGAGATCGGCTTCATGTACGGTATGTACAAGAAACTCGCCCAGCAGTACAATACAGGCGTCCTCACAGGAAAGGGTCTCACATGGGGCGGTTCTATCCTCCGTCCTGAGGCTACAGGTTTCGGCGCTGTCTATTTCGTACAGCACATGCTCCAGATGGCCGGAAAGGACATCAAGGGCAAGACCGTCGCTCTCTCAGGTTTCGGTAACGTGGCATGGGGAGCAGCAACGAAGGCTACCGAGCTCGGCGCTAAGGTGATTGCAATCTCAGGCCCGGACGGAGCTATCTATGATCCGGAAGGAATGAACGCAGAGAAGATCGCATATATGCTTGAGCTCCGCGCTTCAAACAACGACGTCGTTGCGCCTTTTGCAGAGAAGTTCCCTTCAGCAACATTCTAC
>CAYXMV010000136.1:0-3039 GCA_964466235.1 uncultured Muribaculaceae bacterium | reverse complement strand
TGCGAAGAAGGCATGGAGCATCAAGTGCGACATCGCGATGCCTTGCGCATTCCAGAACGAACTTACAGGCGCAGATGCCGAGGAACTCCTCGCAAACGGAACATGGCTTGCGGCCGAAGTCTCAAACATGGGATGTACTCCTGAGGCTATCGCGGCATTCCAGAAGGCAGGCATTATGTTCGCTCCCGGCAAGGCTGTCAACGCAGGTGGTGTAGCAACTTCAGGTCTTGAGATGACTCAGAACGCAATGCATATCAGCTGGAGTCCTGCAGAGGTTGACGAGAAGCTTCATGCCATCATGTCGAACATCCATGAGGCTTGCGTCAAGTACGGAACTCAGGCTGACGGCTACATCAACTATGTGAAGGGTGCCAACATCGCCGGCTTCATGAAGGTTGCACAGGCTATGCTTGAACAGGGCATCATCTGATCCCTTCAGTAAATCTCGAGATCTCAATAATACTGTCATTCTGAACGAAATGAAGAATCTTTGTGAAAAGCATTCTCCATCGTTCAGGATGACTTTTATCATTCAAAAAGTTGCTTTATTATAAATAAAGGTTAACTTTGCGCCCGTTTTGAAAAAAGACACTTTTAAATTAAATAAAATAATGGGTACTAAAAAATTTTCAATGAAAGATTGGATCGCGTTAGGCATTGTCCTCGCGCTGACAATCTTCTTGTGGGCTGTGCCGACTTCATTCTTCGGCATTGAAGGCCTTACTCCTGTTATGCAGAGAACTATCGCAATCTTCGTGTTCACTGCACTTATGTGGATTATAGAGGTGATCCCTACCTGGACAACATCTGTCGTTTCAATGGTCATCATGCTTCTTACCATCTCAAACAAGGGATTCGGCTTCATGATCTTTGAGGGCGCTGGTACAATGGTTGACTATAAGTCTATCATGGCAGCTTTCGCAGACCCTGTTATCATGCTTTTCCTCGGTGGATTCGTCCTCGCTATCGCTGCATCAAAGGTAGGCCTTGATGTGATTCTGGCGAAGGCACTTCTCAAGCCTTTCGGCAAGAACCCTAAGATGGTTCTCCTCGGCTTCCTCTTCATCATCGGTATCTTCTCGATGTTCATGAGCAACACGGCAACTGCGGCGATGTTCCTTACATTCCTTGCCCCTGTGCTTGCAACGCTTCCTTCAGACGAGAAGGGTAAGGTAGGTCTCGCACTTGCTATTCCTATCGCTGCAAACCTTGGCGGTATGGGTACTCCTATCGGAACACCTCCTAATGCAATCGCTCTTGGAGCTCTTCAGAACGCAGGTATCTCTGTCACATTCATGGATTGGATGATAAGAATGGTACCTTACGTTGTGATCATGCTTCTCCTCGCATGGGTGCTCCTTATGTTCCTCTTCCCGTTCAAGACCAAGTCTATCGAACTCAAGATCGAGGGAACAAGCAATGCATCAAAGAGAGACAAGATCATCGTGAGCGTTACATTTGCCATTACAATCATCCTCTGGATGGGTGAGGCAATCTTCGGAATCAGCTCGAACATCGTAGCCCTCATTCCATTCGCAGTGTTCACGGCGACAGGCGTGTTCTCAAAGGATGACCTCAAGGAGATCGACTGGAGCGTGCTCTGGATGGTTGCCGGTGGTTTCGCCCTCGGAACAGCCCTCAACAAGACAGGTCTTGCATCTGCCCTCATCAACGCTGTACCGTTCGCATCTTGGAACATCATCGTGGTTATGCTGGCTGGCGGATTCATCTGCTACCTCCTTTCGAACTTCATCTCGAACTCTGCAGCAGCGAACCTCATCGTTCCTATACTTGCAGTGGTAGGTACTGCGCTTCTCGATGACCCTACAGCAAGCGAGTCATTCATCGCTGTCGGCGGTCTCAAGACCCTCATCGTAGGTGTAGCTATCTCTGCGTCACTTGCAATGTGCCTTCCAATCTCTACTCCACCTAATGCCCTCGCACACTCAACTGGTATCATTGATACGAAACAGATGACTGTAGTTGGTCTCATCGTCGGAGTTGTGGGATTCACACTCGGCTACGGTATGCTTATCCTTATCGGATTCTAATTCAGAAAAAAAAGTATTATATTTGCGGGGTCGCTTTCGAGCGGCCCTTTGTCTTTACGATTGACTTTTGTCATTCGGATGATTCTTGTCATTTCGACTGAACATAGCGAGTCGAGAAATATAAATAAAATAGAATATATACAATGAAACGTGTTTACCTGACCTTGATTGCAGTCCTTCTCACAGCAGGGGCATTTTCCCTTTCCGCTGCCGACAAGACTGCTGACCAGAAAACCGAAGTAAAGGAACATCTTCAGAACCATTTCAAGATGTACGGCTTCATCAGAAATTATTTTGCATTCGATTCACGTGAAAGCGTTTCCGGCACCGGTGACCTTTTCTATTATCTTCCAAAAGATGTGAAGCTGAGTGATGGAGTCGATCTCAATGCAACCCCTTCATTCCGGTTTCTTGCCCTGACATCTCGTGTCGGAGTGGATGTTTCAGGATATTATATAGGTAATCTTCATTTCGGTGCGAAAGTGGAAGGCGACTTCTATGCCGGACTCTCCTCTGCATCGGGGGCGGATGCTTCATCTTATTTTCCGAGCAATTCCAAGATAGGCGGCACTGCCCAGGCGAGACTGCGTCAGGCATACGCGATCCTTACATGGAAGGATCTTCCGATGGGCAGGGAGCAGAAAGCTTCTGTAGGTCTCAAGATCGGCCAGGCATGGCATCCTATGGCTGCAGATCATCCTCACCTCTTCAGTCTTGAGGTCGGAGCCCCTTTCGGACCTTTCTCGAGAACACCTCTCGTTCAGATGGATGCTGCTCTCGGTGACCATTGGGTGGTTTCCGGAGCTGCGATCTGGCAGATGCAGTATCAGTCATCCGGCCCGGCAGGTGCTTCACCTATATATATGAAGTATGGTCTTACACCGGAGATGTATGCTGCTATTGCATACAAGACTCCGTCGTTCCTTCTTAGAGTTGGTGCCGATATGGTCAGCATCAAGCCTCGTGTGCTCGGTGAGGCCGATGGCGT
>CAYXMV010000135.1:0-5106 GCA_964466235.1 uncultured Muribaculaceae bacterium | reverse complement strand
TTTGTTTTTGAATACCCGACAAAAATACGATGGTTCGGGTATCCCTACGGCAACGTGATGTTACGTGATTTTACCTTACCGACATCTCTGTCTGCAACAAGATTGCTTTCCCATAGAGTATATGCCTTCTTTCGACTTTGTCCATCTATAGTATTATCGCTATATGTAAACCAATCCAAGAACGCATTAGCCCGATTATTGGGATAGTGTTTTGCTAATATCTGAACACACTCATTATCAAGAGCATCGGCAGCGCGTTTCTTGCCATCGGGAGCCTCGAATTTGAACTCGTGAGTAACGCTCACGAGTTGAACTCCATCAGCAGTTAATTTCTTTTTGAGCCAACGCCAATAGTTACCAGCCTTTACATAATCCGCTTCGTCATTGATTGCACGAATTATATCAACAGCCGAAAACCACCATTTGGATTTCTCTTCATCCCAAATGGCCCTCACCTCGCGGTCTTTATAGAATCGAATGGATGTTTTTGACATAGCCAACACTTATATTTACATTATCTTATATACTTTTGCACTATACATATGTCTTATTTTTCAATAACAATAGTTAATCAATGGAACAATTCTCATTTTTCTTCTTTTATGTTTTTTCCATTGTAGATAAATTCATACTTATCTTATTGATTAGAGTGTGACAAGTTTACATATTATTTACTCCATTGGCTTTATCTTAGATTCAATGAAGTCAATCTCAGATTGGTCAAGTCCATATTTGGCATAGAGTTGCAGGTCGATTTCTGGCACTGACTTACTCCAGTCAATATCTGATGAGTTTGTGAAATCTTGCATAGGAACAAATGCGAACTTCTCTTTAGAAAGGTGCTGAGTTGAAGCTAGTTGACTTATTAAGAAACGAACAAATCTGGTCTTGAGGTATGAGAACAAATGTTCTGCTTCTTCGCGTGTGACAAATGAATCTACCACCATATATGTTTCAGTACAAATTTCATTCGGTACAAGAATGTCTAATGAAGATAAAATTCTTTTACGACCCTCTTTATCGGTTTGACCAGCATGTTCAGCAGTTAGATATGATATAGTTACTTTCCACTGTGTTATCATTTCCCTTCCAGTGGTAATGAGAGAGGATTCATATGGTCCCTTACCTTTATTGTATTTCAAAATTATGTCGCCATGTTCTAATGGGGTAACATATGTTCGCAAGCCAAATGGCTTTTGTGTACTAACTCTTGAACTATAAAAATTGTTTGTATGAGCTGTAATTTTACCTATTATACTA
Source organism: uncultured Muribaculaceae bacterium (assembly GCA_964466235.1). Lineage (GTDB taxonomy): Bacteria > Bacteroidota > Bacteroidia > Bacteroidales > UBA932 > Cryptobacteroides. The sequence continues at coordinate 3,846 of CAYXMV010000135.1, read as the reverse complement.
ACCGCTTCAACATTCCTAATGAATGAATCATCGGCAGATAAGTCTCGCAAGGATGATTTTCTGACACCTTGACAAATACTTGTAAACTCGCAAATCCCATTATGCTCATTATCCCATAAGAAATAACACACGCCACCAGCAATGTCTACATTAGAAAAGCAATCGCGAGAATCCTCGTAATCGACTAATTTAGCGATACGCTTATCATTAAGCATAGTAGTTCTAAATTCTCCAAGCCCTTTACCATCAGTGTACCATTTTGCAGGCATAATCATAGATATTGCCTTCGGTCTTATCAACTTTGCAACATCAACAAAAACATTGTATATAGGTTTTGCGCTTACTCCAGCACCTCCATCCATCTGCTGATATGGTGGATTACCTACTATTGCAGTAAATTTCATATCGTTATCTTCGTTTGCTTTCCAATAATTTTTGCCTTGTTTCATTTGGGAAACGAACTTGGCAGTTTTATGTGAGATTTGATTGATTAAGTCCTCATAGTATCGAGTGTTTACCCTTGCCTGGCGGAAACCTCGCAGGGTTCTACGGGTAATACTCTTTGCCATCTGGGTTTTACATAGTACGAATATATTGTCACGAAGTACTGCATCCCATACTTTAAGGTGGCGTTCAGGTGTATCGTCCATCGTGTCGTTTGCATCCAACTTGTCATTCAGACGAGAACGATATATGGAGTATGTCATATACAATGGATAGAGTCCGGACTTTGAGTTAATCTCCAAGATACGAGCATCGGAGGCAAATACATCTCTCGTGACATCACCATTATCGACAAATCGAGGAGTTAGCAGTGGCCTCTCCTTTGTCTCATCATAGAAAACCCAGCCGCCCAAACAGTCGCCAAGATGCATATTAACCACTTTCCAAGGTGTCAGAACTGTCTCTTTGTCCGGATTGCGGAAAGTATTGAATATCGCCGTAATACGCTCGATGCGGTCTTCAACATCAAGAGCATCTGCAGCCTTTGCCATTGCTCGGATACGCTTACCGGCAGAGCAGAAGACCTCAGGGTCGTAGTATTTCTTAAACTGCTCGAATATCTCCTTGGTAACCCCCTTTGGCATAAACTCATTCCAAGAGCCATCATCTATGAGCGATGTAAAATTGTCAAGGGTGATTTCCTTGCTCTCATCGGTAAGGTCTGCACCATAAATCATCAAAGGCATACGGATGGAGATACCGCGCAGTATTGAAACCGCAGTGTCGCGGTTCTTGCGCTTTTCAGCCTTTTCCTCAAGTAACCTCTTTTCTTCTTCGGTTAGAGGTTTTCTTTCACGCTTCTTCTTTTCCGCTTTTTCAAGTTGCTCATGTTCTTCTTTGGTAAAGCCCTGATTATTAACATCAATCTCTCCACTCTTTGGCATAGCCTTAGTAGAACCTATGATTTTCTTTAGTTTTGCAAACTCTTGCAGTTCCAAAGAATCAAGGCGCATAAGGTCGTCATTGTAAAGATACCCATCCTCAAATCCATTACGCACAACACGCTCAACATAAACCTTTTTCAATTGTTGAAGCATACTTGGCACATCGTAGGATGTCATCTTGGAGCCTTCGTATGCGATAATAGGACAGAAGTTGATAAAGTCGCCTACTGCCTTGCGGTCATCACTTGTAGTTTTACCGGCTTTTGCAGAGATCTTAGCGGTTTCGGCAATAACTTTCAAAGTACGATCCGGAGCAAAGTCAAAGACAAAACACTCTTCCTTTACCTTGCCGCCAATAGTGGCCGGTGTCTGAACACGGAAGATAGTCTGCATATAACTTGAAGCAGCGGTACTGAACGAACCGGCAAGCATAAAAACTGCTGTCCACGCCTTTACACTCACACCCGTAGTCAGACGACCACAAGAAAGAGTGATTGTGTAGGTTTCTTCCGGCTTATTGCCGATAGCCTTATTTACAAGTTCAAGAGCATCATCTCGTTCCTGGTCCTCATCACCTTCACCTGCCACATTTACCACCTGGAATTGACTGAATACAGCATGAGACTGTAACATCGTGCTCAACGCCTTCGCTGACTTTACTCCTGGCACAATCCAAAGCGAATGACGGAAGTTGTCTCTATACTCCTCTGTCGAATATGGATAATTGCTATCTTCGTCCTTCTTGCAAATCAAATTAAGGAATGCTTCTACATCCGTCTTATGAACGAACTCCCCATCTTCATTTACTCGGAAGAACTCTCGGAAATTGAACGCCAATTCTGAGTCACCATATCCGTCCAAAAGTTTATTGAGGTCGTAAGTATAGATGTTAAGACGCGGAAGACCTGCGTATGGGTTAGGATCGCCAAAGTGCGTCAACTCCCACTCTGCCTTGGCTCGTTGTTCCATCACATAGTCCCAAGTGTATATCTCATCCTCCTTGTAATCATCGAACAGATTGAACGGTGTTCCTGACAAACGGAGAATCTTGGTCTGTTCCTTTGTCAATTCCTTCATAACCGCCTCGCCCAACTCTGTCTTTGTACCTTCGTGTGCCTCATCAACAATGATTAGGTCCCAAGGTGTGGCAAATACTTGGTGGTTTTTATCGAAGTTACCGCCCACAAGAGAAGAACCTCTTAAATCCTGCATAGAAGCAAAATATACATAGTGGATTCCCTCTTTTGTGACCAGTCGCTCTAACGAAGCGTGACTCTCTCCATTATTCTTTGAGCCATAACGGTAATTGGGAGTGTCATAGAAAATCTTGCTAAAGTCCTCAAACCAACCAGTATCGACAACAGGGCGGTGTGTAAGGATAAGAGTACGGGCAAAGTTCATCTCCTTTACCACTTGCAATCCAGACAGAGTTTTACCAAATCGCATTTTCGCGTTCCAAAGCATCTGGCTGCTCTTCTTAAATTGCTTCTTCGTCTTGTTAATGGCATCTCGTTGCTCAGGGCGGAAGATAATAGGACTACGGTCCGTACTAACCTCGGTTGCTGAAAGAGACATTCGTCCTTCTTTAGCAGCATGTATAGCATTCTTGACAGTCTCCAAGTCCGTAATAAACCACTCATTCGCTTTATTCTCAATATCAAAAACCTTCTTTTTGATACCGGAACGCTCCAATACCTTGTGAACCTCACCATCAGTCAGGCTCATAATTGCTCCACCACGAGTGAATATAGATAGCTCCGTATAGAGTAAATCGTAAGGAATGCCAGCCGTCTGTGTGTATTGATTGATACGCTTCTTGGCTGCAACATTAAGCAGATGGCTTGATGGAGAAAGGCCCCACAAGTTCTCTTCATCTGTTAAGGTCGCTTCTCCAACCTTAAGACATCCAGCATGAGACTTATCATTTATGCGAAAAACATAAATAAGTTTTGCTTTTAACGATGAGACAAATTTAGCCATAGGTTAATATAGTTGTTTGAGTCTTTGCTATTTGAATAAATCTACAAAGCGGATTTTCTTACCTAGTTTATTAGTCTTGGGATCTTTTGCACGCCAATCCTTGATCAGGCAATAGATACCTGTATGATTGTGATATCCACCATCTGTACAACCCCTGCAAGGAGTCCTCATATCATCTCCGAACAAAGATGGCACAACATTATCTGTACACGAATTAGGAACAACACCTTTTAATCCATCCATCTGCCAAACATTCCAAGAAACAATGTATGCTATATACTTAATTGAAGCCGATAGTGGACGTTTACCAAATTTCTTCTCATAATTCTCTATAAAAGTACATAGCATTGCTTCTCGCGCAAGAAGCAGATTATCTCCCTGCCATTCAAAGCCATAAATACTTTTATACGCATCTTGTGCTGCCATAAGCCATTCTCCGGAAGTATGAACATTCTCGTTAATAACGCGAAGTTTCCTA
>CAYXMV010000134.1:0-5123 GCA_964466235.1 uncultured Muribaculaceae bacterium | reverse complement strand
TACCCACAAGGCAGATTTGGTGAAAAATCACGAAAAAGTGATAAAGTCAGGAAAACCACATCTTCCGATCGGCTTTCATTAAAACATTTTACTGCAATCATGTTGACCCCGGACACAAGGAGTTCATGAGGAAGCACAAAAGACTGTGGAGATTCCGAGGCAGTCATTTCCAATATGCTGATACCGTTAAGATAAAGTTCAGCGGAATCGTTTACAACATATTTCAATACCGGCACATCTCCTGATTCCCCATATTCAAATTCATATCTGACAAAGAGACGACGGCTTGACCACGGAGTCCCGCATCCGTCCTTCAGGCCAAAGGGGCCGCATCCCGTTTCCCAAGCCGAATCATCATAATCCGGAGAGAACCAGTCACCGGAAGGGGTCAGGAAAGTGTAACTGCATTCCCAAGGAAGATCCGACACCCTTTCGAAACCAGAATCTTCAGGCGGGATTTCCAATCCGTTACCATAGAACACCTGTTTCCCTCCTTCATAGGTGAAGCCATTTCCATCACTCCCCCACTAAGATTCTTCAGGTAGAGGAGATTACCGTCCGGAACATTGCCGAATACGATTGAATCTGCATCCGCCGTCTTGACTCCCAATGACTTCCAGCCGCCATCATAATACATGAGTTCATATGCATCTCCTGCATAGATATAGTTGACACGGTTGCGCGGAGTATAGACGATGGAACCCACTTCGGAAGGGCGTTCAAGTTCCACTCCGGTCCATCCCTTGCACAAGACATAATGGGTGAACGAAGTCGATGGATCCCCATCAAATGCCCTGAAAAACTCATGTCCAGGCTCGCATTCCGGCGTTCCTACCGTACGTTTATGAGGAATCCTGTTACCTTCCGGATCATAAAGGCTGATCTCCGCGACATCGCTGTTTGACCAGTAGTCGCCTCTGAAGCGGACATACCGGTAAGACCGCATGCTCTGTTTATAGACCTTCCCCTCCGTAAAGAGTTTATCAGGCTTCCTCTGGACAAGCAGCAATGTGTCCGGCTCGGAAAAAGACGGTTCATCTGACCCTTCAAAGGCTCCGCATCTCATTTTTTCACGGAATCCCCCTTCGTCGCGGCCGAGGCTGTATTTGGATTTCAAGACAACCTGTGCATGAGTACCCTCACATGTAAAGAATCTGACATCACCTGTATGAGGGGAAATCATGAACGGCACTGTCACAGGCCTCATCATTCCGCCCTCTTCCACTGCAACACACATGACACATCCTCTCTGCATCCCGTTAAAATCAGTCTTTCGCCAACCTTTCACCCCATAATCCTCCGCCACCCATGCATCTTTCTTAAGACTGCACAGATACAATATTGTTCCCGGACTGCAATCTTCAAGCAGCCACTCATCCGGAATCGTCATATTTCTTTCATAATAAGGTGTAAATGACGCCGTGACATCTTCATACAACGGAATCCGGAAATGCAACGGGAGCCTCTCGCGTCCACGCTTCAAGCGCGCCAGTTCGTCATCATTGACCTCATAGGTCTTGCGGAACACCCTCGGCTTGACCTCGTTATAGACTGTATCCTTCTCATTTGGAAGAACCACATACGTGAAATAATTCACCACACGCTCTTCTCCGTCCCTGTTCCACAAAGTAGTCATATAATGTCCGTCATTGAGACGATAGTCGAGAGCGCAAGGAATTCCCAAAGAGCGGCACACATATACAAGAAAATCACAGATTTCACGACATGTCCCGGCATAGTATCGGGCATGTTCAGGCCCGATATGAGGAAAACCTACCGGTGACATGGTGGTGAATATGGAAGGGGTCCGTGCAGTGAGCCGCGCCTCCATGAACTTATATGCAGCAACCGGATCCTCGACATCAAGAGAATCCGACGCACGGAACTCATCAAGCAGAGAATCATATTCCTCATAATAATCCCTGCGCCACAGCTGCGGTATCTCATCGCCGATCCTATAAGGGAGAATGAACCGGCAGAATGTCTCGAAACCGACATTCTTTCCCCACGGCTGTTCCCTCCACACCTTGAACGCCATATCTATGTTCTCGCAAAGAAATGCCGAATCAAGTACCTGCACATCCCATTTCCTGACCAGCCCTGCCTGAGGATCTACAGCCGATGCTATCGAGTCACATATCATCCTGTACTCATCAGCCGGTCTCTCCCGCATCTGCCTGTACCAGTCCTTGGCTTCAACAAGTCCCTCACTATAAAGGAAGCTATGATATGGCATATTCTCCAACATCCGATACATGGCCTTGATCTTCTGAGGATCACCTTCCGCCTCATAACGGTCGATAACTTTCTTGAGTTCGGTCCAATTTGCTCCGGAACGCTCCCTGACAAGCCTCATGTCAGGAACGGAGCATGAAGCAAGCATCAGGAGGGAAACGATTAAAAACCGGAATGAAAGTCTATTCATCATAGTTTGTCAGTTTACTATATTCGAGAGAGTCCACACAAGCTTCGGCACGGCTGCGCAGCCGGGACATATTGCCATTGCGGGGATTGACTGGCATAGAAAGAATCTTCTTTCCCACGGCAAGAGCCTGATCCTTCTGGCCGGCATGCACCTCCATCTCCATCAGAAGCACGAGAGGATATAGACGGCATGGAACCATCTGGTGCGAATGCAGGTATGACTTTCGCGCATCATCATATCTGTGCAGAGCCTCATGATTCCTTCCGATGATGTTATGAAACATAGGATCCGAAGATATCTTCGCCCCTTCCTTAAGGATATCTATGCTCTCATCGTATCTGCCAAGATTATACAGGGCGTAACCGTAATCATATAGGAATCTGTAATTGCCGGAAAGAGCTGGATACAGATGTCTGATTTCCTCTATATAATCCTCGTAAAGTCCGATGGAAGCATACATCCTTGCACTCTGCCATGCATCCTTCTCAGGAATGTCCCTTTCCATCAGACTGAAAGGATAGGAGAAGAAGGAAAAGACCGCCAATGCAATGGCGCCATAGGCTGCAGGAGAACGCAGTCTCAGCAGGGCGATGATCAGGGACAGAACGGCCGCCATCACTGCAAGCATGGCAAAAAGGCCGTATTCGACACCGACCTTGAGATATTCGTTGAAGGCATACTCGGGGCATCCGGCAACACGTACAATCGTCTCTGACCTCTCCTTTTCTGCAAAGTACTCTGCCTGAATATTTCCGTATGTCCCGAGCACCGTGCCTCTTCCTGTACCGTGAAGAGGGTTTCGGGCAATGGCCCGGAGCTCCATATGCCAGATGTGGAAACGTCCTATGGCGGAATCCCGTTTCATCAGGAATGCCCCTGCCATCATGATGACGAGCAGGACACAGATACCGGCAGACGATCTCCTGTGGGTGCGGATCCACTCTCCAAGCCTCATCTCACGAAAGCCGAGTACGATCACCGCGACTCCGAAAGAAAGCCATGCCGCGCGGCTCATCGAAGCCGGAAGCACAATGAAACACAATGCGGCAGAGATCATCGCAAGATGAGCCAGAACCTTCTCATAGCGTTTCCCGGTGTCTCTTTTCTGCCATACAAATGCAAGCAATACGGCAAGAAGCACTGCAATCAGTCCGCCATAGGGTCCGGGATTGGCAAAACTACCGGTAATGACATGATTTACATTTCCGGAATCCTTCAGTCCAATGACCTGCAGTATTCCAAGACCGGCCTCGTGTATTGCCACAAGGCAGCAAAGAAATATGAAAACCACATTTATCACAACAATATTCAAAACCTCAAATCAGTGAATCTTTTTCACGATCATTTAAAGAGAAAAGTTACAAACATCATATCTCGCTAAGAATAATTCATTTGACGAATCAGAAACGATGCAATACAGATAGTCTCCATCCGGATACATACGAAGGTCATTATAATCTGTCATGACACGTAAAACGCCTCTACCATTCCAATCAAATACAGCTATCTCATTGAACGCGTTAATATCTTGGCCATCTATCATGGATCCATAAATATAATTTTCATCAGAGCATATATACGGAAAACCGAAGACCGTTTGCTCGGACTCCCATAACACGCCCTCTCTGAATTCCACAGCAGGATAAGCAAAGAAATTCTCCACAGAGCGCTCAATGGACTCATGTGAGACATCATAAATTTCTAATATTTCACCGAACAATGTCGCTGATGCAAATCGCCGTCTGTCAGGTGACATTGTAATAGAAGAGTGCAGGAATGTGTAACGATCATCACCTTCAAGAGCAGGCATGTCGCTACATGTGTCCAGAAGTATGCCGTCCATCGTAAACATCTGAAACCGGGTAACAGAATCTTCCATAGAACCGCATTGGACATTGGCCAAAACCAAAGAATCCGATATAGGCCACATCTTAAGGAAAACAGTCCCTGAAACATCTGCGAAAGACACTTCACCTTCAAATTCAATATAAGGAGAAGTATTTGAAATCTTATAACCCAGCATTTTTTCACTGACATTGTCAAACAGATACAACCTCTTTGAACGCCGGTCATAACACATATTCGTACATGACAGTAATTCACCAGGGCCTCTCCCATATGCCACATCTCCCGACAGATAAATACCTGTCTCTTTGTCATAGCAATGAATCCACTTCATATTCATGGAACATAATACGCCTATTATCGAATCCGTCACGAACATATCATGCGGATATCCCATGACCGGACTTTCTGAAGAAATCAACTCAGCATTGATTTCAATTGTCTCCGGAAAGGTCAATTCATCCAATTCTCCCTGACTGATACAAGAGCAGAGGCTCAAGATACTTAATGTCATTGCCAGACTCTTCCACATACGCACTTTCCTTTGAGACCAGTAGAACGACCGTAGCCTGACTTAGCATAATAAAGCTGACCGCACAAACAACTTCGTTGACAGATCATCGTCAGACTGAAATTGTCACAACCTATCTGCATTGTTTCCTCCACATCAGCCAATGCCTCGATGTTCGCCTCAAAGAAAGAATCAGAATTGCCGGCGTTGATAATAACGGCAACCGAAACGGCAGCAAGCACGATGATTGCAGCGATAAATACATAAATCTTTTTCATAGTCGTAAATAACTAAATTACTAATGGACTGAAAGTCCATAGGTTTATAACTACGAAAATGAAA
>CAYXMV010000133.1:0-5139 GCA_964466235.1 uncultured Muribaculaceae bacterium | reverse complement strand
AATGATTTTTCGGAGAAAAATTTAAACAGTTTCTTATTATCTTTGCGCCCGACTTGACAAATCAGACTGATAGGACTATGGCAACATTTCGTAAGCGCGCCTTGGATGAGGCTGCGGCCCATGAGGCTGTACGGTGTTATGAAGAGACGGTTCCTGTATCGGAGTATTTCGGACGGAATGTCCTTGATCTTGACAAGATGCGCGGATATATTTCGGCAAAGGCCTACGAGGCTGTCTTGGCGTCGGTTAAATTCGGAGCCAAGCTTGACCTTAGTGTGTCCGATGAGATAGCAGCCGGAATGAAGAAATGGGCCAAAGAGATGGGTGCGACCCATTATACCCATCTGTTCCAGCCGCTTACGGATTCTACGGCAGAGAAGCATGAAGCATTCATTTCCATGAAGGACGGAAAGGCGTTCGAGAAATTCAACGGCAGCGCCCTTGTACAGCAGGAACCTGATGCCTCGAGCTTTCCTACCGGAGGTCTCAGGAACACTTTCGAGGCAAGGGGATACTCCGCATGGGATCCGTCCTCTCCTGTTTTCCTTATGGACGGAACTCTTTGCATCCCGTCTGTATTTGTGTCATATACGGGCGAATCTCTTGATACGAAAGTCCCTGACCTCAAGTCGCTGCATGCTTTGGACAAGGCTGCCGTGCGGGTGGTTTCCCTGTTTGACGGGGCTGTCAGGTCGGTCAATGTGAATTTAGGTATAGAACAGGAATATTTCCTTGTCGATGAGGCTCTCTATAAGGCCCGTCCTGACCTTATGCTCTGCGGCAGGACTGTCGTGGGGCATACATCGGCCAAGGACCAGCAGCTTGAAGACCATTATTTCGGCGCGATCCCTTCCCGTGTGAGCAATTTCATGAAGGATTTCGAGACGGAGGCATATAAACTCGGCATTCTGCTTCAGACAAGGCATAATGAGGTGGCGCCTAATCAGTTCGAATGCGCTCCGATGTTCTGTGAGGCCACTAAGGCTATAGACCAGAATATGATGCTGATGATAGTCATGCAGAAAGTTGCTGAGAAGCATCATCTCAAGGTTATCTTCCATGAGAAGCCTTTTGACGGGGTGAACGGGTCGGGCAAGCATTGCAACTGGTCCATCACCACTGATACCGGGGTCAATCTTCTGTCTCCGGGCAAGACGCCGACTAAGAATCTCCAGTTCCTGTCTTTCTATGCGTCCGTACTGCGGGCCGTGCACCGTCATCATTTCCTTATGATGACAACTACGGCTACATTGGGCAATTCCTACCGCCTCGGTGGGGGAGAGGCACCTCCTGCTGTAATGTCAGTGTTTTCTGGTTCAACGCTTTACAGGGTCTTTGAGTCGATACTCGGTCTTGCGGATGAAAAAACCGCTACTGCTCAGGAATCCATAAAGATAGTCAATTCCATCCCGGAGATATTCCCGGACAATACGGACCGCAACCGTACCTCGCCTTTTGCCTTTACGGGCAACAGGTTTGAGTTCCGCGCTGTGGGGGCCTCTCAGAATGTGGCTTCTGCCGTTTTTGTCCTGAATTCGGCTGTCGCTGAAAGCCTTGATGAGTTCCGCGATGCCGTGGATGCATTGGAAACACAGGGCGAAGAAAGGTCGTCGGCCGTCATGACTGTGGTGAGAAGATTCATTGCCGAGGCAAAGGATATAATGTTTGAAGGAAACGGCTATAGCCATGAATGGGTGGAGGAAGCCGGACGCAGGGGACTTCGCGCGTTAGGGAATGTGCCGGATGCCTATGAGGTCTATCATGAGAGGCAGACGGTGGAACTTTTTGACAGACTCGGAGTGCTTGCACCGAATGAGCTGGAGGCACGGTTTGAGATTCTGAACGAGACTTATGTGAAGAAGCTTCAGATAGAGGCAAGGGTGATCGGGGACATCTGTCTCAATCACGTCATTCCGGCTGCTGTGAAGTATCAGAACACATTGATAGAAAATGTGAAGGGACTGAAGGAAATCTTCGGGGAGGGATTCTTGGAATATTGTCCTTCTGAACTTGCTGCCCTCAAGAAGATTTCAGAATGTATAAATCGTGTGTCGGCTGATGTAGAAAAACTTGTGGAGGCCCGCAAGAGGGCCAACAGGATAGAGGATGTCGCCGAAAGGGCAAAGGTTTATTCTCGTGAGGTCAAGAGCATGATGGATGCCGTACGTACGAATGCTGACAATCTCGAGATGCTCATAGATGACGAGATATGGCCTCTGCCTAAATACAGGGAGCTCCTGTTTTTTTAAATGTTGCAATTATGTTTATAGAAAGTATAACACCGGAACAGATAGACAAACTTGAGTACGCTTCCTTTCCCGGGAAGATACAGGTCATAGACAGCGTTGGTGCCGAGTTCAACAGGGCCATCGCTTATCTTCGTTCGCAGAAGATCATTGGTTTTGATACGGAGACGCGACCTACTTTTACTCCTAATCAGCCGCGGTATGGAGTCGCATTGCTTCAGCTGTCCGGCCCGGAGAAGGCCTATCTGTTCAGAATCAACAATATGGGAATGCATCGCCGTCTGTGCAGCCTTATGGCCAATCCAAAGGTCGTGAAGGTCGGTGCGGCTATCCATGATGACATCAGGGGACTGCAACGGCATCAGGAGTTCAAGCCGGCAGCGTTTGTGGATCTGCAGAGGATCGTTGGAGATTGGGGGATAAGGGACAAGAGCGTGAAGAAGATGGCGGCGATAATCCTCGGGATAAGGATTTCAAAGACCCAGCAGCTTTCGAACTGGGAGGCTGAGAAACTCTCGGAATCCCAATGTAAATATGCCGCTACGGATGCATGGGTCTGCCGTGAGATGTATCTCAAGCTCATGGCTTCCGAGAAGAATCCGCTTCCTGTCATTACGAACGAGTGAAAACGGGTCAAGTGAATATTAACATATAAAGAAACTTAACTTTCGCAAGTGCCACCGACTTTCAAATATAAAATTTTAGATTTGCGAAACTTGAGTAAAGAAATACCATAGATGATAAAAGTAATATTAAGAAAAGGCAGGGACGAATCCCTGCGCAGATTCCACCCCTGGGTGTTTTCTGGTGCGATAGCCGAAGTGCAGGGTTCTCCTGCTGAGGGAGATGTCGTTTCAGTCCACGCATCGGACGGTACTCTTCTGGCATACGGACATTATCAGATCGGTTCGATAGCCGTGCGTGTACTCAGTTTTGATGATGCGGCTCTTCGCCCCGATTTCTGGGTAGAGATGATTGCGCGCGCCCTTCAGGTGAGGGTCGCATGCGGTCTGCATTCAGATGAGTCCGTTCAGGGAGTTCAGACAAATTGCTATCGTCTTGTACATGGTGAAGGCGACAATCTTCCCGGGCTGATAATCGATTATTATGACGGTGTCTGTGTGATGCAAGCCCATTCTGTGGGTATGTTCCGTGCGAAGAAACAGATCTGCGAGGCCCTTCAGGCGGTTTACGGCCCGTCTCTCAAGGCTGTCTATGACAAGAGCTCCGGTACAGCACCATTCAAGGCGGGGCTTGACCTTATAGACGGGTATATGTATCGTCGCGAGGACTTTAACGATGACGAACAGGTTGTTCTTGAGAACGGACACAGGTTCATGGTGAACTGGACGGAAGGACAGAAAACCGGATTCTTCCTTGACCAGCGTGACAACAGGAATCTCGTCGGCAGTCTTGCCGGAGGACGCAATGTGTTGAATCTGTTCTGTTACACAGGCGGTTTCTCTATATATGCTCTTGCCGGAGGGGCACTTCATGTGGATTCTGTCGATAGCTCGAGAAAGGCTATGATGATGGTTGACAGGAATATCGGAATCAACGGTTTCGACCAGTCGCGCCATTCAAGCCTCTGCTGCGATGCCATAGATTATCTGAAAACGGCTCCTGAAGGAAAATATGACATGATGATAGTCGATCCGCCTGCATTCGCAAAACATAGGGGAGCGCTTAAGAATGCTCTCAGGGCATATCAGAGGCTCAATGCGGCAGCGATTGCAAAGGTCGCTCCCGGTGGGCTTGTGTTTACCTACAGTTGCTCTCAGGTGGTAGATAAGGAGGCTTTTGCACTTGCTGTGTTTTCTGCTGCGGCCCAGTGCGGCAGAAGCGTCCGTATCCTCGACCGTCTCAATCAGCCATGCGACCATTCGGTCAATATATATCACCCGGAAGGAGAATATTTAAAAGGTCTTTTGCTTTATGTTGAATAATCGTTTATTAGTATTTATGCTGCTTGCTGCAGCCGTTTCTTGTGTCAATGTCCGTGAAAATAATACTCAAGCAGGATATTGCGTATCAGAAGATTCATTGACTGTAAATATAAAGGGATCCCTCCCTGTAGATGGAAACTGGGATGCCGGATGGCTCCACAGATATGCGTCGGATGTCGATGAACTGGCTGCAAAGGCCGCTGATGATCCGCGTCAGGAGATAGATGTGCTGTTCTTCGGAAGTTCGTCCATCAGGCTTTGGAAAGGGCTTGATGAAATGATGGCTCCGCTGAGTGTTGTCAACCGCGGCTATGGTGGAGCAACCGTCCGCGACATTCTTGTTAACTATGACAAGCTCATGGCTCATTATCAGCCCAAAGCCTTTGTGATTTTCTGTGACAATGACATCTGCGGAAATGACAATGACTTGTCAGTCTGCGGCGTCCTGGATCATTACAGACTTCTCTTCAACAGGCTTTCTCAGGATTATCCTGGTGTTCCGGTATTCTTCCTCTCCTGGAAATACTCAGGTCTCCGTGCTTTCATGAGGGATACTCAGAAATTAGTCAATGACGTAATGGCAGACTATGCCTCATATAGCGATCAGGTAACTTTTGTCGATGTGAATTCCACAATCCTTCTTCCGGACGGTGACATCAACCCGTCACTTTTCGAGTCAGACAATCTTCATATCAATCGCGACGGTTATCTGCTTTGGACTTCGGTACTCAAGCCACAGCTGCTTGGAGTATGCGGGAAGTAGGATCAGACCTTGGGACACGTAATTTATAGAAACCGGAACAATATCAGATTAAAGTAATCTTGTCTTTAAGACAAAATTATTTTGCAAATCGAATAAAAGTCCCTATATTTGCAGTCCCAAAACGGAAATACGGTGCTTTGGCCGAGCGGTTAGGCACAGGTCTGCAAAACCTGCTACAGCGGTT
>CAYXMV010000132.1:0-5145 GCA_964466235.1 uncultured Muribaculaceae bacterium | reverse complement strand
CCGGAAGCATTCTTCTACATCTATCAGGCATATCTGCTGCTGAAAGAGTAAGAGGGCGAATCGTAAGCTTACGGTCTAGCACGACTTGTAAATAAAAGGCAGACATCGGCAAACTTTGATGAACTTTGTCAAAGTTTGCCGATGTCAGTATGAGTTTGTCCGTCTTTCTATTCTTCGTTCACGACTGCTTCCGGATGTGACTTTATCCACTGTGACGGAATGAGGTCATCCATATTGAGATTTTCTCGTAACCTGATGGGGATTTGTGTGAGGGTGTCTGTCAGCCATTTGCGCGGATCGGCTCCTGCATTCTTGCAGGCCGCAAGGAGTGAATACATTATGCAGCCCTATATGCGGATGCATCTGTCTTACAGAAGAGGATTGAGATAGGTCTGTTATCTTATCTCCCGCAATACCCCAGTGAGTGTTGTCTGTTTATAAAAACTTTTATGTATATTTGCGGGGTCGTCCGGTCTTGCCGGTCGATATTTAAATATTGTGAAAGTGTTTTTCGCAAGTCCTTGATTGAAAATGTGGTAGTTTTCTTATCTGAAGGATGGAACGGAACAACACTCACTTTCGTATAGATACATGCGGAAGAGCTCGTTCTGATGCTCTGATATCCCATATCTATCCGAGTGTGGGGTATTGCGTCGTTTGTTTCAGATAGGGTCTTACCACAACCTTCAATCAGATAAACGGAAGTCAGCTCCACACTTTCTTTGTATTTTCCCTAACCATCTTCAGGAGCTGAAGAAGAGAAGTCCAAATTATGAAAACAGAAAACAAGGAGACCAAATCTTACGTTGCTCCTCAAGTAGAATGTCGTGCCCTTTTACATGAGGGTGTCTTGTGTCAATCCCGTATAGGGACAAACGAAGGTGTAAAATTCGAAGATTGGAATTAAAAATCACAATGTATGAAAAAGTTTAGTTTATTGACTATGCTTGGAATACTCAGTATTTCAGCATGCACAGGGCTCTCTGAAATTGAAAATACAGAAGAGACGACTGTAAAGAAAGAAGTCACTATTACAGCGACTCATGAATTTGACTATCAGACAAGAACAGTTCTACAGGAGGACGGCTCTGTATGGTGGAAACCAAACGATGCCATCGGAGTATTCTTCGGAACCTATTGCAGCTGGTTTGTGGCTTATAATATGGAAGATGCTCCGAGTGCAAACTTTATTGGTGAAGCCCTCATCGTTCAGGGACACAACGAAAATTCAAATGGAAATGCTGGTGAATATACATATTGGGGTGTATTCCCGCCAGATCTCTCTAATGATTATGAAGACGATTATGACGAAGATTTCAGTTATTGGTCAGGCAACGAAGATTATGAAGAGCCTACAAGAGAAAAGGAATCCGTGAATGTATATCTCCCTGCAAAACAAAAAGGTGTCGCAGGTACATTCGACAGCAACCTCTTCATTTCTATTGCAAAGAGCAATACATATAAAGAACTCTCATTTTACAATCTCTGCGGTGGACTCGCGTTCTGTGTTGAGAAAGAAGGTATCCATACAGTTACATTTAAGGGAAACTCTGATGAAGTCCTTGCCGGTGGGGTTAATGTAGTTGTGAATTCCGATAATCACCCAGTTGTTAACGAAGTGAGAAACGGTAAGAAAGAGGTCAAACTCACATTGCCAAAGGGTGAGTACTTTGTCCCAGGTGAATGGTATTATATCGTGATGCTTCCTACATCTCTTGAAGAAGGATATTCAATGACATTCTATACCGATAGAGAAATGGGAACGGTTGTTTCATCAAAGCCTGTTGAAATAAAAAGGTCTGTCTTCGGTAAGCTTACAAATCCTGATTCAGGTGTTGAATATACTGAATTTATTCCTGTAGAGTCTGTAGAGATCAGAACTGACGATTACGGAGTCAGCATCGGTGACATGCTTGCTCTTACTGCTGTAATCACTCCTTCAGATTGCACATTCTCTGCTGTGTGGTCTTCATCAGACCCTTCAGTGGCAACTGTTGATGAAAACGGAAATGTAGTCGGAGTTTCAGAAGGTGAGACAAGAATTACTTTGAGTGTAGGAGATATGTCCTATAGCATATGGGTATATGTTCGTGGAGATGAGGATGAAGATGAAAAGGTTCCGTCATTTACAATTACATCGATTGATCTGACTGATGTGTATGCAATCAGTGCAATTTCTATTGAATATGACGATTATGGCAGAACAACAAATGCACTTCAAACAATATCAGATGATGGTGTTGCATCACTACTTAAGTTTGAAATAGAGTCAGATGATGAAAATTTCAAACAATTCGTTAAAGATAGGGTGGTATTCTCTGCATATCGGGTATGGCAACTCACTGATAAATACCTGATTATTAATAACCTTAACTTTGTATATGACGAGGATACTACTCCGGAAGCATATAGGAGAGCTCTAGGTGAAATCTGGCAGATAGCAATCAGACTTAGCGATGGTGTCGTGCTTCAGTCTGATGTTGATATATGGTGGCGTAGCGATGACTACGGCAAGTGGGATTACCAGAGAACTTATTATTGTGCACGTGAGTCGTATGATGCTCAATCGATTTATTGTATTACATACTACGACGGTTTCTATGTAATACGAGAAGAAAATGGCCGCCTTGTTAAGGAATTACGATATAACTACGAGGGTAGTCAATTTAGACCAAACTATGAAAGAATACTTCTTGATAGAGATAATAATATACTGACATACGAGGATGACTACGGATATGTGCTGTGTAGCGATAACAGTATTATTCCATTTACAATTCCTGAAGTTTCGGGTTACGATCGTGAAGTCGGAATGTTCTTCGAGGTGGATCATAGTTGGTATTACTGGTCAGGAAATCGTTATTGGTATGAAGAGTGTTATCGATATTCTGCAAAATTATACAAGGTAACTCTTGAAAACAAAGATGTGGTATTCACTGAATTGACTAGCGTGGTTCGAGACTATGACTGGGGGTATAGATCATCATACTTTAGACGTGGTAATATATTCATTTGGGGCTATTTTGGAGATTTTGTAGTTATAGACATGGATGAGGTCAAGGTTGAGTACGTGAGTGTGGAACAGCATGGAGATGCGGAATATATCACCCCTGACGGATACTATTATAGCATGGAGAATAATGTTCTTTATAAATATGATCTGTTGTCAGGAGAACCAACGGTAATACCAACAGACAGAAGTCAGGTGCCACCTATGACTCCGACAACTCCATATTATGATGAGACTAATCATTGTTACTATGAAACAGGAGTAAGACTTTCCGACTCTGTATATATAACTGTTGTAACTGATCCGGAAACAGGAAAGGTTGTTGTATATGAGGGTGAGTATGTGAATTCGTCAATATATGTTAAACTTCCATAATCGTATGCACCATTAATAATTAATCCTCTGAAATGCACTTGTGTTTCAGAGGATTTTTTTTCATCCCATATCCCGTCATGCCCGGCTCCGCCCGTCATGCCAGAAGAACGCCTCATCGGTGCAGACCTCGCAAGAGAACCAGCCTGTGCATCTTCCCCTCACGGCTGCCATAGGGGGACATGACACCAAGATAGCATATGTAGATGAAGATAATGTGCTCAAGACTAAATGGGAACAGTTTGACGAGGTGTCTGTAATATCACTGGATAAGTCTGGAAATGTACTCACCAATGATGTCTTTACTGCCACTTCTGTGTCTGCAGATGGAAAAATCGCTGAATTTGAGGGAGATTTCAGTAATCATGCTGAAACTAAATCGATATATGTGTATTATCCGGCTCTGAATAAAGGTGATGGCTCAGAAGCAGAGCCATGGCGTGTTGCTCCGGTGTATGAGGGTGCAGAAGGTGTCTTGAATGGTGTGGAGGCTGGTAAGACTTACCTTACTTTCAATAATGCTCAACTTCAGAAAAGCCTGGATGACCCTACTTCTCATCTTGGGCAGTACACGGTTTTGAGCGGTAAGGCAGAGATGGAAGAGGGGAATCTGCTTGTTGATCTTGAACATAGGTCCTATGTGCTGAAGGTCTTGTTGACGTTTCCTGAAAGTGGTTTGACAGTCAAGAATCTTCGTATTAGTGCAAAATCTGAAGCAGATGCTGATGTGCGGGTAAGTGGCTCGGGCTGGACTGCTATTAGCTCAGTCGGATCTTTTCCGGGAGGATGGAATACGTCTTATTTTATAGATTTCGGAACTGATTATGCTGATGGTTCCGGAACCGGATTGCTTGTGGAAGGTAATACTTTAACGGCATATATCGTTGCTTTTGCAGGACAATCATGGGACTATGTAGCGCAGGAGACAACATGGTATCATCTGACAGCCGGAGACTATTTCAACTTTATGCTTAACGCGACAACAGACGGAAGCGATGAGTATATCTGTACACTTGACAACTTAGTACTGCCTAAGGATATTGTCTTAGAAAACGGCAAGATGTACCGCCTCAGCGCAACTCTTGAAAAGAAACAGGCAGAGTAAGCGATAAATCTTAAAGGTACCAAGTGCAGTTTTCGTATGAAACTGATCCTGATACCCCGAAAAAAGAGGGTACCGAGTGCAAAAACCCATAGGAACTGCACTCGGTACCCTTTATTTATGTGATGCGGAGATTAGAACATCTCCGGCTCGTTGTTCTGCTCCGGTGCTTCAGGAGCGTCGTTGCGGCGGTCGCGGCGAGGACCTCTTGGACCACGGTCATCACGGCGTGGGCCTCTGTCACCTCTGCGGTCGTCGCGGCGAGGGCCACCCTGACGGTCATCACGACGTGGGCCACGGTCACCGCGCGGACGGCGCTCTGGCTCTACATATCCTTCAGGCTTCTCGATGAGTGCCTTGCGTGACAATCTCATCTTGCCGGTCTTCTCGTCGATCTCGAGGAGCTTCACGTCAATCTCGTCACCTACGCTGAGGACATCTTCTACCTTTTCTGTCTTTTTCCAGTCGATCTCAGATACGTGGAGAAGGCCTTCCTTGCCGGGAAGAATCTCTACGAAAGCACCGAACTCAAGGATAGAAACTATCTTTCCGTGATATACGGTACCCACTTCCGGAACTGCGCAGATGCCGTTGATCCAGTCGAGTGCCTTGTCCATTGCGTCCTTGTCCTGTCCGAAGATGTCAACAACGCCCTGTGAAA
>CAYXMV010000131.1:0-5236 GCA_964466235.1 uncultured Muribaculaceae bacterium | reverse complement strand
CAACGTGCCCAGCCGTCCTGTTGACAAGATTGATGGCACCCACACTCTCCGGGGAATTTCCTGAACGTGCAAACGAGACAAGAAGTACCTTGCTTCCTGCATCGAAAAGAGAGTCAGCTTCTGTAATTATGTCGGTCGTGGCGATGGCCCTTGCATCGGCGAACAAAGTGCCGGCCAGGACCCATCGGAGAGCATTGCCTATATAGGCTGAAGTTCCTGCTCCGGTCAATATGACTTCATAGCCTTCGCGCACGTACCTATTAATAAAGGAAGCTATCCTGTCCTTCATCCCATAGACTATCTCATAAGTCTCAAGCCACATTCGGGGCTGCTGATGTATTTCCTTCCAGGTGTTGTATTCTGCAAACATGTCATCTGTCGTTTTAGGCCATTTCACTTTTACGGTTCACAAAAATATCACTAATAATCAAACATTTCGATTGATATTTCGAATTTTTTAAATCCGCATTTCAAAGAAGGAGACAATTCAACAGAATAAGTATCTATTTTTCAACAGCTTAGCCAACCCACAGCCTGATTGAAATTATGTTTCACATAGTTTCGAAACTCAAACACAAAAAGTTATGAACCGTTTCTATTGCTTTAAGAATAGTATTGATTATTTTTGTACGACAAATCAGACACTCAAGATGATAAGAATCCTCGAAAAAGCCGACAGAAACATCGTGAAGCAGCTCGACAGACTGCTGCATCGCCTGAATCCGTCCGCTCCAGAAACGGATGCGGAAAGACTTGAAACGCTTGTCAGACACAAAAGAATGGCGATATTCGTGTCCTCTTCAGATGACGGTGCCATCACAGGAATGCTCACACTCACCCATTGTCCGACTCTGACAGGAAACAAGTACTGGATTGAAGACGTGATTGTGGATGATGAGTTCAGAGGACGCGGAATCGGGCGCTCATTGGTACAGGCAGCCGTCAACCACCTGAAGGAAAAGGAAAAATTCCCCGTCCTTTATCTGACGTCCAATCCGTCAAGAATACAGGCGAGGAACCTTTATCGTTCCGAAGGTTTCGAAGAATATGAAACCGGAGTATTCAGACTCAAGACTACGGAAGTTCAGGCCCGACGGTCATGACATCCACGCTCATGGCCTTGAGCTGAGATCTTACCGATTTATCCATCCCGTCATCCGTAACGACCTTGTCAATCTTATCCACATTGGCGATGAAGGCAAGAGCACGCTTGTTCACCTTGCTGGAATCAAAGACTGCTATGACTTCGCGCGAACGTGAAATCATTATCTGATTGATGTTTGCCTCCTCCACGCTCGGAGTTGACAGTCCGCTTTCCATATTGAAAGAATCGACGCCGAGGAAGAGCTTGTCACAGTAGAACATCTTGAGATTGGATTCCGCAAGGGCACCTACTACGGATTCGCTGCTGTTCCTGATATTGCCGCCAAGGAGAATCACATTGAAACGCTTATAGGACAATACCTCACGCGCAACATTCAGGGCATTGGTGAGAATTGTCAGATTCTTGAACTTGTGAAGATTTGCAGCGACCTGGAAAGTCGTTGTACCAGAATCTATTATAATCGTATCACCTTCCTCGATGAGAGAGGCTGCGGCACGGCCTATCGCCTGCTTTTCCCTGTAATGGGCCATGCTCTTGAAACGTATGTTGACCTCATCGTCCTGTCTGCCGACCTCATGCATGATCGCACCTCCCCTTGTCCGGACAAGCAGATTCCTCTCCTTCAGGAGATTGAGGTCTTTTCTAATGGTCACTTCAGAGACGGCAAAACGTCTGCTCAACTCGGAGACAGACACATTCGAATCCTGCTTAAGCAATTGCAATATAGCACTTCTTCTTCCATTCGAGGATACAGGTGAGTTTTCCATGACAGGCAGTCGGTTTTATTTACATATTGACACTTTTGTTTACAGGTGCAAATATAAGACTTTAAAAACACATTTCAAAACTATACGAAACATATTCTACATTTATACACACACAAACTCCATTGACTGAAAATCAAGAGAATAGCACACACATACCCCTATATCGATACGTTTCGATTAAAAATATTTTCGAAAGCAATGAAAGTTTTTAAAATTATACGTCTATATTTGCAGGAGACTAAACAATATCCGAATAACTGACCACATCCATGAAAAGATTCGACATCGCAGCAATCGGCGACATCAATGTTGACATAATCCTCAACGGCATAGAGTCCGAGCCAGAAATCGGCAAGGAGAAATTCGCATCAGACATGACGGTGACCCTCGGAGGCAGCACGACCATCTTTGCGGCAAACGCGGCTGCAATCGGCAGCAAGGTGTGCTTCGTGGGAATGACAGGAAACGACATGTTCGGCAAGTTGTGCTGCGACTCGTTGAGCAGGAGCGGGGTGAACACAGACTATGTGAAACGAAGCAGCAAGGTGGCAACCGGAGCCACAATAGTAATGAACTACGGTGAGGACAGGGCCAACCTGACTTATCAGGGAGCAATGGATGTGATGGGATACGACGACATAGACCCGGAAATGTTCAGCATGACGAGACATATACACCTTTCGTGTCTGTTCATGCAGAGCGCCCTTCTCGCAGACATCGGCAAGCTGCTTGCGAAAGCGGCAGAAAATGGGATAACCGTTTCTCTTGACACTCAATGGGATCCTATGGAAAAGTGGGACATGGACTGGAAGATGGTCTTGCCTCAAGTTACATTGTTCATGCCCAACGAGAAGGAACTCATGGCCCTGACAGGCACCTCGGACATTGAAGAAGCCATTGCAGCCGTGACCCCATACATAGGAACGGCCATGGTCGTAAAGATGGGTTCCAAGGGATCGCTTATGGTCCGCAAGGACGGGAGCAGGAATTTCGCACCTTCATTCCTCAACAGGGATGTCGTTGACGCCATCGGAGCGGGCGACAGCTTCAATTCGGGATTCATCAGCGCTTTTGTGGCCGGATACACACTTGAGGAATGTCAGCTCAACGGCAATCTGACCGGAGCGGTCAACACTACCGGAGCCGGAGGCACAGGAGCCTTCACATCACGCGACGCAGTGGAAAGATGTGCAAAGGAAAAATTCAACACCAAACTTCTTTAGAAACAATGAAGATCCATACTCTTACTACCAGCTTAGTGTGCATTATCATTGCAGGCTGCTGCCGCGTTGCCGTTGAAAGCGGAGACATGACTCTCAGCATCGACGGCAGCATGCATTACAATGTATCGTCATCGGCAGAAGGAGCTGAGAGATATTCTGACGGCTATCAGGCCGCCGACAGGATAATCGCAGAGGAAGCCGTGATTGAATACTGGAAAATCAAGGAGGTAAGCCGTTCTTCATCTGACAAAGGCGACACCTACACCATCACAGGCAGATGGAAGAAGCACGGATACGACATCGAAAAGATCCTGACGGTCAGGACCCTGAATGATTTCCAAGGCATGGTGTTCACAAGCAGCCGCTACATAAACCATTCAGACAGGATCCTCAGTGTCAAGGCATTGGAGTCAAACAGGCTCAATGTAGTCTCCGACGGGACAATCTGGTCATTCCAGCCGACCTCGTCATCACGTCGCGATGACTGGATACTGCCTGTAAACGAAGGGTTCAGCCAGAAGAATTATCTCGGCATGAACAACAGCGACTACGGCGGAGGAATCCCGATGGTGACTCTATGGAGGAGGGATGCGAACATCTCCACAGGATTGGTGGAGCCGGAACTCAAACTCATATCCATGCCAGTGAAGAGAGTGAGATACGGAAATCATGCGACAATGTCTCTGCTTCAGGAATTCGAAGAGCCTGTACTTATGGCCCGCGGTGACACCATCGCAACATGGGAGCAGTTCATTTCCGTGGGAAAGGGCGACTTCTTCGACCCTCTCCGCCAATTCTCCGAATATATGGAGGCGTATGCCGGCTACAGGCCGCAGAAATCGGAGCCCGAGGCCTTCGAGGCCGTATGGTGCGCATGGGGATATGAAAGGACATTCACCATGGACGAAGTCATAGGCACTCTGCCGAAGGTAAAGGAATTAGGATTCAAGTGGGTGGATGTGGATGACGGATACCAGATTGCAGAGGGCGACTGGGAGACCAACAAGCGTTTCAACGGGACAAAGGACATGCGCCGCATCACTGATGCAATCCACGCCCATGGACTGAAAGCCAAACTATGGTGGGCTCCACTCGCTGCCGACCCTGACACAAAGGTTCTCAGGGAGAATCCGGAAATGCTCCTGCAGGATTACCAGGGCGCACCTGAGTATATCACATGGTGGGACAGTTGGTATCTTTCACCTGTGAATGACGCGACAAGAGCATACACGGTGGATCTTGTGGAAAGATTCATCGACGAATGGGGGTTTGACGGTCTCAAACTTGACGGACAGCACCTGAACTGCTGCCTTCCTGACCATAACCGTCACAGCCACCTTGAATATCCTGAAGAGGCTGTAGAAAGACTTCCTGAATTCTTTGGGGATATTTTTGAGAAGGCTCGTGAGATAAAGCCATATTCAGTGATCCAGATCTGTCCGTGCGGATGTGCGATGAACTTCTTCCTTACTCCGCACATGAATCAGGCTGTGGCTTCCGATCCTACGTCCAGCGCACAGATCCGCATGAAGCGCAAGGTCTATGGAGCGATGTGTCCGGAGATGGCTTACTACGCGGATCATATAGAACTCAGCGATGAGGGCAATGACTACGGCACACAGATCGGAATCGGCGGTGTCATCGGATCGAAATTCACCTGGCCTAAGCCGAATCCTAACGTAAGGGGCAACGGTTATCTCCTTACTCCTGAGAAGGAGGCCGACCTCAGGAAATGGGTAGGAATCTACAATGAGAAGAAACTTTCACAAGGCGAGTACCTCAACCTCTACGACATCCGGTTCGATGTTCCTGAGACCCACGTCATCGGCAAGGACGGGGCACTTTACTATGCTTTCTATGCGGATTCATGGAACGGAGAGAAGATCGAACTCAAGGGGCTTGACCCTTCAAGGAAATACATCGTCACCGAATATGCTTCAGATGACATGAAGTCTTACGAAACAGATGGCGCCGATCCGTATGTTTATCCTACGTTTGAGAGGAATTATCTCATAGAAGTCAGAGAAAAACAATAACAATTTATCATAAGACATATGAAAAGGTATCTTTCAGCAATTCTGATGGCAGTGCTCGGACTTTGCCTGTCATCATGCGCCGGCTGCGACGAATACGGCTACGTA
>CAYXMV010000130.1:0-5313 GCA_964466235.1 uncultured Muribaculaceae bacterium | reverse complement strand
TGTCCACCCCCGAGTTTTAGCGGTCAATTTATCACCCCAAATGTCCAGGCGACCCGAAGATCAACCGCACGATTGCTCTGATGTGTAAACTCAGAGTTCATCAGGACGTGGATTATAACAATCTCATGATATATGGGATTTCTCCAAAGCATATCTCTGTTATCCTTTCACAACCGAAACCAAGCGGTGATGAACTTGCTGCACTGGTGTCTCGTGAGGAGAAGGAGGAACAACAATACGCTTATTTATTCTCGGGGGATAAGCTTAATCACGAATATGCAAGCACTTATCTTGATGTGGATAAGGCTTGGACTAAACTACAGAAATTATCAACACAGTTCGGTTCAGAGGATTTCTATAGTGATGAAGATATGGAGTACGATGAAGAATACTACGAAGCTTACTATGAAGCTGATGAGGACTATGAGGAGTTAGATGATGATTACTATTCGGAGTACGATGATGATGATTCAGATGAAATTGAGGATAACGATTGTAAGGCACATTGACGAGCAAAGAAAGGAACTTGGCTTAGGTACCTTAGTCAAAGGCATAGATTCAAGAACGGTTTACTGACAGAACATATATGGAATTAAAAATACTGCTCCTACTTGTAATCGTTTTGATATGCCTGTTTCCGATCTTATATGATCCAAAGCCGAGCAAACCTCAACCAAAGCCAAGACAGAAAAGGCAATCATACGCGTGGAAAGGACCGCGAACTGATGAACGGATCAACAGGATGCTGGCGGAGTGCATTGAACTGATGAAAGAATTGAACGTTCCTATTTCTGATTGCATCTGTCCGGAAGTGAGGCTCATTGGGTCAGATGCCTATTACGCCAAATGCAGAGGAAAGGGTATTCTAAAGATATATAACGAATATGAATACTATATTGAGGTCTCTGGCTATTCTATTGATAATACGGAGAAGTCTCTACGAAATACGTTAATTCACGAACTCCTCCATACGGTACCGGATGGTATGCGACATACCGGAGAATGGAAGAAATGGGCTAAATTTGTGAGCGAGAAAACAGGCTACACTATTCAGCGTTTTGGTGGAGACGATACGTACGAGGATTGGAAAAGGGTTGAAGATCACTATATTAGCGACAGAGTTAAATAATATATGACAGACCAACAATTACTGATAGGCATAATGCAGAATGACGAAAGAGCATGGAAGCATATATGCAGAAATATGAAACAGGGATTCGCTTCGATTCTTGTACAGACATTCTCGTTGAGCAATCTTGCAAATGAGGACATTGAGGATATATTTCAGGAATCATGCATCGTGCTTATGCAGAAGGTGAAAAGTGGTAGTGTTACGGTCTCTCGTGAGGGTGCATTGTTCAGTTATCTTGTACAGATCGGAAAACTTACAGCATGTAACCTTATCAGAAAAAGAAAGGACATCACTTCGGAATATGTGGTTACAATTTCAGATAATCTACATAAAGAATATGAGGATATATCAGTAGATGAGAAGCAGAACAGTCAGGATGAATTCCTTGACAGGGTGTTTGATTCGCTCCCATCAGACTGCAAGACCCTGCTGAAACATTTCTATTGGGGACGTAAACCGATGGATCAGATTGCAAGTGTGCTGGGGATGCGTAATGCTGATTCTGCCAAGACTAAAAAGAATAAGTGCATGAACAAGTTTAAGGGCATAGCCGCCAAACTCATTGAAAGCGATGAGTTCGCAGAAGAAGCTGTACGTGCGGCTGTTGAAAGAGCAGCTTTAAAAGAGTTGCTTGAAGATGAAAAAGTCTATGCGGAAAACGGAATCTGCATGGCTGCCTTAAATACAGATGATGATACAGCGGAATAATGAAAGATAGATTTGGAAATATAGTTTCTACTACATTGTTCAATCTGCTGGCTATTCTTTTCGTGGGAGTGTTTATAACCTCTCTTGGAAAGAATGCCGTTGATATGTGTGTCAGAGTTGGCTGGGATTGGAGACATACAGGAAATTATGTCGGACTGTTTGCTGGCTTTGGTGCATATATCATCTTCTTGATTATTCTTACTATCCTGAAAATAAGGCACAATCTTGATTGGTTCATGAAGTTCACCCACGAACTGACCCATACACTTGTTGCCCTGCTGTTCGGAAGAAAGATCCACGAATTTGTGGTCAAAGGCAGGGAGTGCTATGTTTATTATGATCCACCGAGAATAGGATATATACCTATTACATTATCACCATACTGCATACCCATATATACATTCATGGTCTTTCCTTTCAGATTTGCAGGAGACAGTCATTATATGATAATATTCGATGCGTTGATTGCTTTTACATACGCATTCCACGTACATTCATTCATAAGGCAGACAAGATTCACACAGAATGATATTGAGAACTGTGGCAAAGCAAGGTCTGTGGCTTTTATATCATTTGTGCATCTCGCTGTGCTGTCCTTGATTCTTGCAACTCCGAAAGGAGGGGTGCTGAAAGCATTAGGAAGAGCGTTCTGGGAATATCCATTGCAGATTCTGACTCATCCATCCGGATGGTTTCACGAAATAATCAGATTTTTCTAGTTCAGACCGATTACCTTTTCTTCATTGCTACATTATAGAGTAAAAATAAATCAATAACACTCTAAATGTCAACATTATGAAGAAAATCTTTTTTGCTGCGATCATTTCGCTCGTTACTGTACTTTGCGTTTCTGCAACCGTTGCTGATTCCAATGCGGATGCTGCTTACTTAGCTTCTGTGACTGCCACAGTTGCAGGAATGGATGAAGGAATTGACTTTGACACCAAGACATTGGTAGTCATTTACAACCTTATGCCACAAAAGGTGAAAGACCTCTGCGTAGCCAGCTACAAGGACATTGCTCCAAGAATCGAGAATACAAGAAAATCCTTTACATACGAGGGCGTGGTAATCACTCCTATAAGGACAGCCAATGGTACAGATCTTAAGTTCAGCTGTGGAGGTCACTCAATCGTAGTGAAGAACTACACTAAGGCAGAGTATGATAGGATATTCGGATTATAAAGCAGAGCCATATGAAGAATGTTCTGAAAGTGCTTTTCTGGATCATAGCACTGCTCCTCTTTCCGATCACTGCTGGGTTATATTTCATATGGCCCAGCAAGATTTTCAGGGACAGGATGAGCAAAGGATGGAAGATATTCTGGTGGATAACATACGGATTGACTGCGTTTTGCTGTGTAGCATTTAAAGTTCTATCCTGCGCTATTTCCATATTATTAGCTATGGGATCTGCTGAAGGTCCTTCTGTAAGTCGCGATGATGTTCCTGCACCAGATTACAGGACAAGCGAGGATTTCTACAAACTGACAGGCGTCGAGTTCCCTGAGTTGGAAATGGTTGATTCGCTTTTCTTTCAAGACGGTGGCTTTCCAACAAGTCATTGGAAAGAATATAAGTTCGTTGCAAAAGATGGATTGAACAACTGCTTTTTCAGGAGCCTTGAGCGTGCATGTGAAACGGATTCATCTCATTGGCATTATGCGGAAGGAGGCAGCATTTATGATTATTTCTATCAAATGGTCGGTGAGCCGATCATTGGCGATCATATGCATTACCATTACGGAATATCGCCTGATAAAGAACCAGTTGACAGAAGTCGTGGAATGTGTGACAGGATGGTGGAACTTGATGATGGCAGGAAAATTAAAGATTGGGACGGCAGTTTCATTACGGTAGATATCGTGAACGATACTATCATTCTTAGAGACGGATGGCTACACTAAACAAAATAATACTTTCCGTGAGTTTATTCTGTTTATGTCTTGGCTTGGCACACCTCCATGTCGAGAAGAAAGTGACCAGATTTGAACTTCCGCAGGGTGAACTGAAATGGTCTGATGTCAAGCCGGAGAATGCGAGAATGCGCATTCCTGCTGCGTTTACGGATATTGACGGAAAGATTTATGGGTCATATAGGATCGGTGGTAAGACTCATCAGGATAATAAAATGAGGCTTAAAGTGTCTTTGAAGGCCGACACATTTTTCATTAGCAGGAAATGGATGAGTGACAATGGATTTCAGCAACTGACTCTGGTTTACAATTCACGTCCTATGAAGTTCAGAGATTCCCGTAAGACAATACGCAGGGCTTTATGCAAAGATGCGAATGGAACTTTCATGTTGGAGTCCAACTATCCAATGACCATGACTGACTTTGCTGTGGAGTGCAGTAAACACAGCACCAATGCAACTTACTTGGATATGGGAGAATATGGCTATGCCACATCAAAAAGAATCGCTTGATAAGACCTCTGTACGTTTGGGGATACTTTACCAGACACAAACAGACTAATTGGATATATATAGAATAAAAGCGGTGAATGACTATTTTAGGTCAAATACCGCTTTCTTCGTTTTAGAACATACCTTTGGGCATAAAGAGTTTTAGAATACTTAAAGGAATCATTTGACATGTTCCGGATGTTCTCTTTTGTAATTTCTTGCTATCCATAATTCAAAAATTTTTGAGTGAAACATAAATTCATATACTCAATTATATGAAGCACAGGGGGGCAAGCAAAATGGAATTAAGCAAAGATTGGATCTGGAACATCAGGCGTTTCTAATCATCAGATATAGCATAGAGGGATCGCTAAAAATACAGCTATACAACAAAAAATCACTCCCGTTTCCGAGAGTGACTATATTACATCGTTTATAAAAATTTCTTGATGGACTCTTGCAGTGGTTGCAGATCGTGTTTTACGACATACCAAAGGAATTTGAAACTTACCTGATAGTAATCGTGAACCAAGACGTGTCTCATTCCGCTTATCAGATGCCACTCTACATCAGGGTGTGCTTCTTTGAAGTCCTGAGACATTTTATAAACGGATTCACCGATACACTGCACATTATACGCTACTGCATGGCAACAGAGTTTATCGTTTTCGAACTGCTGATATGAATCATATTTTGCAGTGAACTCGAAAACGTTGTCAATGGATTTGAGAATCAGCTCCAGATGAGCCTTGTCGTTAACTCGCCCTTTCATAGATCAATTTTCTATCTCTGTTGGCACTTTCTACAGCAAATGGCAAAAGGGAGCCATCTTCCACCAAGTCCACCTTTCTGCCGAATATATTTTCCAATTCATACTGAATACGAATATATCCGATCAGTGAAACTTCCGCTTTTTCATCGAATACAACAATGATATCAACGTCACTCGATGGAGTCTGTTCGCCACGGGAGAACGATCCGAATACCCATGCCTTCAATACAGGCTGAGTACTCAGATATTCTCTTACTTTTTGAATTACATTAGCATCCATAGCGTCAATCATTC
>CAYXMV010000129.1:0-5378 GCA_964466235.1 uncultured Muribaculaceae bacterium | reverse complement strand
ATTAGGGCGCATTGGGGACTTTCACCCGTTAGAACATGCCCATGCTGGGCGTACACCATGATTCGCTGCTGCAGTTTAGCAGCAGCGAATCACAGCAATCGACTGTGTATCAGGAACTTAGACGCCAGAGGAGGATAGGCAGACATTCTTATTCACCAAAACATGCATCGGGGTGGAGAAAAGGAGAAAAGGGGTGAGGTGAGGAAAGTTATTTCGTATCTTTGTGGAAAATATGACTTTATGCAGAGACGAGACTTTCTTAAGACGGCGGGAATGCTTGCAGCCGGAACTGCAGCAGCGGGAAGCGGACTCCTGAGCGGATGCACATCGGGAGGACCTCAGGGCTTCAACATCAACAGACTTGGCAAGGGAGACGGGATGAAGCTCAGTTTCTACCCTTACGAGCTTGAGCTCCGGCACGTGTTCACCGTGTCATCCTATTCGAGAAAGACAACGCCTGGAGTGCAGGTTCAGATCGATTATGAAGGATTTACAGGATATGGTGAAGCGTCCATGCCGCCGTATCTGGGACAGACCGTCGAAAGCGTGACAGCCTTTCTGCAGAAGGTCGATCTCTCGCAGTTCAAGGATCCTTTCCAGCTTGAGACCATTCTTGCATACATCGACAGCCTTTCACCCGGAGATGAAGCCGCAAAGGCTGCGGTTGACATAGCCCTGCACGACCTTGTGGGCAAGCTTCTCGGTGCTCCGTGGTGGAGGATCTGGGGCCTGGACCCTGCGAAGGCTCCGGACACGACTTTCACAATCGGCATCGACACGCCAGAGGTGGTGCGAGAAAAAACCAGTGAATGCGCTGACCGCTTCAATATATTAAAGGTAAAGGTGGGGCTGGACAACGACAAGGAAATGATAAGCACCATCCGTGAAATCACCGACCTCCCTCTCGCTGTGGATGCGAATCAGGGATGGAAGGACAGGGAGCAGGCTCTCGACGAGATATTCTGGCTCAAGGAGAACGGTGTGGTGATGGTGGAGCAGCCTATGGCGAAAGAGCGCGTCGAAGACAATGCCTGGATCACAGAGCGCAGCCCTCTTCCGATATTTGCGGACGAATCCATCCAGCGACTGCGCGACATCCCATCGGTGAAGGGTGCCTATCACGGCATCAACATAAAGCTGATGAAGTGCACCGGAATGCGCGAGGCCTGGAAAATGGTCAACTATGCCCGCGCCGAAGGCATGAAGGTAATGGTGGGATGCATGACAGAGACCTCGTGCGCAGTATCCGCTGCCGCGCAGCTTGCCCCTGCCGTTGACTTCTGCGACCTCGACGGCAACCTTCTCATAACCAACGATCTCTTCCGCGGCATGGAGGTCATCGATGGCCATATCGTCCTTCCTGACAGTCCCGGGATTGGTGTTGATAAAACCAAATGAACTTTTATGAACTTGACCGTGGCAAAATAATGATGTAGCTTTGGCGCCATAACACTTTTAACCGTAAAATCATGAAAAAGATTCTTCTTTTGATGGCGGCAGTGGCGGCGCTAGCTGTCTGCAGCTGCAAAAAACCGGAACTGGATCCTGTCGTACCCACACCGGAACCTGACAAAATTCCGATCAGGCTAAGCACAGCCATCTCCACCAAGGCGACTGACAACGGCTATGAGAACGGAGACAAGATCGGTGTCTATACCGTAAATTATGTCAATGATGAGGCAGGCTCTCTCGAAAATTCCGGCAACCATCTGGACAACGAGGGATTCACTCTGGAGGGCTCGGAATGGAAGTCTGACAATGAAGTCTATTGGGCGGACCAGACCACTCCGGCAGACTTCTACTGCTATTATCCATACACCGAAAGCGTGGAAGATGTGTCTGCACTCAGTTTCAGCGTGCAGGAGAATCAGAGCACCGTCGAAGCATACAAGGCAAGCGAACTTCTCTGGGGTAAGACAGAAGGAGCGAGACCATCGGCAGACCCTGTCAAGATAACGACAAGACACGCACTCAGCAATGTGATAATCTATGTGGCACCGGGCAAAGGATATACCGAAGAGACTCTTGCGGCCGAGGATATTACAGTGACAATCACAGGCGTAAAGACTGTCGCGAAACTCAATCTCGCTACAGGAAAGGTAACGGCTGACGGCGATCTCAAGGACATAACTCCTTACAGGGAAAGCGGCTGGTGGAGAGCACTCGTAGTGCCTCAGGACATCACCGGAACACAGATCATCAAAGTAGTGGTCGGGTCTGATGAATACACTCTCAATCAGACAGTTACATTCGAGCAGAACAAGCAGCACACCTGCACGCTGACCATCAACAGGATAGGCGAAGGCGTGAACATAAGCATCGGAGGATGGGAAAGCGCCGACACTGATTTCGGAGGAACACTTGACTGATTGATTGACACAATAGAGTAAAGCAACCTGTTTAATCACTGATCAAATGAAAGGTTTAAGATATATCATAGGTGCCGCGGCATTGGCAGCCATGGCATCATGTGCTCTTGACGAGCCTGCATTCGAGCCGATAGAAGGCGAAGAAGGCCTCAAGCCTATAGTCATCGCCGGAAGGATCGACCAGGAATACGCCACAAGAGCGAATGACGAAGGATTCTGCAACGGTGACGTGGTCGGAATCTATGTCGTTGACTATGACGGAGACACGCCGGGCACCCTACAGAATGAGGGCAACCGCGCCGACAACGTGCGCTTCACCTTCGATGAAGCCGCATACAAATGGAACCCTGCATACGAGATCTATTGGAAGGACAAGAATACCAATATCATGGCGACTGCCGGAGTCCTCGCAGGACCTGCTTCGTGGCTCGACCTGTATGCAGGTGCCGGATACGGACAAAAGACACTTCTGTGGCAGGATATTGACGATTCCTGGGCAGCAGTCAGCGATTTCACCCACAAAGGCATGGCCCTCGAAATCGGCCTGATAGCTTCATGGCGTCCGCTCTCCCTCGGACTCGGCATCTCCACGATCAATTTCCGTACAGCCTCCCTCGACCTGTCCCTCGGCGTCCGGTTCTGACATTCTAACACCTCGGACGATTTGAAGGCCTGAAACGATATGTTCATCGACTCGACTGGATCGACACGTTCCATCCGCCAAGGAAGGAAACACAAATAGAACTTTTTTAAAGACACTGCTATGAAACGCTTAACTCTGATCCTTATCACACTCATCTCCTCCACCCTGCTGACAGAAGCTCGGGAATTCGAGGTGAACGGTCCGCTCGGAGGGCTTTCCATGACCCTGACCCTGCCGGAAGATTTCAACAAAGAACAGGACAAGTGTCCTATGGTCATCCTCATGCACGGAATCTTTTCCAGCAAGAACATCGTTCCTGTTCCAGCCCTTGCACGGGAACTGGCAAAGGAAGGCATAGCGTCGATAAGGTTCGATTTCGGAGGCCATTGGAACAGCGAAGGCAGGATGCAGGACATGACCATCGGAAATGAAATATCCGATGCTCTGGCTATGTGGGAATATGCAAAGTCGCTCCCGTATGTATCAGACATAGGGCTTCTGGGGCATTCTCAGGGCGGAGTCGTAGCATCTATGACTGCCGGCATATTGAGTGAGAGAGGCGAATCTCCCGCTGCCCTGGTGCTTGTCGCTCCGGGATCGGTCGTGCAGGACGCATGCAGAAACGGCAGATTCTTCGGTGCGAAGTTCAACCCGTCCGATCCGCCGGAATTTGTACGATGCTTCGGAGTGATGAAGCTCGGACGAGAGTATATACTCAGCACACAGGAACTGGACATCTACGGTACAGCAAAATCATATACAGGTCCGGTGCGGATCATCCACGGCAGCAAGGACAGCATAGTCCCTATGTCATGCAGCGAAAAATACGTCGAAGCATACAGTCAGGATGCCGAACTCATAGTAGTCGAAGGTGAAAACCACATGATAACCCGCAAACTTAAGACCGTGGTCTCCCACGCCGTGTCATTCTTCAAGTCGCAACTGCTGAAAGTCAATCAGTCGTGAGGGTGATGAAGGGCCTGAATGATGTCCCCGTAAAGGTCATCGATGTCTTCAAGACCTATGGACAGACGTATCAAGGTGTCTGGAATATCCATGTCAGCGCATTGCTGCGGAGTGAAGTTCCCGAATATGGTACTGGCAGGATGGATGGCCAATGACCTGTTGTCGAAGAGGTTGGTTGCACGCCGGAATATCTTCAGCCTGTCAATGAAATCGAAACAGGCCTGCCGGCTGTCCAGCTCTATCGTAATCATTGCTCCGAAGGTATCCCCGTACTGCGACACAGCAAGATCATGGAATTCATTGTCTTTCAGACCGATGTAATTGACTTTCCGGATTGAAGGATGCGAAGTCAGCCTCTGTGCCAGATCCATTGCAGTGGCACTCTGACGCGAATATCTCACGGACAGATTTTCAAGACCGAGCGTCTGCATATAAGCCACGTGAGGGGTCATGTACGCCCCGAGATTCAGGAGCATCTCACCCTTCATCCTTTTAGAGAAGCCCGGCCAGCCATGACTGATGACGAGACCTCCTATGCAGGTGGCACCGCCTGAAATGTATTTCGTGCTTGACACCACCTCAATATCGATCCCGAGGCTTCGGGCGGAAAGTTCCGTGAACGGAATCATGGTCGTATCAGCTACAAGCGGTATTCCGGCTTTGTGAGCTATCTGTGAAAGGATACGCATGTCCGCGACCTCCATCTGCGGATTAGATATGATTTCGGCATATATGCAGCAAGTGTCGTCATCCACTGAGGCAGCGACCTCATCCGCATCGGTCAGGTCACAGAATCTCGCCTCGACTCCGAATCGTACAAGGGTCTCGCAGATCAGCAGATATGTGTTCCCGAACAGGTGCTTCGATGTCACGATATTCTTCCCGGACGAGGCCAACGCCATAAATGTATTCGATATGGCAGCCATACCGGAATTCAATGCTATGACCTCTTCCGCATCAGTCAGATTCCTGACAGTATTCTCAAAATGGATGACTGTCGGATTGGTGACTCTGGAATAATCCGGAGCCGCCGAACGCCCGCAGAATGCGTCAGACATCGTCCGTGCATCAGTAAATTCGTATGCGGCGGCATGATAGACCGGCATACTTAAAGAACCATACGCATCCGGGGAGTCATACCGCGTATGAATAGCTTTCGTCTCCTTTTTCATAAATCCGTTTTATAAACAGTTTCTAAACATTTCCTCAAAGATAGGAAAAAGAATCCGACTGAAAAAAATACAGTGAGTTTCTGTGATTGAAAAAGGTCACAACTTGAGCAAAAATTTTGTAGATTTGCTATGAACCCACTATGTCTCAGACATATGAAGGTTCCCGTTTAATCATAAGTTCAATGACATGTCAAAAACATTTGAAACCAATGCTCAGAAGGCCCTGAC
>CAYXMV010000128.1:0-5515 GCA_964466235.1 uncultured Muribaculaceae bacterium | reverse complement strand
GTCTGTTTTCTGTTACGGCATCCATAAGATTACTCCCATCTGTGCTTTCCACAGCAGGGTACCCTACCCTGTCCGGACTTTCCTCTGAAAACGAGTTTCAGCGACAGAAGCGTCCTACCTGATTATTTATATCCGAGCTTGCGCTCCATCCTGTCATTCTGTGCATTGATCTTCGCCACCACCTTCTTGAGTCCCGGAGTGATGTCAACGCAATGCTTGTGACACTGCATGGAGCGGGAGTACATCCTTCCGATGCAGAAATTGCTGTGCTCGCACCCGCTGCAATGATTCTCGTCAGCCTTCATCTTGTTCACGAAATCGGTATCCTCAAGGACGGCACGTCCCATCTGGATCATCGGGAAGCCCTTGTCGATAGCTTCATCGGCACTCTTGCGGTCAACCACACCACCTACATACACGAACGGGAAGTCCGGCATCGCCTCACGGAACTTCAGGGCATCTTCCATAAAGAAGAGCTTCTTGAACGGTACCGTAGGCGCAACGATCTTTCCTGCCAAGCCTACACCTACCTTGAGCCACCACTTGCTCCACGGGAAATAATGCACTATAGGCCTTACCGGGAACTGTCCGCGCATCACATACTGAGGATGACGGCTCACAAAACCTCCTGAAAGTATGATGGACTCGATGCCGAGGTCGCGCAGAACCTTTGCAACTTCAATGAGTTCGTCAATTTCCTGCCCGCCTTTGAAACCGTCTCTGGTATTGAGCTTGGCGAAAAGCGCCACCTTTCCCTTTCCGGCCTTGACGGCATTGGCCACACACATCTTCATGAACCTCATCCTGTTCTCGAGGCTTCCGCCGAATCCGTCTCGACGATGATTAGTATAAGGTGAAAGGAACTGCGAAATCAGATAACCATGACCAGCGTGGATCTCAACAGCATCAAAACCTGCCTCGATGGCAAGCTCCACAGCCTTTCCGTATGCCTCAGCCACTTCATTTATCTGATCCATATTCATCTTCTGGACAAAAGTCGGAGAGTAGAGGTTGAATCCGCGGCTCGCACCGTATGGCATGCAGCCGCAGATGCTTCTATGCGACATGTTGCCGCAATGTCCGAGCTGTATCGAAGCCTTGGCTCCCTCTGCATGGATGGCGTCTGTCAGTTTCCTTAGTTCAGGCACTATCTCCTCACGCATCCAGAGCTGGTTTTCGAAAGAAAGTCCGCTCCTGCATACAGCAGCGTATGCGACGGTAGTCATTCCGATACCTCCGCGTGCAACAGCCGTGTGATAGTCGAAAAGTTCCTGAGAAGGCCTCTGTCCGGGGCACATAGCCTCGAATGCAGCTGACCTGATAGTCCTGTTCTTCAGTTCGAGAGGGCCGATCTTATATGGTGTAAACAACTCGCTCATATTACCAGATGAAAGGTATTATATGTTTCTTGTTCAGTTTTCTGTACTCATCCCCGAACTCCTGCTCATATTTCTCTGTAAGTGATTTTGCACGAGGACCGAGATTGGCGAATGTCCATAAGGCAAATAGGAGTCCTGCAGGTGACCATGTGAGAATGGCATAACCGGTCCATTCCATAAGTTCACCGAAGTAATTTGCCGATGTGACATACTTATAGAATCCCTTGCGGGGAATATAATGCTTCGTGTCGCCAGGCTTGCGAAGGTTGCGGATCACGTCGTCGGAATGAAGGTTGATACCCATTCCAGTGAAGAAGATCACAAGACCGATGATGAATCTCGGGCTCCACAGCCACTCCGTTCCATACATTCCGGCCGGAGCCTGTTCATAGAGCCATCCTCCTATCATATAAGCATTCAATGTATTGAATACCAATCCCATGAGCATTACAGCAACAGGCATTGTGCTCTTTCCTCGCATCAGGAAAGGGAAAATGAAGGATCTCTGGAAATAATGAAGGAGGAACAATCCCGCCATCACATAGAGCACGACCTTCGAATTGCCGGTATCAATGCCTGACATGGCGAACCTGACGGTATAATATAAAAGGAAGAGGAAGGCCGGGGCCTCCATGAGCACCCATGCCACCTTGTTGTTTATCTTGGGTCCCCAGTTAGAGGACGAAAGATAGCCATAT
Source organism: uncultured Muribaculaceae bacterium (assembly GCA_964466235.1). Classification (GTDB taxonomy): domain Bacteria; phylum Bacteroidota; class Bacteroidia; order Bacteroidales; family UBA932; genus Cryptobacteroides. The sequence goes on along the minus strand of CAYXMV010000128.1, from coordinate 3,438 downwards.
CCGGCCTTGAGGAAGAACAGTGCTACAAACACTATTACCGCCATCACGGCCATTCCTGCCATTATAATATAATAGGTATTCATCATACTCCTTTTTAAAACAGTGCGCAAAGTTAATGAATATTTTCGCAAATTGTTTTTTTTACTTACTTTTGTGGCCTTATTGAAGAAAAATTGCAACCGATATGAAACAGATTCTGCTGATACTCATGTTGCCGTTCATGCTTATTTCCTGCACCGAACCCAAAGTAAAGGAATACAGGCTTGAAGTGGTTGCAGAATACCCGCATGACACTGATTCCTATACGCAAGGGCTCTTTTTCCATGAGGGAGAGATGTACGAAAGCACCGGACAGTATGGTAAATCGACATTCAGAAAGGTTGAAATTGAGACTGGAAAGGCCTTGAAGAGGCTCGACTTCGACAAGAAGTATTTTGTGGAAGGCTCCGTCATCTTCGGCGACAACCTGTACATCCTTACATGGGACAGCAAGGTAGCCTTCGTATATGATGCAAAGACTTTAGAATACAAGTCATCGTGGACTTATCCACGTGAGGGATGGGGACTTACGACAGACGGCAAGCAGCTCATAGCCTCAGACGGTTCGGCCGCCTTGTTTTTCATGGACGGGGATTTCGCGCTCAAGCGCAGGCTGATCGTGACATTGGACGGAAAGCCGATAAGGTATCTGAACGAACTTGAGTATATCGACGGAAAGATATGGGCCAATGTCTATACATACGATGAGATACTTATAATCGACCCTAAGGACGGAAAGGTGGAAGGAGTGATCGACTGCAGAGGACTGCTGCCGAAGAATCTGAGAACCGTCACCACCGACGTGCTGAACGGAATAGCCGTCAATCCCGATGATGGAAAGATTTATCTTACCGGAAAGAACTGGCCTAAGCTTTATGAAATCCGCTTGAAGGAGAAATGACGTCCCGGCCCATACAGAGCCGGAAACTGAAATAAATTGCGTGGGGTGCCTCGAAAGAGGCTGAGATCAGACCCAAAGAACCTGATCCGGGTAATGCCGGCGTAGGGATGCGAATCTCAAGTGTATTCATTACACACCCCTTGCATTAATGTACAACATTATGCGAGGTTTTTTATTGTTTGCAGCGCTCAATGCGCTCATCCCGGGCATCGTACAAGGTACGCAGTCCGAAGACACTGACGGCAAGCCGGAAAGGCTCGACAGTGTGGTGGTATCATCTTCACATGCTGGAAAAGATACGCCTGTCACCTACACAATGGTCTATAAGGAAGAACTCCGGAAGATGAGTCCGGTGAATTCCCTTCCGATGAACCTGGCCCTTCAGCCTTCTGTCGTGTCTGTAAATGAAGGCGGAACCGGACTGGGCTACTCAAAGATGACTGTCAGGGGCTCGAAAGGTTCACAGATCAATGTGACTCTCAACGGCATAACCCTCAATGATGCCGAGTCCCAGGAAGTCTTTTGGGTCAACATCCCTTCCCTCTCCTCAATGATTTCCAGCGTACAGCTCCAGAGAGGTCTCGGCACATCTGCAAACGGTGCAGGCGCTTTCGGAGCAAGCATCAACATGAGCACTGCATCAGTAGAGGCTGAGCCTTCGGCCTCGGTTGACATGAGCATCGGTTCATACGGGACTTTCACGACAGCATTCACAGCCGGGACCGGTCTCATGAAGTCCGGAATATATGTCAATGCAGCATATTCACGCAGCACCACGGACGGATACATTCGCAATGCATTCGCTGATGTTCAGTCAGCCATGGCCGTGATCGGATGGATGAACACCAGAAACTCTCTCAGGGTGACATGGCTGATGGGTGACCAGAGGACAGGAATCACCTGGAACGGAATAGATCCGTCAATATATGAAACGGACAGACGGTACAATCCGGCAGGAGAATACTATGATGAGTTCGGGAATGTGCATTATTATGACAATGAGACCGACAACTACACCCAGAACCATCTCCAGCTGAATTACACACGCTCGTTCACAGACCGCCTTGCATGGAGCACCACATTCAATTACACCCGAGGTGACGGCTATTATGAGAACTACAAGGCAGGAAAAGCATTCTCAAAGTATCTCATGGATGATCCGGTCGTGGACGGAATTGCATACGATGAAGGTGATTTCATCACCCGCGAGGCACTCGCTAACGATTATTTCGTCCTGAATTCGGACATCAGATATAATTCCGATATTCTGAGGCTTACGGCAGGAATCAATCTCTCGCGTTACGACGGCGATCACATCGGGTCGGTGATCTGGAACAATGTTCTCGGAGATGATTTCGACTATGGCAGCCACGGATGGTATCTCAACAACGGTCTCAAGCAGGAAGCAAATGCATTTGTCAGAGGCGAGGTAAAGGCCGGACCGTGGATGACTGCATTCGCAGACCTTCAGTATCGCGGTGTCTGGCTCGAGATGTCAGGTCCGGAAGATGACGGGACGCTGCTTGACCACAAGGACAACTGGCAGTTCTTCAATCCGCGTGCAGGACTTTCATTCAGATGGAATCCGCGCAACAAGGCATATCTTTCTGCCGCCCTCGGACACAGGGAGCCAGGAAGAAGCGACATCAAGGAACTTATCCTTGATGCGAATATGGCAGCCCAGGCGGGAGTGGAAAGCCGCGGAATCGACATCAGGCCAGAAAAGATGCTTGACATAGAAGCCGGATATGAATATTCAGGTGAAAACCTCTCGCTTTCGGCAAATCTCTATCTCATGGAATACAAAGACATGCTGATCGAGACCGGAAAGCTCACGGATGTAGGATATGCGATAAAGGAGAACGTACCGCGCAGCTGGAGAAGAGGAATCGAGCTTGCAGCGGCATGGAAGCCTTTCAGCTGGATGCAGCTCGGAGGAAACCTTACCCTTTCTACCAATAAGATAAAGGACTTCACCGCATATTACGAGATGTATGACAACATGGACGACTGGAATTATCTGGGACAGAAGGAAGTGTTCTTTGAAAAGACCGACATCCTCATGTCACCATCAGTCACAGGAATGGCCTCCATCACTTTCAGGCCTTTCGCAAACTCGGTTTCATCACTGAAATCCGTATGGCTGACTTGGACCGGTAAATACGTCGGCAAGCAGTTCTATGACAATACGTCTTCCGATGAACGTTCGATCCCGGCATATTTCACCGCCGACCTTGCTGCAGGATATGAATTCCCTCTGTGCAGAAGGCAGGATGCATCCAGACTCGGAATATCATTACACGTAAACAACATGTTCAACAACATGTATTACGCTGACGCATGGGTCTGGAGGGCATATTTCCAGCAGAGTGAAAGTTATTACACAGAAGCCGGCATATTCCCGCAGGCTCCTGCCAATTTCATTCTGAAAATATCATACGATTTCTAAGAAACTGTTTAAAATTTTATCATTTGAAATATTATGATGAATTTTCGAG
>CAYXMV010000127.1:0-5639 GCA_964466235.1 uncultured Muribaculaceae bacterium | reverse complement strand
TATACCAGCATCCCCGGCATTAACAATTCGTCATCCCCGGCTTGACCGGGGATCTTCTTTCTGAGATGGTCGTGATTATAATTGGTATCTCTTTCTTCCTCTCGCAAGAAGGCAGACGAGCCATTGTCGAAACCATCATCGACGGCATCGAAAGGTGTGTGCTCACCTTGTTATCCGGCTATAAAAGTGTTGATAGTATTTTCTCAATTTCCTCCGACGAAGGTCTCGGAGCATTGTCATTGACAATCTTTCCGTTCTTGTCGATTATCATATAGCGAGGAATAAGTTGGATGTTATACACATACATGAACTTTGCTGCTTTCGGATTCAGAATGCGATATACCTTCCAACCTGTCAGCTTCAGTTTATCAAGTGCTTCACACATCTTGCTGTGGTCTTCGTCAGTTGACAGATAGATGAATTCAATATCCTTGCCTTTCATCCTTTCCCTAAGTTCTGCTGCCGGTTCCATCTCGGCACTGCATGGGCGGCACCATGAAGCCCAGAAATCTACATATACGACCTTGCCTTTCATACTGTTCAGAACTTTGCTGAGACTTGTCTTCATTCCGTCCGGACTCATCAGAAGTACTTCGTTTTCGACCATCATTTCTTCTGCGAATGCGTCATGGTATCTTTCTTTCAGCGTATTAGCAAATGTGGGATCAATAGCTGCAACGGTCATGTCCACATACTTCTTGCTCTTGTGTTTCGGAAAGTCCTGAAGCATGCCGTCAAGGGTCCGTGTCAGGAATGTTTCAAAGAAAGGTGTCCCTTTTATGAGTGTGTCATTCTGAAGCTTTGCATATGTGTATTCCCAGTCACATGTGCTTCCTTGGGAAACCTGTACATATTTAGGGAAGTAGCTTGAATACGCAACAGAGTTCATGAATCCTCTGTAGAAACCATACACGTCAGAGTCGAATCTGTCCTTGTCATAGTCTGCTCTGAAAATGGAATCTGCAACCGTCTCTCCAATAGATCCCTTGAATCCGAATTCTCTACGCTTCTTGAGAGACCACATGTTCCTTTCCTTGAAATATCTGTATGCTGGCTCGGAGAACATTCCGGCAGTATTCAATGAATCAATCCAGACCTTTTCTTTCTCAAGAGTTTTTACGATAGCACAGTTATGCCGTATTCCATACTCATTCCATGCCTTGACCCCTCGCCTAAAGTCGAAGTCATAGATGTCCCATAACAATGTGTGGTGATTTTCCACCTCTTCGATTGTCAGACCTTCGTATGAACCGAACCTCTCCAGAAATGCCTTACGATATTCAGTATCAAGTGGTTTTGCATTTCGATTCCGTATGCATATCTGAGGCTGTGCTCGGGAATATATCTTTGACGTATCCCTCCTGATTAGCACGGTATCGCCTTTATGTGCAATGAAGTCGTTAGATGCATTAGGGTTGAAATAGTATTTAACAAACATCCACTCTGCATCCAAAGTCACAGTGGTGGTGTCTCCGCTTTCTCTAATATCCGTGATGTCTTCTTCAGGGTCAATTGACAGATATGTGAATGGAGTCTGATTTACTCTCATCGAATAGGCTCCTTCCTCCTTCCCATATTCAAAGTAAAACCTGTCAGAATAGGCCAGACCATCGACAATGATGACGACTTCGTTATTCTCTACTATAGATTGTTGCCTTGTCGAACATCCGACTAAGGTTGTCAGTAAAGCTATAGTTGTCAACACTTGTTTCATGTTCATTCAAATCTATCGCATTATATACCCATGATGAATCAGATCCTCCCTGCATTTTATGGGGAATGTATAGCCGTCGCGCAGGAGGTATAGGTCATCTGTTATACCTATATTTATCTTACTGAGATCAGCCTTAGCTTTTACTTCCAGTATCGCTTGATCGAATGAACTTTCTACGCTATAGCTTGTCGATGTGCTGAGATTATGGAGATAATTTATCCCAAACGACACAATCGTTCCATCTGAAAGAGAAATGACTTCAATACCCTCATCAGCAGCAATGAAGAGTTCATCGAAATTAAGTTCACGGTCAACATAATGTTGCGGCCTTGAAATGATATTGCTCCCGGCATCTGCACCTTTGATCGGCCACAGCAACTGAGCATAAGTAGGGATAGAAAGGACGAGAACAGCTAGAATTGTTAAGATTCGTTTCATGATAAATAGTTTCTACAGCCTAGGCTTCTGAAAAATAATGATTATCTGAGAGACAACATATACGATTGCACCGTAAATCGCAGGTATGAATGTCACCTTCAATCCTCTGTAGATTATCGTCATTGCTGTGTCCGGATTAGAGGACAGGTAATCCAGTGCTTGCCTCAATCCAGCAAAAGCCCATATCAGTCCGACAGCAAATGCAATCTTTCCGATGTTCTCTACCCACGCCGGAGCCTTCCACGCTGCAAAAAAGACGAGAGTGAGGAGGATTGTTATCATCGACATGCCGAGATACCCGCCTTCCACAAACAGATGAATGATTGAGGTCAAAATTGTAGCCATAATGCAAATTTTGTTAAAGTTACTAAAAATCGAATACACCGTTGTCGGAGTCGCTGTTATTTATGCTTTTGTTAGAGTATTTGCCTTTTCCCTTGACGAAATTCCAGGACAATGTGATTCCGAACTCGTGATTCTTCGTACGCAGATTTGTCGATGTCTCATGCAGGATCGGAGAGGCTGCTGTCGTTTCCGAAACGAACTTGTCATTCACAAACGGGAACAGGCACTGGAGGCCGATCATCAGACGATTCTTTCTCCAGGAAAGGTTTATGTATGAAATCTTTTCATATCCTTCCAGATATAATCCGTTCAATGATTGTCCTACGAGTGTATGTCTGTATGATAATGTGAATCCCTTCCAATATGCGGCAATATTTCCATAGATCGGGAAGAACCAGTGATGAACTGCCTCAGATTCGGCACTTACCTTGAATGTCTGATAGTCAGCAGTACCGTCGAGGGATATCTCAAGGAACTTCCACGGAACGTATGACAATGTCACATTAGTGCCCAAAGCTGAACCATATTGTCCGTTCATGGTCTGAAGCATCCAATGGTCTCCGCCATCTACAAAGGCATTGTACAACTGTCCTTTGGTGTAATTGAAATGCAGATCGGCAGTCAGGGCAAGTTTGCCTGGAATATTGAATGCATACATGAACTGTGAACCGTATCGTGTGCTGTTCCTTACATTAACATTGCCACTTCTGTAGAATCCTTCCATTATCATGATCCTGTTATCGGACATCTGCTGTATGCCCGGCATCATTGTCTCCGAGTCGAGTTTCAGTCTCATATAATGCTTCTGTCTGAATCCGTAGCCAAGAAGAAGGGTCGGGGTGAATGCAATGTCTGAAAAACCGTTGTCTCCTGATTTGATGTTGCCGGTAGCTCCGAGGCTGAACCTGTAAGAGAATGATTTTATCCTTGAAGAGTATTCTCCATATACCCTGTGGGTAGATGTGTTGATGTCGGAAGTTCCTTGACCATCAGAATTTATCAGATTGTTCTGCAGCCAGTTATATGAACCCTTGTAGCCGAAATCAAGCTTATGTGTTCCTTTTGTCCATAGGTAGTTCAACTCTCCGATGATCGAACTCTTTCTGGTGTCAAGATCCAGGATGTCCTCATAGCCTCCTTCGCCTCCGTCAGAAAGTGTCTCGGAAGAAACTGCATTCTGAGTGTTTCTGTATGTCGTTCCGAGCACATCGAATGTCAATGTGCTTGAAGGAGAGATTATCTTCGAGAAATACACCTCCGCTACAGGCATCAGAGTCTTTACCAGGTCCTGAGTCAGACCGCTTCGTTTCTGCAAGACATCGCTCCATTTCAGAACGATTTCCCTGTTTCTTTCCATTCTGCTCTTATCGCCCTGCAGGTTCATGGAGATCTGCAGTGTATAGTCATTATCTTTCGCATTCAACCACGACAGTCCTCCGCTGTACTGGCTGCCCCAGTCCTGACTTTTCTGGATATAGTCGTATTGATAGCTCTGTCCGTCGAGAATGCATGAATATATACCTTCTTCCGTGTCCCAGACCTTTCTCTTATGGTTGAAATGCGTTCCTATATCCATCGTGAACTTGTTATTGCCGCTCACATAACTCACGGAACCGCGCGCATTCGTGTACATCTGACCGCCTCTGCCGTAGAAATTGCCCGACCAGCCTGTGTCGAGTCTTGATGTATGTACATTTATCATCACGTCAGCATCCTCCATATACCTTACAGGCGGCACATCATAATAATCTACCTTCCTGACCTTTTCAGGGGAAATCAATTGAAGTTCATAATCGCTGGCCTTGACTCCGTTGATAAGGACAAGGACATTCTTTGCCCCGACTGTCTTGATGGAATTGCTCTGCTGGTCGATGAACAGTCCCGGGATACCGGAAACAAGATCTCTCGCTTCACGTGCCTGAACCATCTGCTCCTTTGTGAAAAAATGGGTGGTCCGGTCGATCTTGTAGGTCATGTTGCCGTCGCTGATTACTGCGGCATTCAGTATCTCTGTGATAAGGCTGTCAGTCTGCGCTTTCATCGAAAAAGTCAATGAAAGAAGCATGGAAATAATAATAAATCTTTTCATCGTGTAATTCGTTTTATTGACTCTGCAAAACTATGCAGAACCTCGTAGAATTGCCATGTCGAATCCACCTCTCGCTATGTTGAATCCACCTCCGAGCACTTTCTGAACGCATCAGGACGGATATTCCAACATTTTCCATTACATTTGTATCGAATGAACAGGACTATTCTCATAACTTTATCTTACTGGATGTTGGCGGTAATAATAATCGCTGTCATCCTGCTGAGTCTCGGCTATCCGTTCTCTCTCGGACTGCTTATGGGAAGCCTGTTTCTGCCAGGTACATTCCTGATAAAGTACCTCCTTCCGAAGGTTCTTAAGGAAGAAAGTAAAAAGAGGATTGCCTATGCGATTTTTCTTTTCATAGCTGTTGCCGTGATAGAGTTCCTGCTCATAGTATCTGTGCATATCTGGATATCCGACCATCCCTATCCTTCGATTGCCGGTGTCCTGGTCAATCCGATGTTTGTTGCCGTAGTCATCACCCTGCTATGCCTTGGTGACTGGTACCTTTCAAAATATATATCCAGCATCCTTCCAGAAGACAAATCTATCAGTTTCATCTCCGACAGACATAAGGTTACCCTCCTGCCGTCAGAAATCCTTTATGTGGAATCAAACGACAGGGAAGTATCCGTGATTGCGACAGATGGCAGAATCTATCGCAACAAGACAGGAATATCACAATGGGAAAACATTCTGGGAGATGACTTCATCAGAATACATCGCTCCTATGTTGTCAACCGGGAAGCAATCACCTCCATTGACAAGGAATATGTCTATATTGACGATTCGCAGTTGCCGATCTCAAGAAAGTACTATAAATCCGTACTCGCAGAAGAACACCATAATTTATAAAGCGGCACTTGCCCTCTATGTCTTTTTTCCGAAAGCCACAGACGGCAACCATCCATTGCCGCCCTCCGCAGAGAGATTGATGACATTGTCCGCTGCGCTCCCAATGTCCTCAAACTCTCGCTGAACCCCCGCTGCACATTAAAGCCCGGTCAAGACTTCAGCCGGACAAGCCGTCAGAAGACTTGCCCTAATGGG
>CAYXMV010000126.1:0-5893 GCA_964466235.1 uncultured Muribaculaceae bacterium | reverse complement strand
AGAACACACCGAAAATCGCCAGCGCTATGAAAACCAGCGCCGTGGTTACCGGATTATTGACCGCTTTTCTGTAAATACTCATATTCAGACAATTATTTAACCACTACCTTTACACCATCCTTGAGGCGGAGCTGGCCGCCGGTAACGACTTTTGCACCGTCCTGAATTCCCTCAAGCACTTCATACTCGGCACCGATACGACGACCGAGAACCACTGGCTGATACGTCACCGTACCGTCAGCATTGAGCACATAGATGAAACGTTCGCCGGAACCCTGCTGCTTCACCACAGCCACATCCGGAACAACGACGCTCCTGTTTGTTCCGAAATTGAGCTTGACTCTTGTGAACATTCCCGGACGAAGAGTATTGTAATTGTTAGGGACATGCACCTCGACAGTCACGGTGCGGGTAGCCGGATCCACGGTAGGATAAAGTCTCGCCACCTTTCCAGAGAATGTCTTGCCGGGAACGGCATCAGCTGTGATTGTCACGGAATCACCCTTGCTGACCTTTGAATAGTCGCTTTCAGACACTGCGACAAGGAGCTTCACAGGCTTGATCTGCTCCACTGTGAACAGAGGTGCGCTCATAGCATACATATCTCCCACATCATAGTTACGCGCTGTGATCACGCCGTCGATCGGCGATGTCAGGATAGAGTTCTCAAGAAGATTCTCGTAAGATGTCTTGCTCACCTTGTATGCCATTTCAATAGCGTCGAGATCCGACTTGGAAAGTCCGCCGGCCTCATAGAGGGCCTTGAGACGGTTATATTCTATTTCATTGTTGACAAGCTGGAGTTCAGCCTGCTGAAGCTGCGTCATATCCATTTCCGCAAGCACCTGGCCCTTCTTCACGAAGTCGCCGATCTCCACATTGATCTTCTTGATACGGTTTCCTGCCTGAGGAACGATATTGTTCTTCACAAACGGCTGAACAGTAGAAGTATATGTGACATCCTGCGGTACATCCTGCACACCAACCTGCACCACAGACACAGCCGGAGTATCGTCAACGACTGCAACCTGTTCCGTTTTCTTTCCGCTATTGCCGCAACCCGCAGCCATGACGAGGGCGCCGGCAAGGAACATTGTTCTGAAAATAGTCTTCATCATTATATTACTTTTTGATTATTCTGAAATGAAATCCTGACCGAGGGTCTGCTCAAGCTGTGCCTTGGCGACCACGAAATTATATATTGCCTGCGACTCGGCAAGACGGGACTGGGTAAGCGCAAGCTGAGCATCATTGAGCTCTATGAGGGTACTGCGTCCCACCTCGTATGAAGCCGTGGCGATGTTGTATGCCTTCTGAGCAGATGCAACCGCGTTCTGAGCCGCATAGTAGCTCTTCATATTCATCTCCATCGTGTTGAGACTCTGACGGATGGCGATCTTGAGCTGGCGCGCGGTATTCTCGGTCTGAAGCTGTACCTGCTGATACTGGTTCTTCGCCTGACGGATGGCCTGATAACGCTTTCCGCCCGCAAACACAGGAATGCTGAGGCTGAGACCTACGTATGAATATGGAGTCCAGCGGTACTCGCTGAAGTTGAAATCGTTGGTCATTGCGTTGAGGCTGAAGTTGAATGCCACGGCAAGCGACGGGATATTGGCATATTTCTGAAGCTTGACCGTCTCGGCAAGCATCTCCGCCTGGATAGCGAGCTGCTTCATTGTAGTGTTCCTGTCAAGCGATATGCTGTCGTGCTGATGGATGTCATAGAACATGTGCTGCGAATAGTCGGCGAGATTGCCGGCCACATCTATATTCATGTCGAGGTCAACACCGAGGACAGCCTTGAGCTGCCACAAAGCAAGGATGATGGAACTTTCGGCATTATACACATTAGGAATCGCCTGCTCCACAGTCGTCCTCGCCCTTATGAGATCAAACTCCGAGGCCTTCTGGGCATCGTATTTCTTCTGAGTCTCAGCGAGATTGTCCATCGCGTTCTCATAGACGTCCTTATACACATTGAAAGCTTCTTTCGACAGAAGAATGGCATAATATGCATTCTTCACCTGCGTCACGGTCTCGAGTCTTGAACTGCGCGCCTTCTCCACTGCAAGCTCCACATCCATTCCCGAGATCTTTATGCTCTTCCACAGCTGTGCGTTAACTAACGGCATTGCAGCCGAAACTCCTGCGCTCCATGTGTTCCAACGGCCGACTTCAAGGCCGCCTCCGCTTGCCTGAGAAGATTCTGTACCGGCACCGGACTCCGGTTCGACAGTCGGATCATTAACATCAGTATCCGGAAGGACTGCCGTTGGAGACTCTATGCCTACAGCATTTTCAAGTGCCGCGATCCTTGACATTAATGAAGCCAATTCAGAGTTTCCAGAAGCATCTCCTCCCAAGGAAGACATGTCAAAATCCATATACATCACCTGCTTCTTGATTGTTCTCTGGTAAGCACCGGAAATATCAATCTGCGGGAACAGGGCCGCATAGCTGCCTTTCTTGGCATAGCCGGTCCTTTCAATCTCCATGTCGGCAACCTTGACCGACACATTTTCGCTCAAAGCGATCTCAAGCGCCTGCTCGAGAGTGATGACCACAGGGGTTTCCGACGACTCAGCCTCCTGAAGGATGAGCTGCGTCTCGGTCATCGGAACATCTTCTTCCTCCACATTCCTGTACTGCGCTCCGGCAGCAAGAGGGTAAAGAAGTCCCGCTGCAATCACTGATAATACCGCTAAATTCTTCTTCATTTCTATATTACACTAACTATTAATTTTGCAAGGGCATGATTTGTGCAAATTTCGCGCCATCCAGCGGATTTGCATTGGTTCAAATTGCTATAGATTTGGTTTAATCTGCCAAATGACTTATATTTGACCCATAAATTCACAAAAATGGCGAAAAATAGTCAAAACAACACAAAGCCGGCAGTGCTTTTCGGAGAGAAAAGTGTAAAAAGAGTCGGTTATATCGAAGATTTCATCTTTGCATGCGAAATCGAGGGCGAAGACCATATAATATATTCAAGCCCACGAAGGCCGAAGTTCCATCTGGTGATTATCGTGCTCGAAGGTTCCATCGACCTGATAATCAACGGCAAGAAGTTGCATTTCGACAAGAACACATACGTGAATCTGCCGACCTGGGCCGAAATATATGAAATTGACTATGGAAACGGCCTCCACGCCATGGTAACGGCAACGGACAGGACTGTGATCGACGACATTTTCCGCAACAGGAACCCCTTCCCGCCGGATTTCCGATTCAACATGGACCACGGTTTCGGAGGCTATCCGATAGACGACGACACCATTGAAGTGCTGTGCAGGGACATCGGCAACATGATCGATTCCCTGTCCAACAAGAAGCATCTTTTCGCCGAAGAGATAAATTATGCCTATTTCTATATACTCCTCACGGACATGGCAGACATGATGTGGAAGAAATACGGCAAGCTGGAACCGTTCCACCACAGCGAGATGAAACACTCCGACACAATCTTGAAAGAGTTCGCCGAACTCCTCGTCCAATATGGAATGACGGAGACAAAAGTAGAATTTTACGCCTCAAAACTCTGTATATCAAAGCAATACCTATCTCTTATAGTCAAAAACAAGACTCTCACCCCGATAAGCACGGTGATAGCAGCAATGAGAACGGAAACGGCAGCCCGGCTTCTGCGTGATCCGGAACTGACCATCCAGCAGATTGCCGAGAAGATGTCGTTCTCCGATCAGTCATCTTTCGGGAAATTCTTCAAGAAACACACAGGCATATCTCCGCTGAAATATAGGCAGACCCTACGCAAGACCCTTCTTACCCTACGTCCGAAAAATGTTATGGACGAGAGACTTAAAGAGATGGATCAACCTCTGCGCTGACGTCCAGCCATTCGTATTCCCCTCCCCAGATTTCGAGGAAACGCATGAAGTCTGCGTTGGAGAGCACCACACTGCCGGTGTTGTCGCACGGATGGAAGCTCACACGTTCGGCATCACGCAGATCCTTGTCAAGGAAGAGCTTGACTCTGTGGCCGTTCGGGAAATGCTCTTTTGTCAGTTCGTCTGACTTAATGTCATGTATCAGGCCGAGAGGAGAGACGGACCCGGGCTGCAGTCCGAGGCATCGCTCCATCCTCTCAGGCGAGGCAAATGAAAGTTTTCCCTGCTTCAGGCTGCGCTCGAGAGAATGTATGTCGAGCTCCTTATGACACTCAAAGACAACGAGATAGTGCCTGTTGCCCTTGTGGTTGCGGAAAAACAGGTTCTTGCAATGAGTGGAGTCTATTTGCTTCCAGTATTCGAGAGCAAGCCCGATAGTGGGAAGAGGCGGATGAGTGTGAAGCTTGTAGCCGAGACCGTGCTTCTCGAGGAAAGCGAGTACCTCGGCTATTCTTTTATTCTCTGTCATCGGCTCAGGCTTTTTGCGTAATGGGTAGGGGCGGCCTTCTTCTTTTCCGGATGTACGGCAAGGACCGGCTGCTTCCTGATGAAGGCATATATGACAAGGCCGATACCGAGCAGAATGAACGGCACGCTGAGCCACTGGCCCATATTCAGCACCATATTCTCTTCAAATCCCACCTGAGGCTCCTTGATGAACTCGATGAGGAAACGCATCCCGAAGAGGACTATGAAAAAGACTCCGATGAATGTGCCCTTGTACATCTTCTGCGCCTTATATTTATAAAGGAGTATGAGGACTATGCCGAGGATGGTGTAGCTGAGGGCCTCATACAGCTGGGTCGGATGCTTCGGCAGGGTCTCTCCCCTGAGCTCGAAGATGAATCCCCACGGGAGGCTTGTCACATCGCCATAGATTTCCGAATTGCAGAGATTGCCGAGGCGTATGAGGGCGCCGGCAAAACACACCGGTATGCAGAGATGGTCGAGAATCCACAGGAAGTCGAAATCATTCTTTCGACCATAATGCTTTGCAAACCACCACATTGCAATGATAAGAGCGATGGTGCCGCCATGACTGGCGAGCCCGCCCTTCCATGGCATGAATATCTCTAAGAATCCCTGCCAGCTGCCGAGATAATAGTCCGGCTGATAGAAGAGGCAATGTCCGAGACGGGCACCCACAATGGTTCCTATCAGGAGAGTGAACAGAAGAGGATCGAGAAGGGCGGTCGGAATGCCTTCCCTCTTGAAGAACCATTTGAATATATACCATCCGAAGAAGAATCCCGAAAGAAAAAGAACGGAATACCATCTGAGCGAAACCGGTCCGATACTGAATATCTCCGGATTCATGTGCCAGTTCACAACCAAAGTCTCTAACATATCCTTATAATTTAAACAATCTGCAAACCTTAGATTTGCAGCGTAGTTTTCTGCATCGAGGTTTGTACGACAAAGATAAGAAATAGACCGGTATTCTTGACGGGATAAGAGCAAAAATAAGGAAAAATGCGCGCGATACCCTCTTTTTCATGGGTACCACGCGCACTTTCACTATAAAAATGCACTTGGTTGTGCAGTCTGATTACTTTCTGATTGCAGCGATACCCGGAAGTTCCTTGCCCTCAAGATACTCGAGCATAGCGCCACCACCTGTCGATACGTAGCTTACCTTGTTTGCATAACCCATCTGAGTCACGGCAGCCACAGAGTCACCGCCACCTACGAGGGTGAATGCTCCGTTCTCGGCAGTTGCCTTTGCGAGGATCTCAGCTATGCGGTTTGTACCCTTTGCGAATGCAGGAATCTCGAAAACGCCGACAGGACCGTTCCAGAGGATGGTCTTTGAGTTCATGAGAACCTCCTCCCATGTCGCGAGTGTGCTTGGAGCTGCGTCCATGCCTTCCCAACCGTCAGGGATCTCAGTGTTGAGGCAGATCTTTGTGTTTGCGTCGTTAGAGAAATCGTCAGCGATCACAACCTCCTTCGAGAGGTAGATCTTCACGCCCTTCTCCTCA
>CAYXMV010000125.1:0-6056 GCA_964466235.1 uncultured Muribaculaceae bacterium | reverse complement strand
GATCAAGAACATGTCTGCTGTCTATACAACTCTTGCAAAGGAGGTTCTTCCTGAGCTTCGTCGTGCAAGATTCATCGCTAACGTAGAGTTCAAGAACTACACAAGCGAGGAACTCCTCAAGCTCATCGACGAGAACATCGACGTTCTCGATGAGACTGCCCTCCTCCGTGCAGCTACGCTCGTCAAGGACAACGCTGACAAGGTGGCTCTCTACAAGAAGGCTGTCGAGAAGTTCAACAGCGCCAACGGTCAGTACAACCTTGCAGTGGGTTACATCCAGACAGGCAACCTCGCAGACGCAAAGGCTGCTCTCGCAAAGTGTGCTAAGGATGCAGACTGGAACAACGCAATGGGTGTTGTAGCTCTTCGTGAGAACAATCTCGCTGAGGCTGCAAAGTACTTCAAGGCTGCAAACAACGAGTCTGCAAAGGCTAACCTCGCAGTTGTTGACGTTCTCAACGGTGACTACAAGGCTGCTGCTGCCAAGCTCGCAGGCAAGAAGGACTGCAACTCAGCTCTCGTAGCTCTCCTCAACGGTGACTATGCTGCTGCAGCTGCTGCAACCTGCAAGTGCCCTACATCTTCTTACATCAAGGCTGTCGCTGCTGCCCGCCAGGGTAACGCAGAGGCTGTCAAGACCAACCTTGATGCTGCAAGCAAGGACAAGACTCTCGCAGAAAGAGCTGCAAAGGATATCGAGTTCGTACAGTACAGATAATATCCTTACGATATAATCGATTAATATACAGTCGGAGATAAACTAAAATAATAGAGTTTATCTCCGACTTTCGTTTATCTCTGTATTCCAACCACAGGACAAGCAGATCCCGTATGCCGTCTTATAAGATTTTCCACATTGATCAAATATCAAAACAGCGTATTTGGTTATGACTATGCACGATTTTATGGGTGAATGGCTGATTATTCGTTGTGAACGGTCATATCTGACCTAAACAATCATGAGATGATTCTACCGACATCCGAGTCTGCAAAGTCACACAGAAACACATTTACGGCTGGTCCGGAATGGACCCAGCCGAATTTTTTATGAGAGGACGGATATCAGAAGGATTCCTGCCATGGGAGTTCTGTGACTGACAGGACGGCGAGGCATCCGATGCCTCCGGAAATGTTTCCGTATGTCTGGGATGGCGATGCAAGCCCTAAAGAAGAGAAACTGTTCACATCACGCAGACTATAATAATAATATTCCTGCGAAATCCGGTAAAGACGGAAACGGCACTTGTTTATATAATGTATGACGACCGGCTGCTCTTCCTGATACAGGTCATCTTCGCCGTATCCGTAACCGCCGGAGAAGTCGTACTCCATCTTTTCGCCTTCATGGGCATAACGGAACCTGAATACATTGCTTTCGCTGCCATGAAAGACATAGATGATATGTCCTTTCAGTTCAACCTCATTCATTGAAGCCCAGTCAGGATTCTCACCCAATACGGAACCAGTAGATGAAATATCCATCCCGCTCTCCGATAAGACTGAGTTCAGCCTCATACAGAGGTTCATCATAATTGACATCAGAATCAGAAGTGATTCTTTAGACCTTGAGTTCATATTCCGGAAAGGCTTCCGGCATCGTTACACGTGCACTCATAGGCTCCACTTCATCATGAGTGGCAGTGACGGCCACCTCCGCCCCTCCCGGTATCTCCTCAAGCAGATACAACGAACCTATGGCAAGATTTCCCTCAGCACCTGTAGCCTTATGCACAGGGACTTCCCTTCCGTCGATAGTCACCCTCACATCGGCCTGATGGATGTTCGGCTTCTGCCTCTGATAGTCCTTCAGCGGCAGAACTATATCGAGGTCGAGGGCCGTTGTCCGCCTTCAGCTGACCGAGGTCCATAACGCGCTCGCAGGATGACAGAAGAAGCGCAATCATTATTATTGTAAGAGTCCTGTTCATATTCTAAAATTTAAGCGTGTAACTGAATGTCGGGAGAATCGGAATAATCCCATATACATACCCCTCAGGACGGACGTCTGAAGGATTGAAATCAGCCCAATTTTCATTATATATGCCGACATCCTCCTTTGTAACCATAGCAAGGAAAGGATTCATACGGCAATACGCATTGTAGAGACGAGGAATAACGGAACGTCCCCGTGTCCGGGTCGATATGAGAGTAGGTCGTTATACGGCTGCCCTTGCGCCAGTTCCAGCCTATATAGGCGTCGAAACGCTTCGTGAAGCGGTGACTTGCAGTGATATTAACGCGATGGCGGTGATCATTCCTGTCCTTGACTATCGGACCTTCGAAATGGAGACGGCCGTCAAGCAGGCCGAGAGAAAAGGTGCCGTGATATTTCCGGAAATCCCCGTCACGGGTGGTTATGTCAACGACTGAGGACATCCTGCCGCCATATATGGCAGGGAAACCGCTTTTATAGAAATCCACATTGTCGATAAGGTCGGCGTTGAAGCTCGAAAAGAGGCCGGCAAGATGGCTCACCTGATACATAGGCACGCCGTCGAGCATGAAAAGATTGTCATTTCCGTCACCGCCATAGACATGAAGCCCGGAAAGCAGCTCCGTTCCGCCGGTCACTCCGAGAATGTTCTGAAGTGTCTTTATAACGTCCGGAGAACTCAGAAGTGCAAATCCCCTGTTGAATCTGGCGCCGTCAAGTCTTTCAAGTCCGGTCTGGGTACAGCTGAACAACATATTTCCTGAGGATTTAATATTCTATCCCTGTCTCACGGAAAAGTGTCTTGAGGCACCTGTCCAAGACATGAGCCTCATCTGCACGTCTGTCGTTCAGAATACCGGCCATAGGCTCGCCATCATACTCCCCTTCAAGATCGAGGGATGAGTCATAGACGAAGTTGACTCCGAGAACATCATGAATCACTTCCATCTGAGACCTGAACGTCTTACGTTCCTGAAGAGACCTGACCTGCTTCGGGAAAGCACCTGAATAAAAGACCGCAAACATGGCGGTCAGAATAATAGATAATACCTTTTTCATCCGTAAAGACTCTTACATCTTCAGAATGTTTACATCAAGGGCAGATTCTATGAGTCCGATAATCAGGTCGAGATCCTCAGTACTGAATTCGCCACTGAGTTTCTTGTCCAGATCCTCTGCTACAAATGACACCTTGTAATAATTTGACAGACATTTGAGTACTTCTCTCAAAGGAGTCTGATCAAAGACGAATGTGCCTCGGATCCATGCAATGTCGTTCTCATCGCCTTTTTCACTCACCACAGGATTGTCAATGCCATTAGGAAGGAGAGCGGACATCCCTTCTGTAAGAATAACCCCGTCCGTTTCCTCGCTACGGGCAAAGAGCACTTTTCCCTCTGACACATAGACTTCCACAGCCTTACCGGAAGTGATTGTTGCGTCAATCTGAAACTCTGTGCCAAGCACCCTTACAAAGGAATTGCCTGTCGTGACCTCAAAAGGCTTCGTTTCGTCCCTTGCCACATCGAACCAGACCTTTCCAGTCATTTCGACCCTTCTCGAATCCTCACCGAAATCCTTGTAACGCAGGGTAGCGCCTTTGGACAGCGTCACCATGGTACTGTCCGGAAGGACATAGGACTGAGGACAAGCGTCTGCCATAAGCTCGGTCCAGTCCTCCTTTCCTGAACGGAGGAAGAGAAAGACTCCAAGCAGCACTGCTGCTGCCGCAGCCACACCGGTAATACGCATCCAGTCTATCCTGTGCACCTTGCGGGGCCGGCCATAAGCAGAATGGAAACGTTCAATGGCCTTCTGCGTGTCGAACTTCCCCTCCTTGTAACGGCGGGTGACGAAGTCGATATGTCTGTCATCAAAATCTGACATAATAAAGATTTAAGAGTCATGTTCCGCCATTAAGACGGAATACCATCTAAAAAGTACTATATGAATCAGGCAAAAATTGCAAGAAAAAACGAAATTATCTTCTGAGCCCCTTCCTTAAGGGTCTTCAAGGCCTTGCTCATCTGATTGCGGACGGTATTTTCCGAGATTCCGAGTTCCGCCGCTATCTCTTCATACTTCAGCCCGTCCCTCTTGCTCAAGAGAAAGATCTCGCGGCATTTTTCAGGGAGAGAATCGATTGCCGTCCAAAGCCTCGCCTCAATCAGAGAACGTTCCTGAGCATCATCGTCATCGATTATCCCGTAAGCATCATACGGTTTGAGTTCTTCGGTCTTGAGACCGGCCTTGCGGAGATTGTCAAGGCAACGGTTGCGAACCGCTGTATAAAGGTACGCGCGACGATTGGTCACCTGAATACCGTCCCGCATCTTTTCCCACAGCATGGCAAAACATTCCTGCACCACATCTTCTACCATATCATGGTCATTGAGATAGTGCAGGGCATATAGGCAGAGAGGCCTGTAGTTATATCTGAAAAGTTCGTCCATCCGGTCAAAGGTAATAGTTTTTTCTATTTTTGCATAGTACTTTTTTGCTTTGTCTGCGTCTTATATGCGGAACCGCCACAAGGCGGAATGTAAAACAAGTTGAAAATGAGGAAACTATCATTATTATTACTCCCCTTGATGATTCTTTGTACCGTCCAGGATTCCATGGCGCGGCAACAGGAATCGCCGACTCTGAAGGAACAGATGTCGGCAATACACGAGACTTTCGGAATAAACTTCATCTATGATTCTTCTCTTGAACTTGACATTCCGTCCCTAAAGAAGATCGATCCCCGCAGGCAGACGCTCCAGGAATGCCTGACCGTTCTTTTCCAAGGGACGCAGATCCAGTGGGAGATACGCAAGAAGTATGTCGTACTGACACACAAGGACAAGAAGAAAAAGCCAAAGGACTACACAATATTCATCGAAGAGCAGCGCGACACACTGAACGGAGCTGTCATTACCGCGCTGACCTCCAAGGGGCTGAACACAACCCAGACCGGACATCAGAAGCTTGACAGGATACAGTTCGAGAAAGGCTTTGCCGTACTCAGTTCGCCGGACGTCATAAAGACACTGCAGCAGCTTCCGGGTGTGGCCACTGGTACCGAACTCATGTCTGGAATGTTTGTCAGAGGTGGAGACGGAGCCGACAACCTATACCTTCTCGACGGCGTACCCTTGTATCAGGTCAGCCATCTGGCAGGACTGTTCTCGAGCTTCAACACCGATATGGTGGAGTCGGTCGATTTCTACAAGAGCGGCTTCCCGGCAAGGTACGGAGGAAGGATGTCATCGGTCGTGGATGTTAAGACGAGGGAAGGAGACTTTCAGGAATATCACGGACTCTTTTCCATAGGACTGCTGGACAGCAGACTGCAGTTCGAAGGACCCATAGTCAAGGGAAAGACTTCATTCAACATCGGACTCAGAAGAAGCTGGCTGGATGCTGTCACCGAGCCTGCATGCCTGATAATCAAGAAGAAGAGAGGGGAAGATTTCCGGATCAGATATGCCTTCTGGGACCTCAACGGAAACATAACCCATAAGTTCACCGACAACAACATGATTTCCCTCAAGGTCTATGGAGGAAGAGATGCTCTGAAATATATTCAGACTGATGGCGGGCTTATATATCCCGTTACTGATCCTGAAAAGGCAGACAAATATGAAGAAATAAGCAATAATGGTATTGAATGGGGCAATTTCGTGACATCCCTTGACTGGGACTATCGGTTCGCGACGAATCACGAACTTGCAATGAAGGCTTATTACAGCCGGTACGGAGCATTGTTTTCCGTAAGCAATATAAGGGAGGAAGTCTCAGCAGAAGGCAATGAACTGAGAAGCAACTATTCAGGCAGCGGCAACCGTTCAAGGACTTCAGACATAGGGCTCAAGGCCGATTTCAGTTTCAGACCTGGCAAAAATCATCATCTCAGATACGGAGCTTCGGTGCAGATGCACATCTATAATCCAGAATATACAGGAGAGACCCTCAACGTAGAAGATGGCTCAATCCTCGGAAGCAGGACTTCAAGTGAATGCACTACCATGCATTCTGTAGAACCCGCAGCATATATCGAAGATGAAATAGCCTTGACAGAGTGGTTTGATAATGTCCCAGAAAGTGTGTCCGTGAGGGCAGAATAAAAATATGTCTGTAA
>CAYXMV010000124.1:0-6078 GCA_964466235.1 uncultured Muribaculaceae bacterium | reverse complement strand
TTATTCAGTTTCAACAATTAATGATTTTTCGGAGAAAAATTTAAACAGTTTCTCAGTAAGTAGTGTATTATGAAAAATTTCAATAGTGGAGGTCAGCCCTCGTGGTGGATTTCGCTGCTGCCCTTCATCGTTTTAGTGGCGGCCCTTTCATTGGTGATATATGTATTCGGTACGGATGCACTTTCGGGTGCGAGCCAGGTGGCCCTGCTTTTGGCCGCGGGCTTTACCGTCGTGCTGGCAATGATCCTTTACCGTATTCCTTGGAAGGTGTTCGAAGAGTCCATCCTGGACAATATAACTTCTGTAGGAACCTCTATAGTCATACTTCTGCTGATCGGTGCCGTTTCCGGCTCATGGATGGTCAGCGGTGTGGTTCCGACAATGATATATTACGGAATGAAGGTCATTGTGCCGGAAATATTCCTGTTCGCATCATGCGTCATCAGTGCGGTCATAGCTGTTATGACCGGCAGTTCCTGGACTACTATCGCCACAATCGGTGTGGCTCTTGTGGGTATTGGAACGGCGCAGGGCTATGAACCGGGATGGATTGCCGGAGCCATCATATCCGGTGCATATTTCGGTGACAAGGTGTCTCCTTTGTCGGATACTACGGTACTTGCGTCGTCGTCTGCCGGCACACCTCTTTTCACGCATATTCGTTTCATGATGGTCACAACCGTGCCGTCATTTGCCATTACTCTGATTGTGTTCCTGATAGTCAGCCTGATGCATGGTGACGTAGAGGCGGCACATGCAGCCGATTTTTCAGATGACCTGAAAGCGGCATACAACATATCTCCGTGGCTGCTTCTTGTTCCCGTTCTCACCGCCCTGCTCATCATAAGGAAGGTGTCTGCAATCGCTACACTTTTCATAGCCGCTGTAATCGCTGGCATCACGGCTCTGATATTTCAGCCTCATATACTTGCCGCCATCGCTTCCGGTGCACCGGCCGATCCGGAATCATCCCTGTCTTTCATTGACGGATTCAAGGGATTATTCATATCATATTACGGGACTACAGCCATCGAGACCGGAAATGCCGCTCTTGATTCCCTTGTTTCGACACGCGGAATGACGGGAATGCTTGATACGGTGTTCCTTATCATTGCGGCGAGCTGTTTCGGAGGTGTCCTCATGGGAAGCGGAATGCTTCAGACACTTACAGACACATTGGTAAGATTTGTCAGGAGAAGAGTGACTATGGTGGCTTCCACTGTCGGAACCGGCATATTTGCCAATATGATTACAGGAGACCAGTATCTGTCAATCATACTGACAAGCAGTCTGTATAAGAAACTTTATCAGGAAAGGGGATATGAGCCTAAACTTCTAAGCCGCTCCGTAGAAGATTCCGCCACGGTCGTGTCTGTACTTATTCCGTGGAATTCGTGCGGTATGACCCAGGCCACAGTCCTGAAGGTTGATACAATGACATATCTGCCATATTGCTTCTTCAACATACTTTCTCCTCTCATGTCGATTTTTATTGCAGCAATAGGATTCAAGATAGTCAGAAAATCAAAATAGTTTGCTATATTTGCTAGATATAGCCTTATGGCTTTAGAGTTGATAGTTAAACAGCATAATAACGAAAATCATGAAAGAATTAAAAGGAACAAAGACTGAAGCTAATCTTCAGACAGCTTTTGCAGGTGAATCAATGGCCCGCAACAAGTACACTTACTATGCTTCAAAGGCAAAGAAGGACGGATATGTACAGATAGGCAAGCTCTTCGAAGAGACAGCAAACAACGAGAAGGAGCATGCAAAGATATGGTTCAAGCTTCTCCATGGCGGTGAGATGCCGGATACGGCGACTAATCTCCTTGATGCGGCAGAGGGTGAGAACTATGAGTGGACAGACATGTATGCAGGCTTTGCAGTAGAGGCTCGTGAGGAAGGATTCGAGGAAATCGCTATCCTTTTCGACAAGGTCGCTGCAATCGAGAAGATGCACGAGGAGCGTTATCGCAAGCTTCTTGCAAATGTAGAAGGCGGTATCGTATTCTCACGTGACGAAGATATGATGTGGGAGTGCTCTAACTGCGGTCACATCGTGGTAGGCAAGAAGGCTCCGGAGCTCTGCCCTGTCTGCAAGCATGCAAAGAGCTACTTCATGATCCATCCTACAAACTATTAGGATGAACATCTTGAAATGATTAAAGCCGGTCCAGATGGGCCGGCTTATTCTGTATATATGCGTGTGTCATCTTCTTTTGAAAAGCAGATGGACGCCGAGGTTCATCACTATGTAAGAAACGAAGGTCAGAAGGACTGTCATAGACCAGTTCAGTCCGAGAAGTATCACGAGCACGATTGCTGTGAACATGACTCCTGCAAATCCTATTCTCTGCTTGTGGATCGGTGTACCCGGTCTTATGTTCTTTTTGAATTTCATGGAGAACATAGGGACTTCACTTACTAACAGAAATGCGAGAATAAGTGAAGCTGTCGGAAGAAAATATCGTGTGGATGCCCAGGAATTCAGTACACTTGTCGGATCATTGCTTACATAATAGACGAAAGAACCGCATATCATGGCACATGCCGGGGTGGCGAGTCCGATGAAATTGTCGCTCTGTCTGTCGTCTATGTTGAATTTAGCCAGTCTGAGCGCCGAAAAGATGACGATGACAAGCGGAATATATGTCAGGATGCCATCCCCACCGTTGACTGTCATGAGCCGATGTATCATCAGGGAGGGCAGGAGGCCGAAGCTGATGAGGTCGGCCAGTGAATCGAGTTCCTTGCCCATCTCAGAATATGCACCGAGCAGTCTTGCACTCAGGCCGTCGCAGAAGTCGCATACAGCCGCAGCCAGCATCATGTAGAAGGCAATGTCAAACCGGCCGTCAAATGTCTGAATCACACCCATGACTCCGAAAAGCAGATTCATGGATGTGATTGTATTGGGAATGTGTCTGACTATCTTCATGCCGGATTATTTAAGACCGAGCTTCTTCTTGATGTCCTTAGGAAGAGCGTCCTTATGAACGACTATGTTCATGGTCTTGAACTTAACGAAAGTCTCTGATGCATACCAGATGCCCTTGTACTTTCCGCTCTCGCCCCATGAATTCTTCACCATGAAGTACTTTGTGCCGTTCTGATCCTGTGCGAGACCATAGATGTGCATTCCATGGTCGTCTGTAGTTGTCTTTCTGTCATAGCCTTCCTGACGCATCTCCTGAGTCACTGTGACCTCTGCAGGGAGAGCTGCCTTGACTTCTTCCTTTGCTGCATCAGCCTTACCTACCCAGCGCTCCTGGTCAGAACCTGTTGTGGCCTTTACCTCTGCAAGCGCTACGGCTGTACCATTGCGGGTGAAACCCTGTTCGCTTACGTCCGAGCCCCATGCGATTGTGTATCCGTTCTCGATTGCATTGAACATGACTTCCATCATCTCATCCATAGGGAGGTTATATGCGGTGTCCCAACGCCAGTTGTCCGGAACCTCTATCACGAACTGCTCGTAGAACGGATGGTGCGTGAATGATGTGATGTTCACGTAGTCATCCATATTGAAGCCGAGGAAATCCCTGTATGACTCCGGTGTGTATTCAACGCCGTCAACAGTAAATGTTTCAGGATATTCTCCGAAATATGCTGCAACGATGCCGTCGAAGCCGTTAAGCCATGCTGTGGTGAGCTTTCTGTTAGGATTTGAGGCGATTGCCGATACATAACCCTTGAGTGCGGCATCAAGCTCGCTCTGCTCTGGGAGTGCCGAACCGTAGTTCATACCGTGCATTGCTGACTGAGGAACGATGCCGTAATCGTCGATCACATGGAGGACGTCTCCGAATGATGAACCGGCAGCGAAATTGAGATGACCGTCAAGTCTCACGTATTTCACAGCCCTGTCGCGGTATGACTTGCCTACTACGAACATTTCCGAAAGGTCGAGTTCGAGGCCTTTGGTCCTGAGGATCTCAGACTCTACGAAAGAGAGTGCAGAGTAGCACCAGCATGTGCCTGAACGGTTCTGGTTCTTGATTGATGTGATGGGGTTCTCCTTGATTACGGTGAACTCGTACTCGGGAACTTCCTGAGCTGAAGCCGCGAATGCTCCGAATCCGAATGCAGCCGCTGCGATGATTGTTTTGAGTTTCATGTCTATATTGGTTTGGTTAAATAATTTCCCAATCTTCGCAAAGATACTAATTATTTGTAAATTTGCCATTCGAATTATGACTGATTGCATTCTATATATACATGGTATGGGCGGAGGAGGGGATTCGCGTATCCCTTCCATCCTTCGTGAGGCGCTGAGAGGGCGTGCGGAAGTCGTTGTAAGGACATACGATTTCGATCCGGAAACAGCGGCTTCACAGATTGCCGCATGGGTGGATGAATTGAAACCGGCTGTTGTGGCAGGCGAGTCTTTGGGGGCGGTTCATGCGCTGAGGATCAAAGGGGTGCCGCATGTCTTTGTCTCGCCGTCGCTGAATGCTCCACTTGTATTTGGAAAACTAGCGTGGCTTGCCTTGATTCCGGGAGTGACTGAGTTCCTGGACCGGATATACCGTCCGAAGGAAGGGGACAGGCAGAAACTTCATTTTACCTTCCGTACTCTGAGAAAATACTCAGCCCATCGTGCGGCGGCATTGGAGAACTCGGTCTTGAATGGAGGAACTGACCGGTTTTATGCTTTTTTCGGTACTCATGACCACTATCGCCGTAGCGGAATAGTCAGCGTACGGACGTGGAAAAGATATTTCGGAGAAACTTTTCAGATGTATGAAGGGAGCCATTTCATGGAAGAGAATTTCATCCATGAAATGCTTGTCCCTAAGATCATATCCTTCCTGGATACTGTTTCAGACCTTCCTCAAGAATCCTGAGGGCCTTTACCATTTCCGGCACCTCGAGGACGTATGATATTCTGATATGGTTACGTCCGGTTCCTGACGTCTTGTAGAATGAGGCAGCAGGAGTTACCATAGTGGTCTCGTTTTCGAGTCTGAATTCCTCAAGCATCCATCTGGCGAATTGCTCGGCGTCATCCACAGGGATTTCAGCTATAGTATAGAAGGCACCCATAGGCTTCGGAGTGAACACTCCCGGGATTCTGTTGAGTCCATCGATCATGAAATCCCTTCTCTTTATATACTCGGCCTTGACCTTGTCGAAATATTCGTCGGGAGTATCAAGCGCACCGATGGCGGCAATCTGTCCGAGAATAGGAGGGCAGAGACGTGCCTGGGCATATTTCATGGCTGCGGCCATCACTTCCTTGTTGTGCGATACGATGCAGCCTACTCTTGCTCCGCAGAGATTGTATCTCTTTGATACAGAATCAACAAGGATTACGTTCTGCTCAAGGCCTGGAATATTCATGGCCGAGAAATGAGGCTCTTCCGTGTAGCAGAATTCCCTATATACTTCGTCGGAAATCAGGAAGAGGTCATGCTTTCTTGCAACTTCTCCGAGAGCGAGCATGTTCTCCTTGGAATACAGTGTACCGCTCGGATTGCCGGGGTTGCATACGAGGATGGCCTTTGTCCTGTCGGTTATGGCTTTCTCGAATTCCTCGATTGCAGGTACCTGAAATCCGTTGCGTATGTCTGTCGGAATCGCCTTGAGAGTGATTCCGTTCATGAATGCGAATGTGTTGTAGTTGGTGTAGAACGGTTCGAGCACTATCACTTCGTCACCGGCATCGCAGGTGACTTCAAGCGCAAGATTCACGCTTTCGCTGCCGGCTACCGTCACTATAAGCTCGGAAGGTTCGATGTCGATCCCTATCTTCCTGTAGTATTTCTCCACAAGGCCGTTGCGGAGTTCGGGCAGTCCTGCGGAATGGCAATATGAGATATGTGTCAGTGTGTTTCCTTTCACGGCATCCAATGCGCATGAAGGGGAATCGATGTCCGGCTGGCCTATATTGAGATGATAGACCTTGACGCCTTGCTTCTTCGCTGCATCTGCGTACGGGACCAGCTTTCTTATTGCAGAAGCCGGCATCTGAGTTGCTTTTTCTGAAATCCTTGCCATTTGTCCGTTTGTTTTTTCGCGGCGCAAACTTACATAAAATCTTCCGATTTTATGCCAGTTGATATAAAAATCAAG
>CAYXMV010000123.1:0-6336 GCA_964466235.1 uncultured Muribaculaceae bacterium | reverse complement strand
CCCTGTCATCCTTCGATGACGGGGTGTTTTCGCATATAAATGCGGCTGCGGATTTTGGCTTTGATTTTGAAGTGGGCGGGGAAACGGATTTTTAAAAAGGACGCTTATGTTTTACAATTTTTTGTTTCCACGCTATTGCAGGGAGAAGGTGATTTCCTTTCTGATTCTCTGCCTCAGATTGTTTTTCGGTGTTCTGTTCATGATGCACGGGCTCGACAAGCTGATGAATTTCAATGAGCTTTCTACGACTTATCCGAGCGTTTTAGGTTTCGGAAGCTACATGACACTGATGGTCTCAATCTTCTGTGAATTCTGTTGTTCGCTCTTCCTGATGACCGGACTTCTGATCAGAATCACTGTCATTCCTATGATTGCAGCGATGGCCGTGGCCTTCTTCGGTGTTCATGACGCCATGATGCCAGAAGGTGAACTTGCTTTGATCTATCTCTGCGTTTTCTGCATCCTTTATATCACTGGACCCGGCCGATATTCGATAGATTATCTGATCGACTCCAAGGTGCGTAAAGAAACAGCTAAGAAAGCATAATGACAGATAAGGCGGCTTTTCAAGCCGCCTTATCTGAGCAGATGTCGTATGAATTACGACAACTTGTGTATCGCAAGTCCAGAGCGCAATTTAGGCTCGAACCATGTAGTCTTAGGAGGCATGATGTTGCCGGAGTCGGCAATGTCTGTCAGCTGCTTCATCGATACCGGGTAGAGGGCGAATGCTACTGCCATCTCACCGCTGTCAACCCTGCGTGAAAGTTCGCCGAGTCCGCGGATACCGCCCACGAAGTCGATTCTCTTGTCCGTGCGGAGATCCTTGATGCCGAGAATCTTGTCGAGAACGAGGTTTGAGAGGATTGTCACGTCGAGGACACCTATTGGGTCATTGTCGTCATATCTTCCTTCCTTAGCCACGAGAGAATACCACTTTCCGCCGAGGTACATCGAGAATTCGTGGAGCTTTCCCGGCTTATAGACTCCGCAACCTTCTGCGTGAACGTCAAAATCTTCTGAGAGGGCTGCAACAAGCTGCTCAGGAGTGAGACCGTTGAGGTCCTTCACGACTCTGTTGTAGTCGATGATCTTGAGCTGGCTGTCAGGGAACGCCACTGTCATGAACCAATTGTATTCTTCGTTACCTGTATGGTTCGGATTCTGGCTGCGTTTTTCTGCTCCTACGAGGGCTGCAGCAGCTGTACGATGGTGACCGTCGGCAACATAGAATGCCGGAATCTCTGCGAATATCTCTGTCAGACGGTCGATGTCTGCCTGATTGTCGATAACCCAGAAATGGTGTCCGAATCCGTCGGCTGCCACGAAGTCGTATTCAGGCTCTTCAATGATATATCGTCCGACGATTGCATCGACTTCCTCGTTGTCAGGATATGAGAAGAATACAGGCTCGATGTTGGCGTCCTGGATGCGCACGTGAATCATGCGGTCCTCTTCCTTGTCCTTACGGGTGAGTTCATGCTTCTTGATCTTGCCTTCTGCGTAATCATCTGTGTGTGCGCAGACCACAAGTCCGTATTGAGTACGTCCTTCCATAGTCTGTGCATATACGTAGTAGCAAGGCTTCTCGTCCTGAACGAGCCAACCTTTATCCTGCCATGACTTGAAGTTCTCGACAGCCTTGTCGTATGCCGGCTGGCTGTGTTCGTCAATGATAGGATCGAAGTCGATTTCCGGCTTTGTGATGTGGAGAAGGGACTTCTCTCCGGCCTCGGCCTTCGCTTCCTTTGAATTGAGGACATCGTATGGTCTGGCAGCTACTTCCTCTACGTACTGCTTTGGCGGGCGTATTGCCGCGAATGGTTTGATTCTTACCATGGTTGTATGGATTTCTCTACTCGCTTCGCTCGGTTATAAGACAGTAGCACTCGGTCGAAATGACGGTGGCACTCAGTCGAAAAGACAGTGATGCATGCTCAAAATGAAAGTGGCGCTTCCGGAACGAAAGATCGTATCAGTCAGATTGAAACTGTCATGTCGAGCGAAGTCGAGACATCTTTTAACTATTTGTTGACCTGGAACCTGGTGCAGCCGGTAGCGAAATAGTTCACTATCTGGTTAGCTGCGGCAAGACCGGCATTGATGTTTGCCTCACCTGTCTCTGCTCCCTGCTTCTTAGGGGTCGCGAAAATCTGCTTGCCATACTTCTCCTTGAGCTCAGGATAAGCTACAGGTGCTATGTCGGTGGCATATTTGAGGTCAGCCCTCTCTGCAAGAGCCTTGTCAAGTCCTTCCTCGCAGATGATCTCCTTGCGGGCAGTGTTGATGAGGCAGCCGCCCTTTGGCATCTTCGAAAGAAGATCATAGCCTATCATTCCCTTTGTCTCAGGAGTTGCCGGAATATTCACGGATACGAAATTGCACCTGCTGTAAAGTTCCTCGATGGTTGCGACGGTGTTCCATCCCTGATGCTTTTCCGCAGGCTTAGGTGCGAGAACAAGAACGTTCATCCCGAGGCCTGCAGCCTTCTTCGCGACGAGCTGACCGATGTTTCCGAAGCCCTGGATACCCATTGTCTTGCCACTGAGTTCAGAACCTGTGCCGGGTGTGAACTGGTTGCGTGACATATAGATCATGAGGCCGAGGGCAAGCTCCGCTACTGCATTCGAGTTCTGGCCCGGAGTGTTCATTGCCACGATGCCGCGCTCTGTGCAGGAAGGAAGGTCGAGGTTGTCGTAACCAGCTCCTGCGCGTACCACAATCTTGAGCTGCTTTGCGGCAGCAACCACTTCCGCAGTGACCTTGTCTGAACGCACGATGAGGGCGTCAGCATCTGCCACGGCAGCAAGAAGCTGCTCCTTTTCTGTATATTTCTCGAGAAGTGCGAGTTCGTGTCCGGCTCCTTCTACGATTTCTCTGATACCGTTCACAGCCGCTGCTGCAAATGGCTTTTCTGTTGCTACTAAAACTTTCATTTTCAATAGAATTGAGATCCCCGGTCAAGCCGGGGATGACGATTACTTCTTCAATGCTTCAAATTCCTTCATGCAGTCAACGAGAGCCTGAACGCTTTCCTTAGGACATGCGTTATAGATCGATGCACGGAATCCTCCGACTGACCTGTGACCCTTGATGCCGACCATTCCGCGCTCCTTTGCGAATGCCATGAACTCATCCTGGAGAGCCTCATGCCCCGGAGCCATTACGAAACATACGTTCATGATGGACCTGTCCTCCTTCGCTGCTGTGCCGACGAAGAGAGAGTTGCGGTCGATCTCGTCATAAAGGATTGCGGCCTTCTCCTGATTCATCTTATACACAGCCTCTACACCGCCCTGAGCCTTGACCCACTTGAGAGTCTCGGTCATGACGAAGATAGGGAATACAGGTGGTGTGTTGAACATTGAGCCTCCGTCGATGTGTGTGCGGTAGTCAAGCATTGTCGGGATGTAACGGCTTACCTTGCCGAGGACATCCTTGCGCACGATCACGAAAGTTACACCCGCAGGGCCTACGTTCTTCTGGGCACCGCCATAGATCACTGCATATTTGCTCACATCCACAGGACGGCTCATGATGTCGGACGACATGTCCGCAACGAGAGGGACAGGGCAGTCCATATCCTCATGGATCTCGGTTCCGTAAATTGTGTTGTTAGTGGTGATATGGAAATAGTCGAGATCTGCAGGAATTTCGTAACCCTTTGGAATATAGTTGAATGTGGTGTCCGCTGAAGATGCGACCGCGTACGCGTTGCCAAGACCTTTGGCTTCCTTCAATGCCTTCTTTGCCCATACACCGGTCTCAAGGTAGCCGGCCTTGTTCTCAAGAAGGTTCATGGCTACATAGAGGAATCCGAGGCTCGCACCGCCGCCGAGGAAGAGGACCTCGTGGGTGTCAGGAATATTGAGGAGTTCCTTCCAGAGTGCGCGGCATTCGTTCATGACTGCCTCCCACTCCTTTGATCTGTGTGAGACGCAGATCACCGGCATTCCGGTTCCTGCAAAATCCTTGAGAGCTTCGATCGCCTTGTCAATGGCCTGCTGTGGCAGGACGCATGGGCCTGCATTGAAGTTGTGTACTTTTTTCATGATATAAGCTTGTGTTGTTAATATTTTAAACTAAAAGGCTGATAAAGGTAATGATTTATTTTAGAAAACCGCCTTTATCTCAGAAACTTTTTCGCAAAAATGGCATAAAAGTGAAATTTCGTTACCATTCTTCAATGTGGCGAAACGTGTCTGTATAGGCTGATGATTGGTCACGCATTTAGGGTTGCGGCATTTAGCTACGCCTATCACCTCTGACGGCATCTCGAGCTTCTTCTTCTCCACTACCTTGAAGTCGCGTATCACATTGACTGTTGCATCCGGAGCTATCAGAGCCAGCTTGTTGAGCTCATCGGCCTCAAAGAACTTGTCTTCGATCTTGATGATTCCCTTTCTCCCCTGAACCTTGCTCGTGAGGTTGATTCCGATAGTGATCTGGTTCCCGATGCCCTTGAGGTTGAGAAGGTCGAGGGCCTTATATACATTTTCCGCAGGAATATGGTCCAGTACGGTACCGTTCTCCAGTGCGCTTACTACTAATTCTTTCCTATTCATGGTCTTTGTCTTGTCTGTCATCCCGAGTGAAGCCGGGAGATCTGTTTAACGATAGCCGAGAAGATACGAAATGATGGCCATGCGGACATAGAGTCCGTTCTCGGCCTGTTTGAAATAATATGCATAAGGAGTGTCATCGACATCCTGAGCGATCTCGGTCACGCGAGGGAGCGGATGAAGGATCTTCATGTTCTCCTTGACGTTTCCGAGCATCGATGCATTGAGCGTATAGACGTCCTTCACGCGCTCATATTCCATCGGGTCGGTGAATCTCTCCTGCTGGACTCTTGTCATATATAATATGTCGCAGTCGTTCAGATGTTCGTCTAAGGAAGTTGTCTCGATGTATTCGATCCCCTTGTCGTCGAGGAAATCCTTGTACTCCTGAGGCATCATCAGTTCTTTCGGAGCAGTGAAAATGAATTTCGGGTTGAAATGAGACATGGCCTGAAGCAGAGAATGGGTCGTGCGGCCATATTTGAGGTCGCCAACCATGTTGATTGTCAAGCCTTCGAGCTTTCCCTGAGTCTGAAGAACCGAATAGAGGTCAAGCAGGGTCTGCGAAGGGTGCTGGTTGGCTCCGTCACCCGCATTCACCACCGGTACGCTCGCCACTTCCGATGCATAGCGGGAGCTTCCCTCGAGAGGGTGGCGCATCACGATCATGTCAACATAATTCGAGACCATCTTGATGGTGTCCTTGAGGGTCTCGCCCTTGCTCTGGCTGGTGTTGGTGGCGTCGGAGAATCCTATTACCTTGGCACCCAGACGGTTGATGGCGGTCTCGAAGCTCAGTCTCGTTCTTGTGGATGGCTCGAAGAAGAGGCTTGCGATGACCTTTCCTTCAAGGAAATCCTGCACCTTGTTCTGCTCGAACTCCTTGGCGGTCTCCAGGACATGGAGGATCTCCTCCTTGCTGAAGTCCCTGATTGAAATCAAACTTTTCCTGCTCATATATGAATGGTTAATTTTTTCTGTCATTTCATGGGGACGGAATCCTTAGGCCAGTTCCTCCACACGGCATCCCTCCACGTCCTCCATCCGTTCGAGAAAAGAGTCGGTCAGCGAAAGCCTTACGCTTGTGTCGATGCTGCATTCCATGTCGAACTTCTGGTTCTTCTGCACAAGGTTCATGTCCTTCAGTACCTTCATCACCTGGTTCATGCTCATGTAGCCGAAATGGATGCGGTACATCCTGGAAGCGATCTTTTCTATGATTTCCGCATTCTCGAGAGCATCGGCAGTGGAAGTCTTGTAGGCGCGGATGAGGCCGGGGATCCCGAGCTTGATGCCTCCGAAATATCTTACGACCACCACGAGGATGTCGCTGAGTCCTTTCGAGTCTATCTGGCCGAGCACCGGCCTGCCTGACGAACCTGACGGCTCTCCGTCGTCATTTGCCCTGAATCTGTCACCCTTGTATCCGAGACGGTAGGCATATACATGATGCCTTGCGTCGTAGTATTCCTTCTTGAGCGCTGCGACAATCTCCTTTACTTCTTCTTCTGTTTCAACGGGATAGGCGTGGGCAATGAAACGACTTCCATTGTCCTTGAAGAGCCCCTTAGCTTCGGCTGCTATGCTCTTGTACGCATCTTGGATCTGACTGTTATCCATACCGAAAATCAAAAATACGGAATTTTTTCGAAACAGAGTCATACATTTACTTAGAAACTGTTTAAATTTTTTTATGTGAAATCTTTATTGTAGAAAAAGGGGATTTCTCATATATATTTAGAAACTGTTTAAAATTTTATCATTTGAAATATTA
>CAYXMV010000122.1:0-6376 GCA_964466235.1 uncultured Muribaculaceae bacterium | reverse complement strand
GCACGACACTCTTAATGTTGGGGTCCAGGGTTCGAGCCCCTGGGGGAGCACAAAGCCGATCCGAAAGGGTCGGTTTCTTTTTAGGTAATGTGGACATAAAGATATAATTGACAGAAAAGCTACATTCATGCACTGGCGGCATTGGTTACAGCCATATCATGCGGACAAAGTCAGGCCGTCGCCGACAATCAGAAAAAAGGGAATGCGGCAGAGAACTACACCGGATTCATGGACTCGGAAATCAGCTGGTGGACGGGAGAGCCCGCACAAGATGCCGACATGGATATTGTCGGAGAGGATCATTCATTATATTGGGAGAACGCATACTTCAGGAAAGTAATATATATAATATATGACAGTGACACCGCTGAGGTGGAATGTGCAGACGAACCCGGAACCGATATAACCATAATTCCCTCATCATCAGAAGGATGTGAGATCATCACAAAAGGAGGAAGCAGCGACGGACAGCCCAGGGTCTATAATGGTCCCGGCAACGGTAACGGAGGACGGGGACCGGGTGGAGGATGTAGAATGAGCGGAGGTTAAAACTCCGCTTTTCTTATTGCCTCATAAAGATTCCTGCACCCTTCTTCAAGAAGGTCAAGCACCAGGCTGAAACCTTCCGCACCCATATAGTAGGGGTCGGGGATATAGGAAATCTTATGTGTCGTCAGATAACTTGACATGCGTCTTACCTTGTGGGTAGCCTCAACAGAGGGGGCAAGATGCATCAGGTCCTCATAGTTCTGGTCATCCATGGCTATTATAAGGTCAAAGTCAAGAAAATCGAGACTTGAGACCGGACGTGCCCTATGCGTAAGGGCAAAACCACGATATAGTGCCGCAGTACGCATCCTGCGGTCTGGAAGTTCCCCTCTGTGACCGCTATATGTTCCTGCCGAATCCGCCTCTACCTTGTCCTGCATGCCGTTCTCACGTACGATATGCTCAAAGATGCCCTGAGCCGCCGGCGAACGGCAGATATTCCCGAGGCACACGAAAAGGACTTTGTATCTGTTGCTCAATTCTGTCATTTCACTATGATTCTTTCTATCCTGCGGGGAACAGAGGTGAGTATTTCGTATGGTATGGTGTCAAGGATTGCAGCGAGGTCAGAGACCGTGGGATCCTCTCCGAAGATAGTGACGGTATCCCCTACATTCACATCAACTCCGGTCACATCAAGCATGGTCATGTCCATGCAGATATTTCCTATCGTCGGCACCCGATGACCGTTTATGCAGAAGAATCCTTTGCCACGGCTCAGATGGCGGTCGAGACCGTCGGCATAGCCTACAGGAATGGTGGCTATGACAGTTCCTTCAGGAGCTATTTTGCCGTGACGGCCGTATCCGATGGTTCCGTCACCGGGCTTCAGAGTCTTGACCTGCAACACCTTGCATTTGAAAGAAGCAACCGGACTGAGTTCCACTCCGGGGATGGCGCTCACGCCATATATGCCGATTCCAAGCCTTACCATATCGAACTGATACTGAGGAAATCTTTCTATTCCGGCTGAGTTCAGGACATGATAGAGAGGCTTATATCCGAGGGCCTCCGAGAGCCTGTCTGCGTTCTTCTTGAAAAGCGCAATCTGACTGAGAGTGAAGTCATCGCTGTCCGGTTCATCGGCAGCGGCAAGATGTGAATATACGGACACGACCCTCACTGAAGGACAGTCCTTCACAAATGCAATCAGTTCATCCATTTCTTCAGACATGAAGCCGAGGCGATGCATGCCGGTATCAAGCTTCACATGGACCGGAAAATCCGTCACTCCCCTTTTCCTGAGCACATCACACAATGTCCTGAGCGAACATAGATTCGGGATTCCGGGTTCGAGACCATTATCTATCATTTCTTCAAATGAATCAGTTCCCGCCGTGAGCACCATTATTGGTGATTTGATGCCTGCATCGCGAAGTTCCATTCCCTCGACGGGATATGCAACGGCAAGATAATCTGCTCCTGCATCTTCCATTAGAGAAGCGAACTCCACAGCTCCATGGCCGTATGCATTGGCCTTAACAAGCACAAGCAGTTTAGTCGAAGGCTCGAGCCTCGACCTGAAATATCTGTAATTCTCAATACAGCCCTTGAGATTGATTTCTAATCTTGAAAAGTCGTCTTTTCTGTCCATTTACACTTTATTCCTCAAAAACGCCTGCAAAAATACGAAATTATCCTTATTTTTGCCTTAGAGTATATATTTAAAACGACAAGACATGAACATTTGGGTAATAATGATCATCATCATGGTTCTGAGCTTCATCGTACAGCAGATGCTCCAGAGCCGTTTCAACAGATATTCCAAGGTAGGACTACCAAACGGAATGAGCGGTGCCGAGGTGGCTCAGAAGATGCTCCACGACCACGGCATATATGACGTAAAGGTCGTTCCGGCTCGAGGCATGCTCACAGACCATTTCAATCCACAGACAAAGACGATTGCGCTGAGCGAAGGTGTCTATGCAAGCAGAAGTGTCGCGGCTGCGGCAGTAGCTGCCCATGAATGCGGACATGCTGTCCAGCATGCAATGGGCTATGCACCTCTCAAGATGCGCTCGGCACTTGTACCTGTGGTAAGCTTCGCCTCAAGCATCGTGCAGTGGGTCCTTCTTGCAGGCGTGATATTCATCAACAGTTTTCCGGGACTGCTCTGGTTCGGAATCATCCTTTTCGCAGCAACGACATTATTCAGTTTCGTGACCCTGCCTGTAGAGATAAATGCCAGTGCAAGAGCCATCAACTGGCTTTCAAGCACCGGCATTACCGACAGCCGCACGCAGCCTATGGCTATAGACGCTTTGAAATGGGCGGCATATACATATGTGGTGGCGGCATTAGGCTCCCTCGCTACACTCCTCTACTACATCGGCCTCGCACGCCGCGACTGATCACTTCTTTCTTTCCG
The DNA here is from genome assembly GCA_964466235.1 of uncultured Muribaculaceae bacterium. Classification (GTDB taxonomy): domain Bacteria; phylum Bacteroidota; class Bacteroidia; order Bacteroidales; family UBA932; genus Cryptobacteroides. The sequence continues at coordinate 3,459 of CAYXMV010000122.1, read as the reverse complement.
TAAGATAAAGGTCTGCAAGCGGTATCAGCACCATGAGATCGCAGAAGGCGAGCATAGCTACAGCACCGAAAGCTCCGATAGTAAGAGCCATTGCGAGGGCATAAAGGAAAGAGAAAGCGTGGAGAAGAATCAACGCTATTGCTGCAAGCAGCCATAACTTGAGCGATGTAACATGCCACAGGATAAGTGCTGCTACAGCACAGAAAAGCGGGATGAAGAACATCAGATTCTCACCGAGAGCAAAGACGAGCACAAGTGAAAGTACGAACATCAGGAAAAGTGTTCCGTACAGCACGCTGTATGCATTTCTGGAAGCTGCTGCCACTCCGGCGCTATGTCTCATCGAGGCTGCGGTCTGACGCACAGCCTTCCTTCTCAGCGCAAGATATATAAGCACAGTGACACCCGCAAGCACAACGGCAGAAACTATCATCGCAGCATTGTCAAACGGCACTCCGGCAACGATGCCGAAAGGCTTGAAGCGGGCTCCGGCAACAAGAGCGCTGACATAACCTACAAGTTCGCCTAAGGCAAGTACACCGATAGCGATGCATAGGATGATTCCCGAAACAGTCAATGCCTTCCCGGCAGAGAGCCGCCCCCTTATGACTTCAAATGCGAACAGAAGAAGGAAGAGCACGGCAACGACCAGATTGAGTATCAGATAGAAGGTTTTGCTGAAATTGAAGAGTCCGATTCCCGGCACTGTGAAGTTAACAGTATCCTCATCCGATTTCAGGGCATCCTTGTCGGAATAGTCCCCGGTAAGATATGCCAATGACACAGGCACGACCTGAGAACCGTAATGCTGGATGGATTTCTCGCTGATATTGCTGAAATTGTCAAGATCCGTATGATAGTGATTGATGTCGGCAATCGTCGAGAAATTCATCCCCGGAATCTCATCCTTCACGATGGTAAAATCAGTGAAGTTCGGCATGAAGCTGTAAACTACAGTCGTAAGCGAATATGTGAAAGGGTATCTTACGGCATCCGCATAAAGTTCCATCACCTTTTCATTACCCGGGCAGGTCTCGAAAAGAAGAGCCGGTCCCCACGGGCCGCGCGCTTCGAGATTTATCATGAACCCGACATTGTCGAAAACCTCACGGTCATTCTCCCAGATGGCCTTCATTCCCATCATGCCCACTTCTTCGGCATCTGTAAAAAGGACTTTCACACCCTGCTTCCAGTCCTGACGCTGCTTGAGAAGCTGAGCTACAGTCTCAAGTATGACTCCCACACCATATCCGTCATCAGCCGCACCGTATGACCAGACGGTATCCTTAGGCATCGGCTGCGAATAGCGTGAGTCGTAATGAGCGACCATCATCATGTAGGTCGCATCCTCCGCATCCTGAAGCGGCGGGAACTCCGCAAGCACATCGTATGCATCGAATGTATAGACTACATGCTTGTTCTGAGGTCCGACAAGCGAATCATATCTGAATATCCTGATGCTGTCCGCTCCGAGTTCTTCAAGGCGGCCGACAAGATAATCCCTCACCTCTGCTCTTTCCTCAGGTTGAGCCACAGAATGGTGTTCCTTTGATATGACTTCAATATCTTCTGCCACTCTTGCAGCAGAGAAGTCCTCTGAATCTGCAGGCTTCGGCGAAGGCTGCGTCATGATTCCATAGGCCAGCAGACCGGCGAGAACGGTAACGACAGCAAGTATTATAGGTCTTAATCTGTTCATCTTCATTTAGGGTTTTAGTACTTGAGGCTTAAAGAAGGTTGTCTTTCTCGATATCCTTGAAATATCTGTAGGTATTGACCTTGAGCTCGCCCACAGCAAGTTCGTCAGCAACTATGATTCCATGCGGATGAGCCTGAAGTGCCGACAGTGTACACTTCTGAGAATAAGCGCCTTCTATGGCCTCGCGGAGAGCATTGGCCTTCTTGTGTCCGAATGCAAGCACCAGGACTTCCTTTGCATCCATAACAGTACCGACTCCAACAGTAAGAGCGGTAGTAGGAACTTTGCTGATGTCTCCGTCAAAGAAACGTGAATTGACAAGGATAGTATCGTATGTAAGGCTCTTGACCCTTGTGCGGGACACCAGAGAAGAGAAAGGCTCGTTGAATGCGAGATGTCCGTCCTCGCCTACTCCTCCCATGAAGAGATCGATGCCTCCAACAGCCGCAATCTTAGCCTCGTATGCAGCACATTCAGCAGCAAGGTCATCCGCATTGCCGTTCAGGATATTTATGTTTTCTGCAGGCACGTCAACATGGTCGAAGAAATTGCGCGCCATGAACGAATGATAGCTTTCCGGATGCTCCTCAGGAAGGCCTACATATTCATCCATATTGAAGGTTATGACATTCTTGAATGAAACTTCACCGGCCTGATACATGCGGATCAGTTCCTTATATGTTGCTATCGGAGTACCTCCTGTAGGAAGACCGAGGACAAATGGTTCGTCGGTAACGGCAGCCTTTGCCTTGATTCTTGAAACAATGTAGTCAGCAGCCCACTTTGAGCCGTTTCCGCTGTTCTTTTCAATGATAACTCTCATGACATTTATTATTAAAATCTTACAAATTTAAAAAGTCTCACCAAAAATGGCAAGACTTTCAAAGACTATTCCATCAGTTTCTTGTATTTGAACCTTTTAGGTTCATCATTTCCGAGACGTCTCTTCTTGTTTTCCTCGTATTCTGAATATGTTCCTTCGAAGAAATAAACCTGAGAATCTCCCTCGAATGCAAGGATATGGGTCGCGATCCTGTCAAGGAACCAGCGGTCGTGTGAAATCACCACAGCGCATCCCGCGAAGTTCTCAAGACCTTCCTCGAGAGCACGTATAGTGTTGACATCCACATCGTTGGTAGGCTCGTCAAGCAGAAGGACATTACCCTCATCCTTCAAGGTCAGGGCGAGATGGAGCCTGTTACGCTCACCACCTGAGAGTATGCCGCAGAGCTTCTCCCGATCGGCGCCTGAGAAGTTGAAGCGCGACACATAAGCACGTGCATTCACTTCCCTCTTTCCGAGCTTCACGAATTCCGAATTCTCGGCAATTGTCTCATAAACGGTCTTGTCCGGATCGATGCTTCTGTGCTGCTGATCCACGTATGCCAGCTTCACGGTCTCACCTATGGTGATTTCGCCGGAATCAGGAGTGTCGAGTCCCATGATGAGACGGAAAAGAGTAGTCTTTCCTGCACCGTTAGGGCCGATCACGCCCACGATACCCGCAGGAGGAAGCACGAAGTTGAGATTTTCATAAAGAAGCTTGTCACCATATCCCTTGGAAACATTCCTGAACTCGATGACCTTGTTTCCGAGACGAGGACCGTTAGGAATGAAGATCTCGAGATTCGCTTCCTTCTCCCTTCCATCATCAGCCGCAAGCTTCTCGTATGCGCCGAGACGGGCCTTCGACTTCGCATGACGCGCCTTAGGAGCCATACGCACCCACTCAAGTTCCCTTTCCAGAGCCTTGCGGCGCT
>CAYXMV010000121.1:0-6476 GCA_964466235.1 uncultured Muribaculaceae bacterium | reverse complement strand
ATGACTTTTCGGAGAAAAATTTAAACAGTTTCTTACAGTTCCTTACGGAGGCGGGCCTTAGGAATACCGAGCTGGTCGCGGTATTTGGCGATTGTGCGCCGGGCTACCTTATAGCCTTTGGCTGTCATCTCGTCAACGAGTTCGTCGTCGGTAAGAGGCTTGCGCTTGTTTTCCGTATCAACGCATTCCTGCAGGGCTTTCTTGAGTTCGCGGGTAGAGACTTCTTCACCTTCCTGATTCTCAAGACCTTCCGAGAAGAAATATTTCAGAGAATATATACCGAAATGGGTCTCTATATATTTAGAATTCACCACTCGTGAAATAGTTGAGATGTCAAAGCCGGTCTTTTCCGCTATATCCTTCAGCACCATCGGCTTGAGATGGGTCTCATCGCCATCGATGAAATATTCCCTCTGATAGTCAACTATCGCCTGCATCGTACTGGAGAGCGTGTTGTGGCGCTGTTTGATGGCTTCGACAAACCATTTTGCAGAATCCAGCTTCTTCTTGACGAATGCAGCCGCTTCCTTCTTCTCGCGCTCCGACGAATTAGCCGCCTCGATAAGTATGTCAGCATACTTTCTGTTCACACGGAGTTCCGGCACCGAGAAGCGGGGCATCGAAAGGTTGAGTTCTCCGTCCCTGTATTCGAGAAGGAAGTCCGGCACTATCTGCTGGGCCTGATCTGTGTATGAATCATCTATCTGACCGCCCGGCGAAGGATTGAGCTTGAGAATCTTGGCCATCGCCGCCTTGAGTTCCTGCTCGGAGATGCCCATGCGGTTCATTATCTTCTGGAAGTGCTTGTTGGTGAACTCGTTGAAATGATTCGTAAGAATCTTAGTCGCCGTCAGCACTTCCGGGGTCTTTTTGCAGTATCTTATCTGGAGAAGCAGACATTCGCGGAGATCACGGGCCCCCACTCCGGCCGGGTCGAACTCCTGCACGACCTTCAGCATATCAAGGACTTCCTGTTCGTCGGTCTCGATGTTTGCCCTGAAGGACAGGTCATCCACTATGCTGTCGATGCTTCTGCGCAGATAGCCGTCATCATCGAGACTCCCGATGATGAATGATGCCACCGCATACTGATGCTCTGTAAGGTTACGGTAGCCGAGCTGCTCCTGCAGGCTCTGGGTGAAGCTTTCTTTCACCGAGAATGTGCTGTATTGCGGGCGCTCGTCCTTCGAATTGTAGTTATCCGACCTGAGACGGTAGCTCGGGATCGAATCATCCTCCTTGTATTCTGAAAGGGAAACCTCTCTTGGAGCCTCGTCCTCTTCCCTCTCGCTCGGCTGTTCCTCATCCAATACCGGATTTTCTTCCAGCTCTTTACGGATGCGCTGTTCAAGCTCCTGAATAGGGAGTTCGATGAGCTTTATAGTCTGGATCTGCAGAGGAGAAAGCTTCTGGGTCTGCTTGAGTTCTAAACCTTGCTTTAACATATGACACTATTTACTAACTATAATTTCGGCCTCAGGACCTTTATCGTGTCGGTCACGAACGAATTATCCTTGTCAACCACAGGGAAGGCGATATTCTCCTTCACTACGAATGCACTCGGAAATTCCCTCCTGATACGCTGGAGATAGGACATAGCTTCAGACTTGGTCCTGAAGTCGCCCACGGTCACCTTGAAATAAGGGTTGGCATAGCTGCGATAGGCTACCACATCATGAAAAAGGCTCTCGAATTTCTTCAGTGCCTCTTCCGATGCCACACGGGCGCTCTGCCTGTTATCGAAGAATATCCTTATCCGGTAACCGCTCAGGGTCCTTTTCGCATTGTCAGCCACATGCATGTTCATAGCCGAATATATGCTGTCCGTCTGAAACACGGTCACATCAGCCCCGCCTCCCCGTGCCTTAGAAGGAAGCACCTGATAGATAGTCTTTCCTACGAGAGCCGTATCTACAGCTGACGCCGGTCTATAGACCACTGAATCAACGAGTTCATATCCTTCCAGCACAACGATTTCCTGCACATACTGCGCAGAAGCCGGGCCGGCAGATGCCAGCATGATCACTGATATGAGAATGAGAATCAAGATTTCAGATCTTTTCATTGCCTGCTTTTTCCAAAAGTTCTTTCAACGGTATGTCTTTCAGGGCGAATTTCTTTGTTGCGCCGCCCTTTATCTTTGCCTTTGCCGAGATGTCAACCGTGCATCCGTTCTGCGTCCTCAGATCAGCGAACATCATCAGTTCCCTCAGAGAAACGCCTTCCGCGATGCTTACAACGGCTTCTACATCATAAATTTCCTCGCATCTGGCCTTGATCACGACAGGGGCAATGGCGACCCTACCAATAACCTTGCCAGAATGTTTCACTTCGCCTTCGATTTCCGAAACGGACACCTGTACCGACGGGTTCGACACTCCCACCGCGAGATTCAGGTCGGCCCCTTTCAGTCCCTTGACATTCAGGGAAGTGACCTTGACCGAAGTTATGCGTATGTCATTGATCTTCCGGCATCCTGTCAGAAGAAGAAGCATCGAGGCGAGCACGAGTGCGAGCAGTCTGAAGTGTCTCTTTTCCACATCATTAAGTTTTACATCTTCGCAAAGATACTGAAATCCGTTTAAAAATCCTATCTTTGTCCCCTTAGAGAGATCGGCCGGACGACAACGGCACATATAAATATATAAAGACATGCAGGACATAAGACCTATCATTGACCCATCAAGACCAAAGGTCTATATAGAGACATACGGCTGTCAGATGAATGTGAACGACAGCGAGGTAATACTTTCAATACTCCAGGACGCAGGCTATGCCCTGACAGAGGACATCGAGGAAGCTTCCGTCATCCTTGCAAACACGTGTTCGATAAGGGACAACGCCGAACAGAGGATATGGGGCAGGATCGACCAGTTCAGGCTCCAGAAACGCAAGAGGGACGACGTTGTGATCGGAATCGTGGGCTGTATGGCGGAAAGACTCAAGGACAAGCTTCTCGAGAAGGTGGATCTCGTGGCCGGTCCGGACTCATACAGAAGCCTTCCCGACCTGCTCAAGGCCATAAGGCCTGACAACCCTCAGATAAACGTGCTCCTCTCGCACGAAGAGACATACGCCGACATAGCTCCGGTAAGGCTCGACAAGAACGGGGTATCGGCATTCATCTCCATCATGAGGGGCTGCAACAACGTTTGCTCCTACTGCGTGGTGCCATATACACGAGGAGCAGAGCGCAGCCGTGACCCTCACACCATCGTGAAGGAAGCCTTGACCCTGTATAAGAACGGATACAAGGAAGTTACCCTTCTCGGTCAGAATGTGGATTCCTACTATTGGAAGGATCCTCAGGGAGCGGACAAGGACATCAATTTCGCACAGCTTCTCGAGATGGTGGCGAAAATCAGCCCCGAGCTCAGGGTACGTTTCTCGACCTCTCACCCGAAGGACATCAGCGACGAAGTGATCTATACCATGGCCATGTACGAAAACATCTGCAGGCACATACATCTTCCGGTCCAGTCCGGGAGCAGCATCATGCTTGAGAAGATGAGACGCAAATATGACCGCGAGTGGTATCTTGCGAGGGTGGCGAAGATCCGCAGCGTGATTCCTGACTGCGGCCTCACCACGGACGTGATCGCAGGATTCAGCGGAGAGACAGAGCAGGACCACAAGGACACACTCTCCCTCATGGAAGAAGTGGTGTTCGACTCGGCATTCATGTTTGCCTATTCGGAGCGTCCCGGCACCCTCGCATCAAAGAAATATCCCGACGACATATCTTATGAGCTCAAGACAGAAAGACTCAACGAAATCATAGCCCTCCAGGGACGGATGAGCCTCAAGAGCAATGAGAAGGAAATCGGCAAGGAACTGAAGGTGCTTGTGGAAGGCCCTTCAAAGAAGAATCCCGATGAGCTCTGCGGCAGGGCGAGCAGCAACAAGATGTGCGTATTCCCGTCACGCGGGGAAAAGGCCGGCGACTACTGCATGGTCCGCGTCACATCAGTGACTTCTGCGACCCTCCTTTGCGAAAGGATTGACTGAGCATCATGACACAGGCACTGACAATCATAGGAGGTATCTTTTTCCTGCTTCTTATAGCAGGAGCTGTGCTTGTGATAATAAATGACAATCAGGATTCGGGCAGGAAGGTGGCCTGGATCCTGATAATCGCAATTCTTCCGGTCATCGGTCTGCTCCTTTACTTTGCTTTCGGTCTGAATTTCCGGAAGCCCGGATTCTTTCAGATATACAACCGCACCTTCCTCAAGGAGTTCGAGGAAAAGGCAAGTCCCCAGACGAAGGAACTGCTTTTCGGAGACAGCCATGCAGAGGAGATACGACCGCGCTACCGCAGCCTGAGCCGGCTTCTCAGCAGGGACAGCGGACTGACAGTCACGGACCATAATGAAATCGAGATCATCACGTCCGGCGAACGCAAGCTCGAAGCCCTCGTGAACGACCTTCTTGCGGCAAAGCACCACATCCATTTCGAGTATTTCTACTTCCTCAAGGACGATGGAAGCCGCAGAATCAAGGAACTTCTCATGCAGAAGGCACGGGAAGGAGTGAAGGTCAGGTTCATCCATGAGAACATCGCGAACATAACCATATGGCCGAGCTATTACAATGAAATGAAGGAAGCCGGAGTGGAGGTCGTGAAGTTCACGGAGCCCAACAGCTTCATACTTTCAAAATTCAATTATCGTGACCACAGAAAGATTGTAGTGATAGACGGGAAAGTGGGATATACAGGAGGTATGAACATCGGTGACGATTATTTCTTCAGATGGCGTGACACCCACACACGCATCACCGGGAATGCCGTCGCATCGCTTCAGTACTGCTTCCTCAACTCATGGATAACTTCGGGAGGAAAGATAGAGGACAACTTCGACAAGTTTTTCCCTCAGGAGCGAGTCGTGCATGACGACAAGCTTGTGCAGATCATCCCTGACGAACCGGACAGACAGTTCCCTATCCTGCACATGGGGGCCGTATGGACAACACAGCATTCAAGCCGGTACCTTTATATACAGACTCCGTATTTCGTGCCGCCCGAACCATTGCTTCTCGCCTTGAAGTCCGCCGCCCTCAAAGGATGTGATGTAAGACTGATGGTGCCTGCAAAGGCCGACCTATTCTTCATGGGCCCGGCCAACAGGTCGTTCTATACAGAATGCCTTGAAGCCGGAATCCGTATCTTCGAAAAGGGAGGAAGATTCATACATTCCAAGACACTCGTATCCGATGACTATCTTTCAGTCATAGGCTCAGCAAACATGGACTGCCGCAGCCTCGAACTCAGTTATGAGATCAATGCCTACATATTCAACGAGGAGATTGCACGGAAAAACAGGAAGATCTTCCTCGATGACCTCAAGGAATGCCGTGAGATCTGTCTCGAAGAATGGAACTCCAGGAAATGGTACCGGAAGTTCATCCAGTCCATAATGAGACTGTTCGCTCCTCTTCTTTAGACGATTACAGCAGGTCGAAGAGTACGGTGACTGCAGATGAGGCACGGATTGTATCGATGCGGGAAGCACTTGCCTCACGGGCAGCCGCGAAGGCTTCCATATATTCCGGCTTCAGAGGCTCCGCCGGAGGAGAATCCATCTTGAGTGGGTTGATCGGCGTGCCGTTCTTCCAGACACGGAAATCGAGGTGAGGGCCTGTCGAGCGGCCTGTAGAACCTACATATCCTATGACCTGACCCTGACGTACCCTCTGGCCCACCTTGAGGCCGGGACCGTATTTCGAGAGGTGTAGGTAAGCTGTCTTATACACCGAATTATGCGTGATCCTGACGGTATTGCCGCCGGCTCCTTCATATTTCATGCTCGTCACCACGCCGTCACCTATGGACATTACAGGCGTCCCTTTGGGAGCGGCATAGTCAACTCCTGTATGCGGCTGAATCTTGCGGGTCACCGGATGCCTGCGGGCGTATGAGAAACCTGAACTGATGCGGGAGAATTTCAGAGGCGCCTTCAGGAAGGCCTTGCGCATGCTCTCTCCCTTTTCGTTCCACCAGATGTTTCCGCCGTCACCTGCATTGTACATAACCATCGGATAGTCCTGTCCCGCGTGGGTGAATACCGCATAGCGCACCGTGTCTATGGCTATGACTTCACCGTCGCATATCTTTTCCTCATACAGCACTTTGAAGCGGTCGCCTTTCTGGAGACCGAAGAAGTCAACCGTCCAGGCATATATATCCGATAGATCCACTACCAGCAGAGGCGAGACTCCGGCATCGGTCATGTCAACCCAGAGGGAATTCTGTATGGTCACATCTGCGTAGCGCTGCTCTATGGTCACGGGCTTATTGTATTCCCAGGCCTCGTATGGAGGCTGGCAACGGAAGATTATCTGGCTGCCCCTATATTGGTCATAGACTATATATTGCAGAGATTCCTCCCCATAATATGCCTTGTACGAATTGCCGACACGAGGGTTACGTGGATTGAACACAGAATCCACAGCCTGAGCAAGATCGTACGCCTCGC
>CAYXMV010000120.1:0-6695 GCA_964466235.1 uncultured Muribaculaceae bacterium | reverse complement strand
TGGACGACGGTACCCGTCTCCCTGTCAGTTCTTCAAGAAGGAATGATCTGTTGAAGTATATAAATGCCTGACTCAGACAATCTTTATGAATGACGGATTGACGAAATATGACCTGTGGCATCGAATGAGTCCGTGCAGCTTCAAAGTGTCTTCCAATGCCTTCATTGATGACCTGAGTATGAACTTCTGCGGCTTTCCTTTGTCCATATAATTTATCTGCGCATAATTATCTTCGGATTTGATGAACAGAACTGCCTCGGGCGCAATGACGAGACGAAGTTTCTTATATTCGTCATAGAACCTTATCAGGGAGTTGTCGTCGCTTTTCTGTGAAAGGGTAGCGATTTTTGTATTCGCCTCCATCCCTGCCTAAATGAATACATATGGATATACGCAGGTGGCTGCAGTTATCTTCAGCGCTCTCCCTACCAGTTCATAATAGGGTGGAGTGCTGCTCATCATCAGCGAAAGATACAGAGCCATGAAAAGGGAGGCCACCAGCACTTCAGCAATGCACCATAGTGCGTATCCCACCCGCGAGAGATTTCTGAATTTCCCTATGAAATAAAGCCAGCTCCTGGTGATCGAGATTGCTGCCAGAAGGATGCAGAACAGCATGGTCACGTTGAATGTGAAAGAAGAGTTCTCCATCGTAAGCAATGCCTTGATTTCAAAAGGCTCGTAGAAAACGACGAATAGCAGGAAGAAAATCGGCAAGTTCATCGCAGTTTTGCCCAGGAGAACTTCCTGCTCATGTCGATACCCGGCAGGAACATCAGCACAATGAGAATCGGCATCACTTCCATATAGTGTTCATAGACGATACAAATCGAGGTTTATCAGGCTAAATATCAGTATAGGAATCCAAAAGCCCAAAGGGGAATCCTGTTGCCGGCTGCCATATCAATGTCATCTACTGCGAGGGCGGCTTTGCCCTTGTCTTCGCCGCTGATTTGAGCCATTCCTTTACTTGCACCGCCGACTTCTATCACAATGTCATTGTCGATTCGGAAATCTCCGGTCTTTATACCGCCATACTCGACCTTATGCCCGGCAGATGCCAGTTGGTTACAGAAGAAGCACTCTCGAAGTGTGCCGATCTCAGGTTGCTTACTGCACAGACTGAAAATCTGGTTAGTGTTGTCCAGCATAAGTTTGTCAGGCTTCTGCAGGTCAGTGATGGTGTCCTGCTTTGCATATATGTTACGGGTCAGTTTGGCCTCTGCAAGATGCTTCATATATCTCAGAAGGGTGACTCTGTCAATGCCCACACTCTTTGAAAGCTTTGATATGTCAACCTGATATGGCAGCAGTCCTGAAACAACCTGTAGGAAAGCCTTGATCTTGCCTGTGTTCTCTATGCTCACATTACGGTACTTTGTAAGTTCGGTGTCGATGGTATAGTTGATCACATTCTCTATGACAGTCTTGTATGTCCTCTTCTTTTCAAATGAGAACGGATAGTAGCCGGACTTCAGATAGTCCTGAAAGAATTCCAGCGGTCTGTATTCCTTACGGACCTTCATACAGAATTCAGTAGGTCCGGCAAGCAATTCTTCAAGTGTTACCGGAGCGATTTTCTTGCCAGTCCTGAACCAAAGGTATTCTCTGAACGATAGTCCGGGCATATCATATATGTCCTGACGACGAGACAAATCGGCTTCTCCTTCATTAAGCTGTATGAGTGAAGAACCGCTTAATACCACCTTAAGATGCTTGAACAGATCGTAAATTTCCTTTATCTGCTTGCTCCATCCATCATATTTGTGGATTTTATCAATAAATAGATGGGTACCTCCTTGTCTGACAAAAGCCGCTGCCGTATCAACCAAGGTATGTGTCGTGAAATATCCGGTGTCTGCCGAGCAATACAATACGTGCCTGTCTGATACGCCATAGTTCTTGAGAATGTACTGAAGCATCAGGGTGGATTTACCGACTCCCTTCGGCCCTCTGATAAGAATCAGTCTGGAATCCCAGTCAATGGTTTTCATCAGTTCTCTCTCAAATGAGATCGGTACATCGCTAAGGTACTCAAGATGTCTTTCAAATAATGTTTCCATATCCTTCAGTTACTTTCTGCAATATTACAAATGTTTATCCGAATAAACAAATACTGCGTAAAAATGTTTAGCGGATTAAGCGGCGAGGCATTCGGGTATGCCAATCTGACTATTGGTATGATTTACTGAAAAGTGCGTAAGTGTTCCTTTATACATACAGCGAATCCCCGAATATAAACATGAATTTAGTAGCTTCAATTATTGACATATATCGTTCTTTGATTAACTTTGTCAAAATTTGCAAAATATGGAAAAGGTTACGGAAAACCCTTTAAAAAACCGTGAGAGCAGCGATATGTTGCTTGTCATCGTTACATCACTTTTTGTTACAGCCTATCTGGTGTCTAACATAATGGCGGTAAAGGTCATCGGCATTATGGATCTCTTTTACTTTGACGCTGGTACTGTCACTTTCCCCTTCGCATATATGCTTGGAGATGTGCTTACGGAAATATGGGGATATCGTACGGCGAAAAAAGTCATACTGTTGACATTTGTATGCAATATCATTATGGTCTTATGCACCCAGGTGGGCGTATGGCTACCTTCGCCGGACTATCTTGATGCCTCTGCACAGTCATACAATACCATATTCTCTTATGTGCCACGAATTGTCATCGCTTCTCTTACCGGTTTCCTTCTGGGGGAACTCTCTAATGCCTGGCTTATGGAAAAGATCAAGATAAAGCAGGGGGAAAAACGATTGTGGATAAGAACTATCGGTAGTTCCCTGATTGCCTATATGTTCGATACTATTCCATTCGTACTGATAGCTTTCGCCGGTACTCTTCATACACGCGATATTTTACTGATGATTGCATTGCAGTATTGTATGAAAGTCGGTATAGAGGCATTGTTGGGAACCCCTATGGCGTATGGTATGATTTCTATGATAAAGAAAGCAAGGAAATGAATAAAGTACTTATAACAGGAACATCACAAGGAATAGGTAAGGCCATAGCTGAGCAATTCCTTATGAATGGCCATCAGGTCTATGGCATCGACCGCCAGCCATCTGCAATTGATGATGAATCATATATCCATTGTGTATGCGATGTCAGAGATTTTGCGAACCTTCCTGATATTGAAGGAGTCGAAATACTGATCAATAATGCCGGGACTCAGAACGAGGATGATATAGATATAAATCTTAAGTCCTTGATCTGGATAACAGAGAAGTATGGAGTTCAGGAAAAGATCAAGTCAATTCTGAATATTGGTTCTGCAAGCGCGCACACAGGTTCTGAGTTTCCGGAGTATTGTGCGAGCAAGGGAGGTGTGATTGCATACACCAAGAATGTTGCCTTGAGGGTTGCTATCTATGGGGCGACTTGCAATAGCCTCGATCCTGGTGGAGTTATTACGCCTTTGAATGATTGCGTGGTAAATGATCCGGAATTATGGAGCCAGATTATGAAACAGACCCCTTTAAAAAAATGGGCCGAGGTTGACGAAATCGCGAGGTGGGCATATTTTCTTACTGTCGAAAATTCATTCTGCACAGGACAAAGTATAGTTGTCGACGGAGGAGAATCTATTAATTCTCATTTCATCTGGCCGTAATCTCGATCTGAAGAATCACATGAAGATTCCAAAGAGGGCAAGTGCAGCTTATATATACAATGCATCCCCGGTACTGATGCCGAGGATTGAATCTGTTAGAAAAATTGGAATTTACTTCATAGGATTCTTCTTAGCCTTCGGTTTTGGTAGTGCCGGGATTGTGGCGTTTATGAGTGCGGTCAGATACTCACTGTCATCCACGTCGCTGATGTAGAAGTAGTCTTTTGCTCCTACGGACGAACTTAATTTTTACTCAAAGATCAGCTCAGGAGACAGGCACCTGCGAAAAGCAGTGCGAAAATCAGCAGGTTCATTGCAGTTCTGCCCAGAATCGGGTTTATTGCAGATCCGGTCGATTGACTGAGGTCTCGCCAGGTCTTTATATGTAGAGCCAGGTAAATTAAAGGAACAATCAAGACCCAAATAGGCATTCCAAGCCAGACCGGAATCATGACAGACATTCCGATAAAGCCTGACAGCATGTAGGCTACGCTCATGACCTTTCTGCCAAAGATCACTACAGTTGTGCGTTTGCCGACTGTGGCATCGTCTTTCATATCCCTGTAGTTGTTGACCACCAGCACGTTAGCTGCGAGAATGCCGATGGCTAAAGATGTCTCTACGACAAGACTGACTGAATCCCATGATGATGTCTGGAGATACCAGGTCAGTACGACCGGCACGATGCCGAAGAAAATCACTACTGCGATATCTCCCAATCCGTGGTGTGACAACGGATATGGACCTGCACTATATGCAAGTGCGAAGCACATAATCAGAACGCCGGCGATGATGAACCACCAGGGACCATAAATCAGCATGGCGCATCCGACTGCAGCGGCGATTCCCAATGTTATGAATGTCGCTGCCTTCATTGCCTGGGGAGAGATCTCGCCTTCCGTTACGCCTCTGCGGAAACCGGCACGTCCTTTCTTGTCTATCCCGTTCTTGTAATCGTAGTACTCGTTGCCGAAATTGGCTGCTATCTGCGCAAGGATCGTAAATGTGAGGCACAGCAGAGCCGGAACTGCCTTGAAAGAGTCAGACAAGATGGCGCAGCCTGTACCGGCAATCACTCCTGCAATGCTTACAGGAAGTGTTCTGAGCCTCATGGCCTCTATCCAGTGTCTTATCATATCGTCGCCTTTTTACCTACGTACATACGGCAGATGCCGAAGGTCATCGGAGTGTGTTCCACTACTGCGAAGCCTGTGGCCTTCATCATTTCGATGAACTTATCTGGTGCAGGAAAGCGCAGGACTGATGCTGGCAGATATTCGTATGCACTGCGGTTTCCTGAAACGAGTCCGCCAATTGACGGAAGAATCTTCAGGAAATACAGTTTGTAGCACCAGCGGATGAATGCGTTGGATGGAACCGAAAGTTCGAGGATCACGAGTTTCCCGCCGGGAACCAGTACCCTGAACATTTCGCCAAGACCGATTTCCAGATGTTCGAAATTACGCACCCCGAAACCTACGGATATGCGGTCGAAGGTGCCATCCTGATATGGAAGCGCCTCACAATCTGCTACCGACAATTCAGCATACACGCCGGCCTTTCGTATCTTCTCCCTGCCGATGGCCATCATTCCTTCAGAAATGTCCACTCCCGTTACTTCGCTTCCCGGTGCGACCTTCTGAGCGATTTCAATTGTAAAGTCTGCAGTTCCGCAAGCCACATCAAGCACTTTAAGCGGCTTGTCAGTGTCAGAAATCTCACGGACAGCCTTCTTTCTCCAGCCCTTGTCGATATTGAGGGACAGGATATGATTCAACTTGTCATAATCAGGAGCAATGTTGTCAAACAGTTTTCTGATTCCTTCTTTCTTTGCCATGTCTATTTTTGTTTTCTTCTGATGAAATATACGTATGTAAGTAGGATCACATTCATCAGCAAGGCATAGCAGATGGCCGGAAGAGCCATTTCACCGCTGTTGAATATGAATGGTGATGATGCGATTGCAATAGCCTGTGCCGCATTCTGCATTCCCACTTCTATCACTATAGTACGCCTTACCGCATCGCTGAATCTTCCGATCTGGGACAGGCACGAGCTGCAGGCCATTGCGAGGATGATAAGCATTGCCGCAGAGAGACCCAAAGAAGCAAAATTCTCGGCGATTTCTTTCCTGTACTGCAGGAAGAATACCGCAGCAAGAATCATCAGGGCAGGGAAGGCCAACTTCCCCAAGACCTTGCTGACCTTGACTGCTGCTTCCGTGCAGAAGTGCTTGAACAGGCTTCCGGCAATAAGAGGAACGAAAAGCAATACGATATTCTGCACAAGGAGTTTCCCCACAGGCAGTTCAATGTTTACGCCTGACATATCCGATACCGCTGTGGTAACGAATTCCATAATTACCGGAAGCGTGAAAAGAGTTATTATGCTGCTCAATGCTGTCAGCGTTACAGACAACGCAACGTCACCCTTTGCAAGCATGGAAAAGACATTAGACGAACTGCCTCCCGGACAGCATGCCACGAGTACAAGACCCATGAAATAAACCGGTGGAAGTCTCAGAATCCATGCTATCGAAAAAGCGAGGACGGGTAGAATGATGAGCTGGCCGACCATACCAAGCAGCACGGCCTTGGGATTACGTGCGATATCCGTGAAGGCTTTCTTGTTCATATCAATGCCCAGCAGGAACATCAATACAATCAGGATCGGCATAACTATCCATATAGTGTTCATAGGAGATACAAATTCCGATTTATGTGCGTAAAGTTATTTGATTTTGATTGGAACAGCAAAATACTGAAGGGATTATGTTAATTTAAGTGCAAGCCGAGAGGAATGGAAGCTTGCTTACATTTCCGAGGCGCATCCTTAAATGCCAGCGAAGCTGGAATCTCGCGGGACTGGAGTGATGACACTCAATTACCCACTACGGTAGCGAAGGCGTTAGCTCTCCCCTGTGGGGTTGGGGGCATAGATGGTATCGTTCTTTCGCTGACACTCAAGCGACTTCGTCGATGATGTTGGCTTTCGTAGGAAGGCGGCAAGGGCAAGTGCGTTATTATATCAAGAAGAGTATCAGTATCTGTGCGGCGAGAACTCTGAGGA
>CAYXMV010000119.1:470-6700 GCA_964466235.1 uncultured Muribaculaceae bacterium | reverse complement strand
CGGCGAAATACACCCTGTCAAGAGCCTTCACCTCATATCCGAGAGACTCGAATATCCTTCTGACGATACGGTTCTTGCCTGAATGGATCTCGATGCCGAGCTTGCGGTGGTCGTCCTCCTCGATGTACTCGAGTTCATCGGCTGCAATGATGCCGTCAGAAAGTTCCACGCCGCTGAGTATCTTGTCGAAGTCCTCTTTTCTGAGCTTGCTGTCGAGAGATACCTGATAGATCTTCTTCTTGTCGTATGAAGGATGTGTGAGTTTCTCTGCAATCTCACCGTCATTAGTGAACATGAGCACGCCGGTGGTGTTCTTGTCAAGACGTCCTACAGGGAATACCCTTGAAGGGCAGCCCTTGAGAAGATCCATCACTGTCTTGTCGGCATGCGGGTCGCTTGCTGTGGTTACATAGCCCTTCGGCTTGTTCATGACGATATAGATCTTGTTCTCGCCCTTGAGCCTTTCGCCGTTGAAACGGATGTCGTCAGTGTTGATGTTCACCTTTGTTCCGAGTTCGGTCACGACCTCACCGTTCACAGTCACCACACCAGCAAGGATGAAGTTGTCAGCCTCTCTTCTCGAGCATACACCGGAGTTGGCGATGAACTTGTTGAGGCGTACTTCCTCCTTGATAGGAGCAGCTGCCATATCGTTGTCAGAGTAATTGTCTGCATCAATCTGAGGACGTCTGCTGATCATCCTGCTGATGCCGCTCTCCTCCTCGTTGCGGAAATAGTTGAAATCCTTCTTGTAGAAGCTCTTCTTTGCTCCGAAGTTCCTTCTCTCGCCACCGAATCCTCTCTTGTCGCCGCTGAATGACCTCCTCTCGCCTGAGAATGATCTTCTTTCGCCGTTCTCCGAGAATGTCCTGCGTGGTCTGTCCCCGAATGACTTTCTTTCGCCGCCTTCGCCGAAACTTCTGCGAGGCCTGTCTCCGAACGGCTTCCTCTCTCCGAATGATTTCCTTTCGCCGTTGAACGATTTTCTTTCTCCGTTGAACGATTTTCTTTCTCCGTTGAATGTCCTTCTTTCACCGCTTTCTCCGAAACTCCTTCTCTCGCCAGAGAATGATCTTCTTTCGCCGTTCTCCGAGAATGTCCTGCGTGGTCTGTCTCCGAATGACTTTCTCTCGCCGCCTTCGCCGAAGCTTCTGCGCGGTCTGTCTCCGAATGGCTTTCTGTCGCCATCGAATGAGCGTCTCTCACCACCTTCTGAGAATGTTCTTCTTGGTCTGCTGCCGTATTCTCTACGGCCTTCAGGTCTGCGGCCATTGCCGCCTCTTCTGTTGTCTTCCATTGTATTATGCCTTCACGGCTGTTAAATTGTTTATAAATATCTGGCTCACGCCAATTTCTTTCCGGCCTGTCCGCTGCTTCACGGTCCATGCCTTTATTCTTGTTGCGGCTTGTGCCGTATCAGTTCAGATTGAATATATATGTAATAGTGCCTTTCTGCAACGCAGGAGCCTCTGCGCTCATATTGAAATGGGCTCCGAGTGCCGCCTTTCTCGCCGCCTGCCAGAGATTCTTGTCGGAAACAGTCGTTCCTTCCACTCCGGCTACTGCCTTCTGTACATTTCCATAGTTATCGACCCATATCTCCACTACAACCTTACCTGATGCCTGCACTCCGTAGAACGGTTTCGGCAATGTGCCGTTGACGCTTCTTCCGGCAAGCTTCGCATTCGGTTCTCCGGCTGTCTCTCCTGAGGAAGTGTTGCCTAAGGCATGTCCGGCCTTGAGTGCGTCGCTTGCTTCGTATGCCGTCTGCGGTGCAAGCGTATCCTTCCGGGTCTTGTTGTCTGCGGTAGGGAAGAGGGCCCTGCGGTTGATCTCTTTCTCGCGTGGAGGCTCCACTATGTCAACATCCCCGAAATCATCCACTGTGGACTCGGGTGCCTCGTTGGTCTTTGTCCCCTCGTTCGATGCCTCGGATGCCTGCACAAGCTTTATAGGTTCTGTCGGATCGGGCTCAGCCACCTTCGGCTGTGTGCCGTTCCATATCTGTTCCGGAACCGTGGCCTCGAATTCATCGAACTCGATCAATATCTGTTCCCTCTCAGGCGGAGGCGGATCGAGATATGTGAATCCTGTCACGAATAAGCATGCCGCGACAGCTATATGCACAGAAACGGTAAGGACGGCTCCTGTCGCAGCGGACAGCTTTGCCTGCCTTTCCCTTTCGTTTATGTACTTTCTATCGGACATGATCTGTCTGTTATTCCGGCGAAGTCGCCATTATCACTTTGTAATGATTCCTCTTTGCAATGTTCATCACTGCCACAACCTCCTTGATAGGGACCGTCTCGTCCGCATAGATGGAGAACGTCGGGTCTTCCTCGGTCTGGAGCAGTCCGATAAGTTCATCCTCGATGAGGTCGAATCTGACCGGAGTCTCGTCACCGTTGATGTGATATGAGAAGGAATCGGTATCCTGCCAATGCTTGATCGATACGCTCACCGTCGCCTTCGCCGACACCTGTCCGGTGCTCTTCGGAAGCAGAAGCTTCAGAGCGTTGGGGTTGATCAGGGTTGAGGTGACGAGGAAGAATATCAGGAGGAGGAACACGATGTCGGTCATTGATGACATCGAGAATGCCGAATCCACCTTTGTTGTTCTTTTGATAGCCATAATCTCTTATTTCTCAGATGGTTCGTGGAGCATGTCTATGAACTCGATAGTAGTGTTCTCCATCTTGAATACGAGGTTGGAGATCTGTGATGTGAGGAAGTTGTATCCGAAGTATGCGATGATACCTACGAAAAGGCCTCCCACAGTAGTGACCATTGCCTCATAGATACCTCCAGACAGCAGGGTGATGTCGATATTGTTTCCTGCTGTTGACATCCTGAAGAAAGCCTCGATCATACCGGTCACCGTGCCGAGGAATCCGATCATAGGGGCGCCTCCGGCGATTGTTGCAAGCATCGGGAGATTCTTCTCAAGTCTTGCAACCTCCACATTGCCCATGTTCTCGACTGCAGTCTGGATGTCCTGAAGCGGACGGCCGATTCTTTCGATTCCCTTCTCCACAAGTCTTGCGACAGGGGAGTCATACTGCTGGCAGAGCTCAATGGCCGACTTGATCTTTCCGTCATGGATAAGGTCATGGATGTCGTTCATGAAGTTCTTGTCGATCTTGCCCGCCTTGCGGATAAGCCAGTACTTGTTGCCGAAGATGTAAATGGCGATTATCGAAAGGATAAGAAGTACTATCATAAGCCAGCCACCCTTGGAAGCCAGCTCAATCAGCGAGAGTTTCTCTACTGTCTGTACGGGTACCGCTTCAGCGGCTACACTCTGTAAAACATTGAAAAGCATATCTTTACGTTCTTTTAAATTAGCAATTTACGCTTGTGCAGGATTTTACGGTCAGGGGAATGAAAAAATGAACCTGACGCAAAAACGCACAATCGCGCAAAAGTAGTCAAAAATTAGGGAATTCCGAAATTTATTTGGGGAGGATGTCAATACTCCGCCCCGGTGAAGAACAGTGCCTGGCCCGGAACGGACGAGCCTGCGTCGGAGCGGCTGCCGGCGCTGATGCCGAAATTGATGATGACTTTTATAGTGTCCGCTATCAGAGATTCGGCAAAGCCGAATTTCGGTCTGTGAAGTACGGTAAGATATTCGTTGATGATGTCGTCGTTGTAAATTGGGACAATGTCGCCGGAAATCACTCTTTTTATGGTCTGTACTGTGGCGACATCGTCATAGTGAGACAGTAATGCCGATATTATGACATTTGTATCAATTACTGCATATATTTTCATAATCATTCACCTCTGCGTGCCAACCTTATCTCTTCATTGATTTCTTTAAGTGTCATTCCTGTCAGACCGTTCTTTTTTGCCTGCTCTCTCAATTTCATGAAAGCAATCTGTCCTCTCTCTGATTTCGGCCTCAGTTTCCATGCGCAGTTCAAAAGGTATTCTTTGCTCTCGTACGGCTGTTTTCATGAATATTGTAAAAGCGGCTGTGTTGTTAAGACCAATGCCTTCGCAAAGTTCTTCGAAGCTCTTTTTTAACTTATCGTCAACTCTTATTGTTATAGTAGTCTGTCCCATATCTCATGTGTTTTGTCATTGCAAATATAATACATTGTAAATACAATGCAAGCATATTGCAAGGAAAAATCAATAATTGTTGACATATAAGCAGGATGTCAATACTCCGCCCCGGTGAAGAACAGTGCCTGGCCCGGAACGGACGAGCCTGCGTCGGAGCGGCTGCCGGAGGCTATGAGGTCGGAAATCCATGACGGGGCTTTCTTGCCGCGGCCTACTTCTATGAGGGAGCCTACGATCGCGCGGACCATGTTGCGGAGGAAACGGTTCGCCTTGATTCTGAACACAATGTAGTCACCCTCACGGTAAGGATAGCCGAGCATTTCGCAGTGCGACGGCTTGTAATATGACCATGATGCCTCGGTGACGGTGCATATCGAAGTGGCGTTGTTGCCGCCGACCTTTTCGAAACAGCTGAAGTCGTGTTCTCCTATAAGGAAGGATGCGGCTTCATTCATTTTGGCCACATCCAAAGGATAGCGCATGCGATATGAAAACTTCTCGCAGAAAGGGTCCTTGACGAAGTGGATGAAGTAATGGTATTCCCGTGATTTGGCATCGAAACGTGCGTGAAAATCGTTTCCGCATGCCGAAACCTCATGAACCGCGATGAACTTTGGCAGGATGGCATTTAATTTGTAGCAAAGTTGCGCCGCATCTGCCCTGACGTCATCAGGAATTTCGATGTGGGCGATATAGTTCATGGCATTCACGCCAGTGTCGGTCCGGCCTGCTCCCGTCACGGGAATATGCTGTCCGAGGAACTTCTGAAGGGCTTTCTCGAGTTCGCCCTGAACCGATTCGGCGTTGTTCTGGATCTGCCATCCGCAGAAGGCGCTGCCGTCGTATGAGAGCCTGATTTTATATCGCATATTATAAAAAATGAGTAACTTTGTAAGTTTTAAAATGCAAAAATATCAAAAATCATATTTATGGAGAGCATAAACATAAAAGAATTGAATGACAGGATCCAGAGGGAAAGCTCGTTCGTGGATATTCTGACAATGGAGATGAACAAGGTCATCGTGGGTCAGAAACACCTCGTCGAGAACCTTCTGATCGGTCTCCTGGCAAACGGTCACATCCTTCTCGAAGGTGTCCCCGGCCTTGCAAAGACACTTGCTATCAATACATTGTCACAGGCTGTCGATTCCAAGTTCAGCCGAATCCAGTTCACTCCGGACCTTCTTCCTGCGGACGTGCTCGGTACTCTGATCTACTCTCAGAAGAGCGAACAGTTCCAGATCAAGAAAGGTCCGATCTTCGCTAATTTCGTCCTTGCCGACGAGATCAACCGTTCCCCTGCGAAAGTCCAGTCGGCCCTTCTCGAGGCCATGCAGGAGCGTCAGGTTACCATCGGTGACGAGACTTTCAGGCTTCCTGAGCCTTTCCTCGTGATGGCTACCCAGAACCCTATCGAACAGGAAGGAACATACCCGCTTCCGGAAGCTCAGCTCGACCGTTTCATGCTGAAGGTAGTGGTGACATATCCGAAGAAGGATGAGGAACGCCAGATCATCCGTATGAACAACAGCGGAACCTTCCCTAAGGCGCAGCCGGTACTCAAGCCGGAAGACATTGTCAGGGCCCGTGAAGTGGTGAAGGACGTGTATATGGACGAGAAGATCGAGAAATATATCGTCGATATTGTCTATGCTACCCGTACCCCGAAGGATTACAATCTTTCGAATATCGCCGGCTTCATCTCTTACGGTGCATCGCCGCGTGCCAGCATCTCTCTTGCGATGGCGGCAAAGGCATACGCCTTCATCAAGAGAAGGGGTTATGTCATCCCTGAGGATGTGCGTGCGGTCTGCTACGAGGTGCTCCGCCACCGTATCGGCCTTACGTATGAGGCTGAGGCCGAGAACATGACCACCGACCAGATCATTTCTGAAATCATCAATGCTGTAGAAGTTCCTTAGTGAGGATTGCCGGTCAGGCCGGCAATGACGTCTGTCATCCCCGGCTTGATCGGGGATCATTGTAGAATGAGTCTGTCATCATGAACGTGAGCGAAGGATCTTTATAATGAATATGAAAACAGATTTATCAGCAAACGACCTTTTGAAGAAGGTCAGGAAGATAGAGATCAAGACCCGTGCGCTTTCGCACCAGATCTTCGCTGGAGAATACCATTCGGCCTTCAAGGGCCGTGGAAT
>CAYXMV010000119.1:0-460 GCA_964466235.1 uncultured Muribaculaceae bacterium | reverse complement strand
CCAGTACGGAGACGACGTGCGCAACATGGACTGGAATGTCACCGCACGTCTTCACTCGCCGTATGTGAAGGTCTTCGAGGAAGAAAGGGAACTGACCGTGGTGCTTCTTGTGGACGTGAGCCGTTCGAGGCTTTTCGGTACGGCAGGAAGCAGCAGGAAGGATGTGCTTGCCGAGATTGCAGCCGTGCTGTCGTTTTCGGCCATCATCAACAACGACAAGGTCGGCGCCCTGTTCTTCAGCGAAAAGGTGGAGAAGTTCATACCGCCTAAGAAAGGCCGCAGCCATCTTCTGCACATAATCCGTGAGATCATAGAATTCGAGCCGACGGTGGACGGAACGGACATTTCTGAAGCCTTGCGCTATCTCACTAATGCCATAAAGAAGAAGTGTACGGCTTTCCTGCTTTCAGACATGCTGGATGTGGACAAGGAAGGCACTCCTCACTACGAAGAGGCGCTG
>CAYXMV010000118.1:0-6748 GCA_964466235.1 uncultured Muribaculaceae bacterium | reverse complement strand
GGCGACGCTATCAAGTACATTGAGGACAAGGTAAACGCAAAATAATTTTGTCTGAGATAAAACAGAAAAGGGCTGGTCTGATGACCGGCCCTTTCTTGCGTTGCCCCGCATGCGCGGGGATTTCCTTCTTGTCTATATCTCCTTATTCTGCAGTCTTTGGAGCTGAGAATGTGAATTTGAGCTGCGGTCTTGCCCCGGCAGACTCCGGACCGTTGAGGGTGCAGCTGTAGAATCTGTCTTTGTCGAGTTCTACGGAAGTCGTTGACTCGCTGTCCGAATAATATCCGCTGGCGTATGCAGCCATCGCAAGATAGTTGTAGTAATTGCTGCCGTATCCATATCCGCTGTAGCCATATCCATATCCGTATCCGCCGTAGCCGTATCCATATCCGTAAGGATCATACATGCTGCCATAGTATGAGCTATATGCCAGATTGTTGTAGAGGCTGCTCAGTGCACTGTCATCTGTCGTCGATTCCTCGACTTCGTTATGCATGATAAGGAACCAGATGTCATAGTCCTCTATCTTCGTATCGAAATCCTCTGCATTTCTGTCGAGCTTGAGGATTTCCTGCACATGGTGGCTGATGTCGGGAGAATACAGGCTGAGTGACCTGTTTATATCACCTTGATTTTCAGTAGATATGCTTGAGTCGGTAAGTCCGGCGTATGATACGTATCCTCCTGTTGTGCTTCTGAGTCTGACGGTAGGACTCAGAATCTGAGGAAACCTGTCGAGCTTCTCATAATCGCCGTTCACGTCATACGGAAGTGTGATTGTGGCCTTGTTGATCACCACCTGTGAGGGGTCAGTGATGTCGGCCTTCGCAAGTTCGGCCTCCACTATGTCCTTGATTCCTATTGCCTTGATTACAGGTTTCACTCCGCTTCCTCCCTCGACGATGAGCTTGTCGGTCGCAAGTACGCCTTTGCCGGCATATTCCTTGACGGTCTCGTGCTCGCTCGTGTTGAATGCGAACTGGGTAGGGAAGGTCATGTTTTCTATTTCATCCTCGCTTCTGAAGTCAGCCGGACCGAAATAGAAGAGGAATGATGTATCGACAGGCTCTTCCGAATCATATTTTGCAGTGAACTTGAGTTCCGCATAATTTCCTGTCACATATCCTGAACTTGTCCTGATAGGGAGGTTGAACATGTTTATTCTTCCGCCCGGACCTGCCGGAGTGTCGGTCGATATATATATGCCCGGAATCTTTTCAAGGTAGAGGTTCATGCTGTCGAGAGGAACGGTCTTGAGCCTTTCGATGAATTCCAGCGTGTATTCCTTGCTGAAGTCGAATGAGAGCGAATCTCCACCGTCATATACAGGGATACCCTCGGTTATCCTGTTCTCAAGATCAAGGAATTCTGCCCTGATCTTCGGATCCATGAACGAACCGGTATAGAGCACGGTCGAGTCAAGAGGCTTCTTGAGCTCTGTCACATAGACATTCTGGAGTATCCTTGCCTGGTCGTTCAGAGCCGTTGAAATCGTGTCGCGTACGGCTGTGAAGTGGAACTGCCTCACCTTGGTGTCCGTGCCGAAGTCGAGGGTCTCGTTTATAGGCACAAGAGTAAAGCTCGTGCTCTTCATGCTTGAGCCGAGTTCGCCGTCATGAATGGCGCCGAATGTGAATCGTGATGTGTTGTAGCCGGAAAGGCTGTCGGACATCTGAAGTCTTATTTCCGTAAGGTCGATTGCCTCAGGATTGAATACATCCCACTCCTGATCTGTGGGGATGAGGTTCTCTCCGAGTTCTTCATTTACATATATGCATGACGCAGAGCTTAGCAGTATCGCACCGATAGCCGCAAGGCGGCCTGTTCTGCCGAAGATGTTGAAATTCATTATAAACTGTCGTAAAAACTATTGTAATCCTCTATATATGATCCGTCCTGAACTGATTCAGCCTTGTATGGAAGCACCGGCAGCCCGGCCTTTTCACAGAAACTGATGATTTCCGGAGAAATGCCCTCGGCTCCGAGTATTATTCCGTCCGACCAGGACGCGGCGAGTTTCGCAAGATTTGTGCCAGTAGGCTCGGAAAGCATCTCCACATCCTTAGCCGTAACGTTTCCGAACAGCATCCTTTCCTTGAAATCCTCAGGGAATGTGTCCGGGCCATCATTATAGAGTGACAGGACGACCTTGCTGTTGGAGAATATAGGGTCGTCGATGTATGCTTTCTTGAGATAAAGCGGAAGGATCTGCGATATCCATCCCTGGCAATGGATGACATCCGGAGCCCATCTGAGCTTCTTTACGGTCTCGAGCACTCCGCGGGCAAAGAAGATGGCCCTTTCGCCGTTGTCCTCGAAGAATTCCCCGTTTTCGTCGCGATAGACGCTCTTGCGGTGGAAATAATCCTCATTGTCAATGAAATAGACCTGCATCCTCGCGGCTGAGATGGAGGCCACCTTGATCACAAGAGGTCTGTCAACGTCGTTGATCACGATGTTCATTCCGGAAAGACGGATGACTTCGTGAAGCTGATTCTTCCTTTCGTTGATGCAGCCGTAGCGCGGCATGAAGGATCTTATCTCCTTCTTCCTTTCCTGGATGCCCTGAGGAAGATACCTTCCGATGTTTGCAATTTCTGATTCCGGAAGATAA
Source organism: uncultured Muribaculaceae bacterium (assembly GCA_964466235.1). Classification (GTDB taxonomy): domain Bacteria; phylum Bacteroidota; class Bacteroidia; order Bacteroidales; family UBA932; genus Cryptobacteroides. The sequence continues at coordinate 4,134 of CAYXMV010000118.1, read as the reverse complement.
GGGAATATTTCCGAATTTACGAACAGAACTCTTTTGACCGATTCACCCATAATGGTTAATTTTAATGACAAAATCCTCACAAAGATACAAAATATTTTTGAATTTCACTATCTTTGGCGGCTGATTGGATTCTGACTATGAGTAAAACGGATAACAGACTGATGCGTCGCAGACTTGCCAATGCCTACCTTTCTTCCGTCATAAGCATAAGCCTCGTGCTTCTGCTGGTGGGAGTGGCGGGTATGCTTTTAGTGAATGCCAAGGGCGTGTCTGATTATTTCAAGGAGAATATGCAGATATCCGTGCTCATGAAGCAGGATGTCTCGGATGAGGATGCGCTTGAATTCAGGAAGGGCCTTGAAGGCAGAAAGTATATCAAGAGCACGGCATTCATTTCACGCGAACAGGGGCAGAGAGAGCTTGCGAATCAGCTCGGCGAGGACTTCCTCGATGTCTTTGAGACCTCTCCCATACCTGTTTCTGTCGATGTGACCCTGAAGGCTGAATATGTGTCGGCTGACAGCCTTGAATTCGTGAGGGCGGACATAGCCCGTTCGTCCTTAGTGGACGAGGTTGTCTATCAGCAGTCTCTTGTCGATGCCCTCAATGCCAATCTCAACAGAATTTCATTGGTGATGGCGGTGTTCATCGGCCTGCTGCTCTTCATATCGTTTGTCCTCATCAACAACACGGTGAGACTCAATGTGTTCTCCCGCAGGTTCACTATCCATACAATGAAGCTCGTGGGTGCCACGAAGTCCTTTATCCGTGCGCCTTTCCTCGTCCAGTCAGCCTTCCAGGGCGTGTTTTCGGCCATGATCGCTGATATTGCTCTCGTGGCCATGCTCTTTGTGATGAGGAATGAATTCGAGCAGCTTTTCAGGATATTCCGCATGGATCTGCTGCTTATAGTGATGGGTATCGTGCTGCTGTGCGGCATCCTTATCTGCCTGGTGAGCACGTGGTTTGTGGTCAACAGGCTCGTGGCCCTGAAAAAAGACGAACTTTATTATTGATTTGCAGCCCGCAGAAGGGATGGCCGACGTCACATGACGGAATCATCGGCTCTCATCCTGAGCGAGGTGAAGAAACCTTACGATAAAAAAGAAAACGAAATGGAAACCAACGAGAAAATGGCAATGACCCCCAAGGGGCTGAAATTCCTCCTCATAGGCCTTCTGGTCATGGTGTCCGGCTACATCCTCATGATGGGCGGCGGCAGCGACGATCCGGAAGTGTTCAATTATGCGATGTTTGACTTCCGTCGTCTTGTGGCGGCTCCGATAGTAATCATACTCGGCATCGTGATAGAGGTAGTGGCCATAATGGGTATATTCAAGGATAAAAAAGAGAAATAGTATATGGAATGGTTTGAAGCTGTCCTCCTCGGACTCATTCAGGGTCTGACGGAGTTTCTTCCTGTGAGCAGCAGCGGGCATCTTGAAATAGGAAAGGAGATTCTCGGTGTCGAGACTACGGACGACCTGTTGTTCACCACGATGGTGCATGCGGCTACCGTGCTCAGTACGGTGGTGGTGTTCCGCAAGCAGATCTGGGATCTGCTCAAAGGGTTCTTCTGCGGACTCAAGGGCATCAGGGTCGCCAAGGGTGACGATGGCAAAAGGGTGTTGTTGTGCAACGACCAGACGGATTATCTTTTCAAGATGGTGGTTTCCATGATTCCTGTCCTCATTGTCGGACTCTTCTTCAAGGAGCAGGTGGAGTCGCTGTTCGGATCCATCAAGGTCGTAGGGGCGGCACTTGTCGTTACGGCTCTCCTGCTTTTCTTCTCTGATTTCGCTTCAAAGCCCGGCAGAAAATCCATATTCCCTGCCAACGGATACAGGAACGGAATATCATACTGGCAGGCATTTGCTGTCGGTCTCGGTCAGGCATTCGCTGTTGTTCCCGGACTTTCACGCTCCGGCACCACCATCTCCACAGGTCTGATCTGCGGAGTGAAGAGGGAAGTGATGGCTCAGTTCTCGTTCCTGATGGTGCTTGTGCCTATACTCGGAGAGACTTTCCTCGAGCTGGTGGGCGGTGAATTCGGTGCGTCGTCGGTGGGAGCGCTCCCGCTCGCCCTCGGATTTGTTTCCGCCTTTCTGTCAGGACTTTTTGCCTGCAAGGTGATGATAGCTCTCGTGAAGAAGGCAAAGCTCAGCTGGTTTGCCCTTTACTGCCTCCTTGTCGCTTCTGCAATCTTCATCCTGGCATAGCATGAAAACCTATTTCGTATCAGATGTACATTTAGGCCTCCAGGTCGGCGATCCGGCCGGCCGTGAGCGTCGTTTTGCCGATTTTCTCAACAGCCTCCCTGCTGATACGGAGGCCCTGTACCTTCTCGGCGACATCTGGGACTTCTGGTACGAATACCGTGATGTCGTGCCGAAAGGGTATGTCCGCGTCCTGGCTGCCATACAGGAACTCATCGACAGGGGAGTGGACGTGTATTTCTTCTCGGGCAATCATGACATCTGGACATACAGTTATTTCGAAGATCTCGGAATGAAGAGGCTTGTACAGCCTGCCGTAGTGGAAATTTCGGGAATGAGATTCTGCCTCGGGCATGGTGACGGTCTCGGACCTGTACCTTTCGGTTACCGTGTCATACGGAGCATTTTCCACTGTCGTCCTCTTCAGGTAATGTTCAGCACCATCCATCCGTGGCTGGCCTACCGTCTGGGAAATACCTGGTCGCGTCACAGCCGTCTCTCCCATAATGAAGAATATGTGTTCAGGAATGAGGATGAGCCTCTGTACAAGTTCGCGGCGGAGTACGAAAAGTCTCATGAAGTTGACTGCTTCATCTTCGGGCATTATCATGCGGCGGTCGATCTTACTCTTCCGGCCGGCGCGCGCTTCATGATCCTCAAAGACTGGATCAATGCCTCTCCATGCATCCTCTTCGACTCGCGGACTCATACCCTCACCGCGCTTGTCTGATATATGATGGACGTCAGTGGCAGCCGTCCCGGATTTACAGATATTTTTCCGGAATAGGCATCTCCGGCGGGTCCTGCCAGAACAGGGAAAAATAGAAGGCCTGGAAGTCGCCGGCTTCCCACATCTGTACAAGCTCTTCGGTGAGTGCATCCTCTCCTTCCGGATCGTATGGCTTCTTGAGGTCGGAGCCGAAGATCTTCGCTATGCCCTGCCAGAATCCTGCGGCCATGCCGCTCTTGTATCCCTTTATTATATTATAGGAGGATTTTCCCACTTCCCTGTCAACTAATTTCATAATCAGCGCTCCCTGACTCACAGTCAGTTTCCTCATCTGTCCTTCAAACACGTCAAAGAGCTCTTCCTGCACCTTGTTGACATATCTGTCCCTTTTCACTCCCTTCAGATTGTCGGCCGCAATGGTGCTGTCGGCTTCTTCAACCAATTTCTTGGCCACGAGGGCATACGGATAGGCCTTGCTGAAATTATGTACCAACCTGTAATACTTCCTCCACTCATTGCCCTTCTGCCTGGGCAGTCTCGAATACACCTTCGATGCCGTGATGCTGTCATAATAGATGGTGTCGGTTCCCTCTATGAAAAACGGGAGGAAGTTCTTCGCATCCTGCTTCGGTCTCGCTTCCTGGACGGTCACGGTCTTTTCCTGTTTCTTCTGTTTCCTCCTCTTCTGGGCATGACAGTCCTGCGCACATCCTGTGATGAGCACGGTTACGGCAACCGCCGCAATGACATGTCTGATGATACCTCTCATTATTTACGGTAGTCGGGACTTTTTCCCGGTAGTCGGGACGCAAATTTAGCAAATCCTGCCTATCCTGCAAAATCCCTGCCCCCCTGCGGCTGACCTGTGAGATGAAGGGCCTTTGAAGAACCGCTGTGCCAAACTCGATTTACGGGAAAACGGCGTAAGTCGAAAATGTGCCGAATAAAATTTCAACAAAGTCTGTAACTGTGTGAAAATACGATATTTAACCTTCTGAAAAATCGGTCGAAAATGTCGAGAAAAAATCGAAATAATGTTTGCATTTCAAAAATTTTTACTACCTTTGCAACCCAATAATTGAGGACCACTCCGCCCAACCAGCTGATACTCAATTAGTTAGGGATATTACGGAAATTTTTAATTAAAAGTAATAGAAAAATGTTACAACCAAAGAAAACAAAATTCAG
>CAYXMV010000117.1:0-6845 GCA_964466235.1 uncultured Muribaculaceae bacterium | reverse complement strand
CGAAGCAAGAGACCGGTAGAACCAGAAGCCTGCTTCGGAAACATAAAGTTCAACCACGGCTTCAAGAGGTTCCATTTGAGATCAACAAGAAAGACAAAGGTAGAATGGGGATTGGTGTCACTGGCACATAATCTCAGGAAGTATGTGACTTATAAGGCCGAGACTAAGCATAAACAAGCCCAAAGTATGGAACTTGTTCTTGAAAAACAACTATTGAGGCCAGCCATGTAGTTGTCGGAAGGCTCTGCCAGAGCGTGGCCGGCCGCGGCCTCGTGAGCGGCTCCCGAAGGAACGAAGTTCCGAAGGGTGGATGGAAGCGGAACTCTGGCGGAGCCTTCAGACAACTCATACCACCCGATAGAATGCAAGAAACCGACCCTTTTGGGTCGGCCTCTAACAATATGCAATTTTTAACCGCCGGAAGATTATTCTCCAAGCATGTTTCCGACTTCTTCTTCAGAAATTTCCATGATCGATGAAATCTGCGCAACAGACATTCCTGCCCTACTCATTTTCCTGACTGCAGACTCTGTAGCAGTCGCTTTTCCTTCGGCGAGTCCTTCAGCAAGTCCTTCGGCTCTTCCTTCGGCTTTTCCTTCGGCGAGACCTTCAGTCATGCCGGCTGCACGTCCTTCCTTGATGCCTTGTTCGAAGCCCATCCTGCGATAAGCGGAATACTGGCCCATCAGTTTCCTTTCGTCGTTCATTTCCTTGTCGTAAATAATGCGTTTATCCATTGAGAAACCCGCTATCTCACAAGCTTTGAATATACGGGTGAATATCTCATTACGGAGCCAGCCGGGCTGATTCTTAAGATTTCCCATATTCTTGAGCAGATAAAGAATCTTGTCCTGATCGGTAAGACATTCATCCACTCCTTTCTTGTGGAAACGCGAGATTTCTGCAAATATAATCACAATTGTCTCATCCTGCAATTCATTGCTGAACTTTTCCCGAAAAGTATATTCAGACACATACCTGTCTTTCCACAGATCGATATTTTCATGCGGTATATCGACCCCCATCAGACCTATGAGGTAAACCGGAGGCACATCATATCCCCCACCTTTCCTGTTCTGACGGTCATAGGCGCGGCTTGCATAACTCACGCAACGCTTGAACCAATGGTCTTCATGGTAACATTGCATCTCCACGATGAACACGACACCTGAAGCGTCGCGACACATAAAATCATAACGAAACTCTTTACTTTCGGTGATTACCGGACCTTGATGCTCCGTAGGCATATATTCTATGTCAACGACCCTCCTATGGGCCGGTAACAGAGAGTTGATGATGGCAACCACCGCTTCTTTATTCTGCATGTCACCGAAAAGGGCCTTGAAGCCCGGATTGGTCATGATGTCAACGTACCTTTGTACAGCCATCTCCTTCGAGTCTGATAAATTTTCCATAACAAATACTTTAATTACGCGTTCTCTCAATTAAGGTGGTCAAAAACTTTTACCGCCTTCTCTTTGAATCTTTGTCCTTTTATATATGAAGCTGTATTTAGAAACTGTTTCTTAAACAGTTTCTTATACTAATCGACGCAAAGTTCGGGAGAGTTATCCGCGTAAAAAAATTTTACGCAGCTATGTGAAAAAATCGGCCACTGACGCAGGTCAGTGGCCGATGAAGGAGTGAAAATTTGTTGAATTTTGTAACAAAATCAAACAAATTTCATGATTCTATTTCTCCACGAAGGCTACTATTTCACCTTTGACTACGTTGTCGCCCTGCTTTCCGCAGACTGCGACCACACGACCATCAACAGCTGGCACAAGCTCTTCCATTCCATAGTAGGTCTGGACATAGCCCATAGGCTCACCTGTCTTGACTTCCGTTCCGGCAACAGGAGCTGCAGAAGCATCATCCACATCCACCTGCCAGAGCAGCTGACCCTTTACAGGGGCCTGTACCGGTACTGCCGAAGGGTATTTCTGAGCGATTGCCTCAACATCGTATTTCGGCATTTCCACGACAGGACGCGTAACCACTATCGGTGCACCGGCCTTTTCCCTTGCAGCCTCAAGGTCCTTATTGAAGCGTTCTTTCGCGACACCGCTCTTATAGTCACGGTACTGTCTTTCATGCATTGCGAACTCGAAGAGTTCCTCATCATCCGGACCGCAGTCCCATCCCTCTTCCTTCATCATTGCGCGGAACTTGTCGAGTTCGTCAGGGAAGGCGTCCTGAGGATTGCCGGTATAGAACTCGAGGCCTTTATCCTTGGCGAGCTGCACGATTTCAGGTGCAAGCTCTCCCGGAAGAGTACCCATCTTGCCGAGGATCATGTTCCATGTATCCTTGTCGATGGTAGTCCAGCGAGGCTGGCCCTTGAGAGTACTCATGAGGTTCATCAGAGCCGTATTCTTGACATACTGGCTGAAAGGAGTCACGAGAGGAGGATAACCGAGGCGAGGCCATACATATTCCACTTCCTGGAAAAGCATGACCATAAGCTGGTCAAGGGTGAGCTCAGACTTGCCCTGTGCCCTAAGTGACGCATTGATTGCTCCATGGAATCCCTTCAGGTCAGCCATCATCGAACCCATCATTCCGCCAGGAAGGCCGCAACCCACGAGAAGGGAACTCATGTGTGAATTGTTGGGGTCGATCCAGTATCCGAGGAATTCGTCCATGAACTTCTGGGTGAGGGCACGGACTTCCATATATGCATTCATATTGAGATCCTTCACCTTGAAGCCGTCGGCCTTGAGCATTTCGCGGATGGTGATCACATCGGGATGCACCTTGCCCCATGAAAGCGGCTCCACAGCCACGTCAAGATAGTCTGCACCGGCACGAGCTACCTCCAGCATGGATGCAGGAGAGAATCCCGGGCCGCAATGGCCATGGTACTGGACTTTAATATGAGGGTATTTTGTCTTGATCTGACGGGTCAGTTCCGCAAGGAAGGTAGGACGTCCGATACCGGCCATATCCTTGAGACATATTTCATCACATCCATACTCCACGACCTTGTCAACCACACCCATATAGTATTCCACGGTGTGGACAGGGGAATTGGTGATGGAAAGTGCTACCTGAGAAATCATGCCGCCTTTCTTGGCATATTCTACGCTGAGACGGAGGTTACGGTGATCATTGAGGCCACAGAAAGAACGCGAAATATCCGTTCCCTGAGCATGCTTCACCTTATACATGAGTTCACGCACATCGGCAGGAACAGGATTCATACGGAGGGCATTGAGACCTCGTTCAAGCATGTGTGTCTGAATGCCGGCCTTATGGAATGGAGCCGTCCACTCACGCACCGCCCTGTTCGGGTTCTCACCGAAGAGGAGATTGACCTGCTCGAATGCACCACCGTTGGTCTCGACACGGTCGAAACATCCCATATCAATGATTGCAGGTGCAACTTCCTTCAACTGACTGACAGTCGGTACATATTTTCCTGACGACTGCCACATATCCCTATATACAAGGGAGAATCTTACTTCTCTTCCCATAATATTATTTATACAAATCGCACAAATATAATAAACTGTTTCAATTTATAGTCCTCAGCTGCCGGCAATAAAACACATTTTTTCAAAAAGTGCCTCAAATTTGCTTACGAATGTTGCAGGAAAGAAAAAATTGCGTATCTTTGCAGTCCTTAAACCAACATGGTGCCCATAGTTCAGTTGGTTAGAGCGTCAGATTGTGGTTCTGAATGTCGTGGGTTCGAATCCCACTGGGCACCCTCAAGGCCAGCATTTCAGCTGGCCTTCTTTATGTAAAGCCCCTTTGATGACGCTCAGAATGAGGATATTATGCTCTGAACGACAATGAGAGACACTTTAGCCATCTGGTCGTTGAAGGCAAAAACCACATCGGCAGGATTGACGAATCCGCTTGCCTCAAGACAGTGGAGCATGGCATTCTTTGCCTCTACGAAAAGGAAATCCGCAAAAAACTCGTCTGCAATACGGACATCCGAATTCATATCCTCAAGGGCCTTCAGGAAACCCTCATATCTCTCCGTATCGGCCGTAGAGCCCTTCGTACCTCTCACAAGAACGACATCACCCTTACCTTTGAGAAGGGCCACGATATATTCAGCAGCCATGTATCCGATCTGCCGGTTGTCGCCACCGCCACATAAGCCGTATATTGGTCATTGTCGATCTTCCTGTCCAACAGGATTACCGGGATTCCTGCCTGATAGGCTTTGGTGATCACTGGAGTCAGTTCCGCCGACTCGTTAGGAGAGACGACAAGGACATACACATTCTTACTGATGAAATATTCAATATCTTCGATCTGCCGGCGCGAATCGTCGCGTACCGATCTTATCTCCACATCAAGATTCCCATAAAGCGCCGCCTCTCTCCGGATTTCCTTGTTCACAGTCTCGCGCCACAGATCTTCACTGCATTGCGATACTCCGATAAGATAGGCCTCAGGCTTTTCTGAACAGGAAACGGACAGACAGAGAACAGCCATCAAGAAACCGAATATTCTTCTTTTCATAAATATCATCTTTTGGTTAAATACAAAAATAGACAAATGTATTGAGTGCATTTGTTATTATCCTGTCAAAAACTTTCACAATCCTGTCACCGCAAGTCAATGCAAAGTTTGTCTGAAGATTCAAAAAGTTATCCTATCGTTCAAATTCAGGAATTATAAGAAACTGTTTAAAATTTTATCATTTGAAATATTATGATGAATTTTCGAGTAGATTTTTTCTGTTTTCAGAGGAGGATAGCGGTGCTATCTGACGAGGAAAAGAGGAAAAATATGCCGAAAAGGCGCATAATAGGCAAATAGATTTATTCAGTTTCGACAATTAATGATTTTTCGGAGAAAAATTTAAACAGTTTCTAAAGATATTATTTCTATCTTTATGAAAATTATCTGTTATGAAAAAGACTTTAGCCATCGTACTGGCCGGCATGCTGATGACGGCCTGCATGCAGAAGAATCCGGTGCTGACCGTCACGGGCGGCCAGATTCAGGGTGTCGGGTCAGACACTCAAGAAGTACTTATATATAAAGGTATTCCATACGCCGCCCCTCCTGTCGGTGATCTTCGTTGGCAGGTTCCGCAGCCGGTGGTGGCATGGGATGGAGTGAAGATTGCCGACACATTCGGCCCTATCTGCCCTCAGCCGGGCAACAAGCCGGGAACATTCTACGGCGACGAGTTCTACTGGGACGGCACGCCTGAGGAAAGCGAGGACTGCCTCTATCTCAACGTATGGGCTCCTGCCGGTACTGTGGGAAAGACTGACGCCGGACTTCCTGTGGCGATGTGGGTGCACGGAGGTGCATTCATGAACGGATATGGCTATGAAGTCACGATGGACGGGGAGGCCTGGGCTAAAAGGGGCGTCATCCTCGTTACGATAAATTACCGCCTCGGCAATTTCGGTTTCCTCAGTCATCCGCTTCTTACCGAAGAGCAGGGCGGACGGTCGGGAAATTACGGAATGCTCGACCAGATTGCTGCCCTTGAATGGATTGCCGACAATATAGCGCAGTTCGGTGGCGACCCTTCGAACATAACCATCCTCGGACAGAGCGCCGGAGCAATGAGCATAAAGAATCTCGTAACTTCACCGCTTTCGAAGAATCTTGTGGCCAAAGCCATCATACAGAGCGGCGGCGGGATCGGAGGACTCAGTCTCGGAGGCGAAAATGAGACACCACAGTCGTTCTACGACAGACAGGGAAAGGAGATTATGGACGCAAACGGCTGGACCACCCTCGGGCAGATGAGGACCGCTTCGACTGCCGAGATTCTCGGCGCGGCGGCAAAAGCCGGAAGATATGTGATGCTCTCGCCTCATCCTGACGGACATTTCATGACTGAGGATTTCAATTCTGCAGCTTCTGCCGGCAGAATCGCAGACATTCCTTATATGATAGGATGCACATCTCAGGACATGGGGGACTCGGCGGAAATTCCATAAGCAGATTCTGCGAAGTCCGTTCAAAGCAGAGCACCCATCCGGCATACCAGTATTTCTTCAAGCGCAATCTTCCCGGAGACGACGAGGATCCGGAGAAAGATCCGGGTGCCTTCCACTCTTCCGAACTCTGGTATATGTTCGGCACCCTCGACAAGAGCTGGAGGCCGTTCACAGAGGCAGATCATGCCCTGAGCGCTCAGATGGTTGATGCATGGACTTCCTTCTGCAGGACCGGCAATCCGGGATGGGACGCCTATACCACGGACAATCCGTACATCAAGGAATTTGATGTTGCTCAGTAGAGACTGACTGACGGGAGAACGGCGACCATCCCGTCGTCAAAGCAGGCGGCCGTCATTTACGTGTAAAGAGCTTAAAGACTTCGCTCAATGCAAATACTCCGAATGAAAGGCCGGCAACTGTCCACCACTGACCCGATGTCAAGGCAGTAAGCCTGAAGAGTGACTGGATTCCCGGAACCAGCATGACTGCAAATGTCATGGCGGTGACCAATGCTATCGTCAGCCACAGCCATCTGTTCGTGAACATCTTATGCGTAAACCAGTACTTGCTTACCTTTGAAACGCCACGTTCTGTGGTCCCTTTTTCAAATCCTATCTGGGGGAAATCAACTTTACCTTTTGCATGCCCTTACTTTTATGGTGCGAAATTTGTTAGATATTTTTCTATCTTTTTGCTCAAACATTTTGCAGTTGTTAGAAAAATTACTATCTTCGCAATACAATATTAAAGCAAAGAGATATGAAGTACAAAGAATTAGAAAGACTCGTGAGCAGGCCGGATGCTACAACACAGGAATACAGCAACAAGGCCATCCTCTTTGGTTCTGTCCAAAAACAGGCATGTATTTCCAAATGAGTAACCACGGCACAAATGAAGTTGCAACAGGAACTCTAA
>CAYXMV010000116.1:0-7030 GCA_964466235.1 uncultured Muribaculaceae bacterium | reverse complement strand
GTCAGGGTGACGGAGCTGACATGGCTCTCATCGAGCTCGTTGACTTCAACGAGGCTGCTCTCGCTTCAACAGCGAAGAAGGCTGCTAAGAAGACAACACGCCGTAGCTCAAAGAAGTCTGTCGAGGCTGCACCGGCTGTTGAGGCTCCTGCAGCTGAGGTTGAGACTCCTGCTGCTGAGTAATCAGCATCTCAGCGACCTTAATTCGCTTGAAAGAAGAAACCGCAGCCTCGAGCTGCACAAAATAATCCGGATTCCGCAATGTTTCCGGATTTTTTTGTGTTTTGGCACGGGCTTTGCAAAAGAGTCGCTGAGGTTAGTTTAGTTGTTAATAATAGGGTTATAGTTCAATGACGGGTATCGCAGAAGCGGTACCCGTCATTGAACTATATATCTTTCTCCATCAAAACCATCATTCTGATGGAGAAATCTATGATTTTCCCTCGTTTCTCCACCGGAACGGTCGTTTTGGTGGAATAGCACCATTGGCAAACCCAAATTCCGGAGTTTTGCAAATATAATAAAATTATCAATTGATAAATGTGCTAAATTAAATAATATTACAAAAATTGATAAAATTTGAAAAATCTTTAAATGAAATCACTTGTCTATATGAAAATATTAAATAAATTTGTCAATCCGGCTTGAACGGAAAGGCTTCATAATATGTCGAAACCAATATAAAAACTGACTTATATGACCAATCTATTCTATCTTGTGCCGGCGGCTGCAGTCGTAGCATTGCTGTTCGCCTATCTGTTTTTCCGTCAGATGATGAAGGAAAGTGAAGGAACCGTGACGATGAAGGAGATCGCCAAGTTCGTCAGAGATGGAGCCATGGCCTATCTGAAGCAGCAGTATAAGGTCGTGACAATCGTGTTCATTATCCTTGCGGTGTTCTTTGCTGTTCTTGCGTATGGATTCGGCGTGCAGAATCCGTGGGTGCCTTTTGCATTCCTCACAGGAGGTTTCTTCTCCGGACTTGCAGGCTTCGTGGGTATGAAAACCGCCACATATGCATCTGCCAGGACGGCAAATGCTGCCATGCGTTCTCTCAATTCTGGTCTTAAGGTGGCTTTCCGGAGCGGCGCGGTGATGGGTCTTACAGTTGTGGGTCTCGGACTCCTTGACATAGCTCTCTGGTGGCTCGTTCTTTCAGGATTCTATCCTACCTCCGAACCTCAGAATCTCGTGATCATCACCACCACCATGCTTACTTTCGGAATGGGTGCTTCCACTCAGGCTCTTTTTGCACGTGTCGGCGGAGGTATCTATACCAAGGCGGCTGACGTGGGTGCGGATCTCGTGGGAAAGGTCGAGGCAGGCATTCCGGAAGATGATCCTCGCAATCCGGCGACAATCGCAGATAATGTGGGCGACAATGTAGGTGATGTGGCCGGAATGGGTGCTGACCTGTACGAGTCTTATTGCGGATCTATTCTTGCGACATGTGCACTCGGCGCTTCTGCGTATTATATGGGGGGAACTGACCTTCAGATCAAGGCTATCTTTGCTCCTATGCTGATTGCAGCTGTCGGTGTATTCCTTTCTATAATAGGAATCTATATGGTACGTACAAAGGAAGGAGCCGGGATGCAGCAGCTTCTGAAATCTCTCAGCGTGGGAACCAATCTCAGCTCGGTGCTTATAGCTGCCGCTACTTTCGGCATCATGTATCTTCTCGGAATGGAGAACTGGGTGGGGGTTTCATTCTCTGTGGTTGTCGGTCTTGTTGCCGGTGTCATCATAGGTCAGGCTACGGAATATTATACGTCACACTCTTATCGTCCTACTCAGAAGCTTGCGGAGAGTGCTGAGACTGGTCCTGCTACAGTTATCATCTCAGGTGTGGGCCTCGGAATGCTTTCTACTGCAATTCCTGTCGTGACGATAGCTGTGGCAATTATGCTGGCATACCTCTGTGCCAACGGATTCGACCTCTCGTTCTCGGCTCAGAGCCTCAGCATGGGCCTTTATGGAATCGGTATCGCTGCCGTCGGAATGCTTTCGACTCTCGGTATAACTCTCGCTACCGATGCATACGGCCCTATCGCCGATAATGCGGGAGGCAATGCGCAGATGAGCGGACTTGACCCAGAGGTGCGCCGCCGTACGGACGTGCTCGACGCCCTCGGCAACACTACGGCTGCTACCGGAAAGGGCTTCGCCATTGGTTCGGCGGCTCTCACAGGCCTCGCCCTTCTTGCTTCATACATTGAGGAAATAAAGATCGGGCTCACGCATATCGGCAGGCAGATAACCTCTGTTTCCGGAGAGCTCATCGATGCGGCGCAGGCTACGATTCCGGATATTATGGCCTATTATCACGTGGATCTCATGAATCCGATGGTGCTTGTGGGTGTATTCATCGGAGCGATGATGTCTTTCCTCTTCTGCGGTCTTACTATGAATGCAGTAGGCCGTGCGGCTCAGAGCATGGTGACAGAGGTGCGCCGCCAGTTCCGCGAAATCAAGGGCATCCTCACCCGTGAGGCTACTCCGGACTATGCACGTTGTGTGGAAATATCTACAAAGGGAGCTCAGAGGGAGATGCTTCTTCCTTCGCTCATCGCCATCATCGTTCCTGTTATAGTCGGGCTCGTCCTCGGAGTTGCAGGTGTCATGGGACTTCTCATCGGTGGACTCGGCAGCGGATTCGTGCTTGCGGTGTTCATGGCCAATTCAGGCGGTGCATGGGACAATGCCAAGAAGTATGTGGAGGAGGGCCATCTCGGAGGAAAGAACTCGGAAGCTCACAAGGCTACAGTCACCGGTGACACTGTCGGTGATCCGTTCAAGGATACTTCGGGACCTTCGCTCAATATACTTATCAAGCTGATGAGCATGGTTTCAATCGTCATGGCCGGACTCACAGTCCTGATCCATTAGACTTGCAAGATATGGCGCTGATGCGCCAGGCTATACAGTTCCGCTGCCGTTATTGACCGGTGGCGGATTTTTTAGTACGCATGTGTGGAAAATACGAAAAAAATGACTATATTTCGGAAACCTGAATTTTTAGAGCCATGAAAACCGTACATTTCTTTTTCGCATTGATGCTGGCGACAGCCGCATCAGTCTGTCTTTCTGCGCAGGAAGTGCGTGACACCGTGATAATTACCGATATGTATGATTATGTCGGCCAATGGCCGGAAGGCTCCGGCTCGTATTATTCTTATGACAAGGGCCTGATTATCGGCAATTTCGTCAAAGGGGTTCCTCAAGGACCGTGTGTGGCCTATCTTTCCAATGGCGAGAACTATTGCGGGGAATATAAGGATGGGGAGCGCACCGGCTACGGATGCATATATCGTGACGAATATGGAGTCGTGATGGTCGGAGGCTTTCTGGATGGCCGTCCTCACGGCATAGATACTCTTCACCGCAGGGACGGATCTGTGCTTATCGGAGAGTTCAGAAAGGGGAAGCTCAAGAAGAAGATAATTGAATATTCCAGACCGCCTCAGTACCTGGCTTCGCGCAGACCTGTCTTTCCGGAGATGAGCCTTACTCCACAGCAGCAGAATTTTCTGTATGATCTGCGGGTCTATTGGGAGACCGGCGGCGATATGGATATGGCTTCTCTTGTGAAGCCTAAGTTCCTCGGCGGCGACATCAATGACTTTGTCCATTGGGTTGGCTCCCAGTTGAGCATTCCTCTGACTCCGTCGGGAAATCCTCTCTATGGTACTGTGATAGTGCAGTTTACAGTGACGAAGGAAGGCGAAGTGGCCGATGTCCATGCCATCTATGGCACTGAACACCTACTTAATGAAGCGGCAGTGACGGCAGTCAGCCGCTCTCCTAAATGGGAGCCGGGCAGCTACAACGGTGCAAACCGCGGAGTCCGCATGACCATTCCGGTGACATTTGAACAGCCGTGATATAATCTCTGTTGAGAATATTTGTAAAAACTGCTATCTTTGCAGATTGGGGTCTTTGATGGTCCTGACATTGCAGGATAGCAGTTTTATTGTCATCCCGAGCGTAGTCGAGGGATCTATATGAAGAATATGAGCAAGGATAAAGAAATATTGGAAGGCATTACGGAAAAGGAATACGAGCACGGCTTCGTGACCGACGTCGAGCAGGAATTCATTCCGAAAGGTCTCAATGAAGATATAATACGCCTGATTTCGGCGAAAAAGGAAGAGCCGGAGTGGATGCTGGAGTTCCGTCTCGATGCGTTCCGCCGCTGGCAGAAGATGACTTTGCCGACATGGGCACATCTTGACATTCCTGAAATAGATTTTCAGGACATAATCTATTATGCGGCTCCGAAGAGAGACGAGGACCGTCCTAAGGAGATCGACCCGGAGCTTGAAAAGACATTCGACAAATTAGGTATTCCGCTTCATGAGCGTGCTGCCCTTGCGGGTGTGGCTGTGGATGCCGTATTCGATTCGGTTTCCGTCAAGACTACTTTCCGTGCCGCGCTGCAGGAGAAGGGAATCATATTCTGTTCTTTCTCTGAGGCTGTGCGCGAACATCCTGACCTTGTACGGAAGTATTTGGCGTCGGTGGTTCCAGTGGGTGACAATTTCTATGCGGCACTCAATTCGGCTGTATTCAGCGACGGTTCTTTCTGCTATATTCCGAAAGGCGTGCGCTGTCCGATGGAGCTTTCAAGCTATTTCCGAATCAATGCGAAGGGTACCGGTCAGTTCGAAAGAACGCTGATTGTTGCGGACGAGGGCTCGTATGTGAGCTATATGGAAGGCTGTACGGCGCCGATGCGTGACGAAAACCAGCTTCATGCCGCTGTGGTCGAGATCATTGTGGAGAAGGATGCAGAGGTGAAGTATTCCACTGTGCAGAACTGGTATCCCGGTGATGCCCAGGGAAGGGGAGGCATCTTCAATTTCGTGACCAAGAGAGGAATCTGCAAGGGCTCCGGCAGCCATCTTTCGTGGACTCAGGTGGAGACGGGCTCAGCAATAACATGGAAATATCCTTCGACCATCCTCAAGGGTGACAATTCTTCTTCGGAGTTCTATTCCGTAGCCGTGACGAACAATATGCAGCAGGCGGACACAGGAACCAAGATGATACACATCGGGCGCAATACGCGAAGCAGGATCATAAGCAAAGGTATCTCGGCAGGACGCAGCCAGAACAGTTACCGTGGTCTTGTGAAGATGCTTCCGGGCGCGGACAATGCAAGGAATTATTCGCAGTGCGACAGCCTTCTGATAGGTTCACGGTGCGGTGCGCATACTTTCCCGTATATCGAGAATGCCAACAAGACGGCTGTAGTGGAACATGAGGCAACGACTTCTAAGATAAGCGAAGATCAGCTGTTCTATTGCAACCAGAGGGGAATCGGTCCTGAGGATGCCGTGGGTCTTATTGTTAACGGTTATGCACGTGAGGTGCTGGCTAAGCTTCCTATGGAGTTTGCCGTGGAGGCACAGAAACTGTTGCAGGTATCATTGGAGGGTTCTGTAGGATGATGGAGTTTTGGAATATAGTACTTTTTGAAATGGGCGGGAAGCCGGTGCTGCTTATAGATCTGCTGTCGGCGGTGTTCGGATTGACCACGGTGTTCCTGGCTGGACGCAACAGGAAGAGCAATTTCTATGTCGGATATGTCTATACGGCACTGCTTTTCTTCATGTTCTGGCAGAAGAATCTCTATGCTAATCTGATTCTTCAGCCTATCTCGTTAGGAATCAATATAATGGGACAGTACAGATGGAGCCATCCGAAGAAGTCGGAGGAGAGTGCTTCCGGCAGCGGAGACCTGAAGGTGTCGATGCTGACATGGCCGCAAAGGGGAATTGTCGTGGTGCTGGTACTGGTACTCGCTTTTGTGTGGGGATGGCTGATGAGCATGATGGGTACAAGGTGGTTTTCTGGATATTTCCCTGCCAACCCCCTTCCGTATCTGGACTGTTGCGTGACAGTGCTCATCCTTACGGCCCAGACTCTGTCTGCCCTTAAGAAATGGGACTGCTGGGTGGCATGGCTGTTTGTGAACATAGCCAATCTGACGCTCTACCTGAAGGCCGGGCTGGTATTCATGCCTATTGTGAGCTGTCTCTACCTTGTGAACGGTATATGGTCTCTGTTTACATGGTACAGACTTTATCGGAAGGACGCGTAGTCTCGTTTGTCCACATCAATGCCACTTTTGGTGGACAAATGCAGAAATAAGTGACACGTTTCCATGGAAACGGGCCTTTCCATGGACGAATAAGATAAATAAGAAGAGTATTTATAGAGATATGAGCGATATATTATTGAAGATAGAAGGCCTCAGAGCCTCGGTTGAGGATAAGGAGATCCTCAAAGGTATAGACCTGACAATCCGCAAAGGAGAGATTCATGCGGTCATGGGTCCGAACGGTGCAGGAAAGAGCACATTGTCGGCAGTCCTTGCCGGCAAACCGCAGTTCACTGTGACGGCCGGAAAGGTTGAGTTCATGGGACAGGACCTGCTGGCCATGTCTCCTGAGGAAAGAGCCTGGGCGGGCATTTTCCTTTCATTCCAGTATCCGGTGGAGATACCGGGAGTGACCATCACCAACTTCATGAAGACGGCTGGCAATGCCCATCGTGAGGGCAAGGGGCTCGAGCCTCTCAAGGCCGGCGACTTCCTCAAGCTGATGCGTGAAAAGATGGCTTTCGTGCAGATGAAGCCGGAGTTTGCCAAGAGAGAGGTGAATGTCGGATTCTCAGGTGGCGAGAAGAAACGCAACGAAATTTTTCAGATGGCTATGCTCGATCCTACGCTTGCCATACTTGACGAGACCGACAGCGGACTTGATGTGGATGCTCTTCGTATTGTGGCAAACGGTGTGAACTCCCTCCATACTCCAGAGAAGGCTGCTATCGTCATCACTCATTATCAGAGACTTCTGGACTATATCGTTCCAGATGTAGTGCATGTGCTCAAGGACGGACGCATTGTCAAGACAGCGGGCAAGGAACTTGTTGCCGAGATCGAAGAGAAGGGTTACGATAATCTTTAGAGACTGTTTAAAATTTTATCATTTGAAATATTATGATGAATTTTCGAGTAGATTTTT
>CAYXMV010000115.1:0-7033 GCA_964466235.1 uncultured Muribaculaceae bacterium | reverse complement strand
TTCAGTTTCAACAATTAATGATTTTTCGGAGAAAAATTTAAACAGTTTCTAATATCGAGGACATGAAATTACAGACACCGGTGACCGACGAAAGATGCAAGGTCGGCATTTCATACGACGACAGGATACTGATGGCGGGAAGCTGCTTCACCGACAGCATCGGGCGGCAGCTTGTCGATTTCGGTTTCGATGCATGCGTCAATCCTTTCGGGACGCTTTACAATCCCATATCCCTTCTCGAGAGTTTCCGTCTGCTGGCCGGAGACAGGCTCTTCGGACCTGAGGACTGCATGACCATCGGGGCCGGTGACGAAAGGACATGCTCCTTCTCCCATCACACATCCTTTGCACGCCCCTCCCGGGAGGAATTCCTGAGGGAAGCCAATGCCGCCCTGAAGAAGGCACGTGAGTTCTTCAGAGACTGCAACAAGGTCATCATCACCCTCGGCACAAGCTGGTGTTTCAGACATATCGGGACAGACCGTGTGGTCTCTAACTGTCTGAAGAGACCTGCGGCCGAATTCACCCGCGAATTTCTTACGGCCGACGGAACAGCCGGGGCCCTGAAGGAAATCATGGCTATCTGCAACGAAGGCAACGGCACTCCGAAAGAGTTCATATTTACGGTCAGCCCTATCCGCCATTTCAAGGACGGAGCGCACGGCAACCAGATCAGCAAGGCCTCTCTCCTGATCGGCGTGGAAGAAGCGATGGCATGGGCCTCCGGAAAGAGTGGACCGGTTCCGGCTGATTACTTCCCTGCCTACGAAATCATGATGGACGAGCTTCGCGACTACCGATTCTATGCAGAGGACATGTGCCATCCGTCACAGCAGGCAGTCAACTACATCCGCGAACGTTTCCTGAACTGGGCGCTCCCCGCTTCCGAAACTACTCGTCTGGAAGAAAACATACGTGATTTCCGTAGCCGTTGCCACATCGAAAAACATTAAGCCGCACTTTCCTTTGTCCTGTCCTGATCCATTTCCACATGGGAAGGACTTACTATCGGCCTGACTACCTCTGATTCAAGGTCTTTCGCAGTTGCGGGAGTTCATTTCAGTTTCTGATTATCATTTTTTCACAGAAAATGTTGCAGATTAAATAATCATCACTATCTTTGCAGTGTATTAGTATGGTAATACACTATAACAAATAGACACTTTAATCAATAAGGCTATGATTCAGATCAAAGATCTTGGTTTCACGTATGGAGAAACCTACGGACTGAAAAGCATCAGTCTCGACAAGAAGAAAGGGCACATGACCGCACAGAAAAGGTTTGTGCTGAAAAACATCACGATGAATCTGGAAGAGGGCCGCATCTATGGCCTTCTCGGAGAAAACGGAGTCGGAAAGACCACTCTCCTGACGCTGCTCTGCGGACTGAAGAGTCCATCGGCCGGAACTATCGCAATCGACGGACAGAATCCCTACGACAGGAGACCGTCACTGCTGACGGAGCAGTATTATCTGAGCGACGAACCGGCCGCAGTGAACATGAAGGCTATAGACTACGCGAAGAACTACGGCACGTTCTGGACTGGTTTCGACATCGGCAAGTTTGTGGAGATCATGGAAGTCTTTGAGACCGATCCGCAGCAGAAGATGACGAAGATGTCATTCGGTCAGCTGAAAAAGACCCATATATCCTTCGCCCTTGCATGCAACACGAAACATCTGTTCATGGACGAGCCGACCAACGGCCTTGACATCCCCTCAAAGGCCCAGTTCAGGAAGGCTGTGACAAAATATACACGCGAGGACTCGATAATACTTATCTCCACCCATCAGGTGCGCGACCTCGAAAACATTATCGATCCCATCATCATACTCGACAGTCAGGAGGTCATTCTCAACGCAGGGATTGACGAAATCACGGAGAAGCTCTACTTCGACTACACCAATTCCGGCACGGAAGGAGTCCTTTACAGCGAGACTACTCCGGGAGGCAGCATCCATGTGAGGCTCAACACTGACGGAGCTGACAGCAAGGTCAACATCGAGGCGCTCTTCAATACTGTCCATCAGCATAAGGAACTGATGAAGAAGATCTTCGACAAGGATTCTTCACTTCGTTCAGAATGACAGATATGATCGGTTCAAAATGACAGACAATATAATACGGACATCATGAAAAATAACGATATATTCAACTTCCGCAGGTTCGGAAGATACTTTGCGAGCGACATCAGGACATGTACCGCCAATTACGGACTGAGTCTCGCGACAATCTCTCTGCTCATATTGGGCGCCCTCTATATATGTACAGTCGCCATCAGCCTCATCTTCAACGGCACATGGCAAGGGCCGGGCATCGGGTTCAGGATGACTGCCTTCATGGTCGCGATGCTATGCATCGTTGTCACCATGCCGGCAAAATGCTATGGCAGACTCACTGAAAAACAGTACGGATCGGAGTGGCTGATGGTTCCGGCATCCGGATTGGAAAAATTCCTGAGCATGCTGATCATCACCCTGATAATCGGGCCGGTAATCGGCATAGTGCTCTTTCTCGGACTCGATGCCATCATCTGCGCCCTGGACGCGACATGCGGACAGAATCTGACAGCATTCTTCACCCGGGCGATGTCAACCCTGAACACGTTGCTCGATAAGGGTGTCACGTCCGACGGAATCGTCCTTCCTACCCAGGGTGTGGTATTCATCAAGAACATCATGGACCCATGGCTGTGGATAGATGAATTGCCTATGACAATACTTCCTTTCGTCCTCGGAGCCATCTGTTTCAAGAACGGAAAGACAGTAAAGACCATCCTTGTAATCATGGCGGCAGGCATGATCACGAGCATCGCCATGAGTCCGGTCATGATGGAGTGGGTCTCACAGATACCTGTACTGGCATCCGAGAATCCGGTCGGAGCACTCGAAAGACTTGACGAGATCTCTTTCTTCAGGAATATAAAATTGACAGATACCATATCCGACACCATCACAAATATCGCCTTGATTGCCGGTATATGGTTCAGGATCAAGACCATGAAGCACTAAGAAACAGTTTCTAAAATACCGCCGTTATGGAATTCAACATGAACAAATCTATATATCTGCAGATCTGCGACGCGATATGCGAGCAGATTCTCAGCGGAAAGCTGAGGCCGGACGAGCGTATCCCATCGGTGCGCGAGTACGGAGCAGAAATCGGGGTCAATCCCAATACCGTCATGCGATCGTATGAAAAGCTGACCGGGGAAGGCATCATCTATAACAGACGCGGAATAGGTTATTTCATCAGTCCGGATGCTCCACGTATTGTCCTGGAGGCACAGAGGAAGGAGTTTCTTGAAACCGAACTGCCTGAAATAGGCCGCAAGATGAGGCTTCTGGGGCTTTCTGAGGAGAAATTTCTTTCATTGCTGCTCGAGCGGCTCCGTCAATGACCGGGCGGGATTTGCAATATACGGAAATTTGAGTACCTTTGCAGCGTACTAAGACTGAGCCGGAATAAAGTTCCCGGAATGAAAAGAGACATATTCAACATACTTATGATGCTGCTGACACTGTCAGCGGCATTTTCGTGCGATGCATTGGTAATGAATGATGCAGCAACTGATTCCGAAGGCGATATGAGCCTGGCAATCACAGGAACTGTGTCTGACATTGAGACTGATGCACCGCTTGAAGGCATAAAGATTTCCTTCACAGCGTTTCCCAAAGGCAACCCCGGAGGAGTTCCGCTTCAGGAGAAGAATGTGTATTCCGACAATCATGGCACATACATGGTGGAAGCCTCTGGATTTTCCCATGAGATAACCATCCTGATCACAGCCACAGATACGGAAGATGTCTATGAAGGTTCTGTCAATGAGATAGACATCACATGGTCGGGAGTGTCATTCGACAGTCATCAGGAGAAATTCATTGTCAATGACTGCGACTTCAAATTGGAGAAGAAGAAATGAAGATGAGGTACTTAAACATATTGTCAGCCGCAGCTGGCCTGACGGCAATGTCGTGCATGGCACTTCCTTTCGATATGGAGTCCATAGATGATAGGGACATCTATGCCATCGAAGGTACCGTGAGCGACAGCGACAGCAATCCTATAGAATATATAATGGTGACCCTCGACTGGGGAACTGGCCTGGAACCCGACGTGCTATATACATCAAGCGAAGGAAAGTTCAAGACAAACATCCTGGAACCGTTCATCGGAGTGGAAAGCAGCGTTACGCTGACACTTACCGACATTGACGGTGAGAAGAACGGCGGGGAATTCGAGACTCTGACCGACAAGGTCATGCTCTTTCAGGAAGCGGACAGCAATGATTCTACTTCCGTCGTACTGAATTACCGCCTGAATCACGCCACTCCTTCGGAGAGCATCCCACAATCTTGACGAACTGTCTGTGGAAATTCGAACGGTCGCTGAATCCGCACATCTCCCCTATCAGATTGGTTGACAGATTCCTGTCTGCAAGAAGCATCTGCTTGGCATCCTCGATCCTGAGCTGGGTTCTCCATGTCTTGAAGTCTATGCCTACCCTTGTCATGAAATAGTGATGCAGAAATTCCTTTGAAGTATTGAGCTCCGAGGCTATCTCTTCACGGCTCTTGTCATATTTGCGATAACTTCTGGCCTCCACCCACTTGTCCAATGACCGGGCGAGCTTCGCATATTCATGTTCCTTGAATGACTCTTCCGGTTTTTCAGGATTCCTGGCCATCTTGCGGTTTTCCCTTCTCATCTTGATGTCCTGACCTGAGAGAGCCTTGTGCGCAAACGCATCGAGGACCAGCTTATGGCTGCCGAGGAAAGATATGAAATTGGAGGTAAGGTATAGCATATAAAGAAGGTACCAAACTGTATAAAGTGAGGCAATGGCCATCTTATAGTCCAGGAACCAGTACAGGCAGAGATAGACAAGTATGAAGATATTCGTGAGCATCGCTATGATGTAGCAGAACCGCACCCACTTGATCTTGTGACTTTCATCCTCGTCATAATAGCTTTCCAATTCCTTCAGAGCCTGCTTGTAGGCACGGTCGAAATAGACGATATATGTTATGGACTGGATCAGGAAGGCTGTCAGGGCTATGATACAGACGAACCAGAACACCTTCATGTTTCCTGCCATGTAGAACTCTATCAGCATGAAGGCCGTCAGGCCGGATACGAAAAGGCCCGGGACGAAGAGGTTCTGCTTCCTGTGCCTCTCGGTCTTGAGAAGGGCTATCATAGCATACGATATGATGGATGTCGAGAAATGCACTACGATATATATAGCGAGCATTGTGAACATATCCCAGTCCCATATACGGGGATTGCCATAGTTCGCCATCGTGTAATACATCATGAAGCTGCATATCAGAAAACTTACCACTATGGCAATCTTGGAGTTGCTGAGCTTGATGCTGTAGTCGGACTGAGGGATCTTGATCAGCATCAGCAGGACGGCCAGCAAGGTCGAGCCAACCCCGACTATGAGTTGTACGGCAGTATCCGGATTGATATTTATAGCTAACATTTCTATGTGTGCAAAGGCTGTGTGTCTTATTTCAATACAAACTGCGAAATTAAGGATTTTTTCGCTATTTTTGCAACCGTTTTCAACGATTTCAGGAAAACAGTGTATTTCAGGATAAAAAGATGATTGATCAGGACATTATAGAGAAGCTGGACAAGGTGGCGACACCGTTCTACTGGTACGACATGGATCTTTTCCGCAAGACGGTTGACCATGTCGCCGTGCTTGCCGCCCGCCACGACATCAAGGTACATTATGCCGTGAAGGCAAATGTGGAGCGCAGACTGCTCGAATACATCAGCGGGAAGGGCTTCGGCGCCGACTGCGTGAGCGGCAATGAAGTGCTCCATGCCCACGACTGCGGCTTCCCTGCAGAGAAGATTGTGTATGCCGGAGTCGGCAAGAGCGACAAGGAGATCTACAACGCACTGAAGCTCGGTATCGAGGCCTTCAACTGCGAGTCTCTTCAGGAGATATACGTCATCAACGAAATGGCCCATGTGCATGGCCTCAAGGCCAATGTGTCGGTCAGGATCAACCCTGACATCGATGCGCACACCCATAAATATGTGACCACGGGTCTGTATGAGAACAAGTTCGGCATCTCGCAGCATGAGTTCGACAAGCTCATCGAGGTACTGCGCAAGAGCGAGCACATCAATTTCATAGGACTGCATTTCCATATCGGATCGCAGATCACCCGTGTCGATGAGGTGTTTGCGCTCGAGTGCCAGAGGGTGAACGAGATAGTGGCGTACTTCGAGAGAAACGGCCTCAAGATAGACAACATCAACCTCGGAGGCGGTCTCGGAGTGGATTATGACGACCCTGACGAGAATCCTATTGCGGATTTCGAGACATGGTTCAGGACCATCAGCGAGAATATCGTCCGCCGCGAGGACCAGAAGGTGCATGTGGAGCCGGGACGTTCGCTCGTTGCGCAGTGCGCGACCCTCATATCGAGGGTGCTCTTCGTGAAGAGCGGCGAGACGAAGAACTTTCTCATCATGGATGCCGGCATGAACGACCTCATAAGGCCGGCACTTTACGGTGCCTACCATAAGATCGAGAATCTCTCGGCTCAGATGAGGACTTTCTTCCCTACCCATCAGGCCTACGACATCGTAGGTCCGGTGTGCGAATCCAGCGACGTGTGGGGTGCGGGACGTCTGCTGCCTCTGAGCGTGCGCGGTGACCTTATGGCTATACGCAGCACCGGCGCATACGGCCAGGTGATGGCCAGCCGCTACAACATGAAGGACCTTGCTCCGTCGGTGTTCAGCGACCGTCTTGACGATGCTCCGCAGAATGCTGACTATTTTACGGTCTGACATATAGCTGTCATCTAAAGCGAAGCAACGGCATATTGAGCGAAGAAACGGCATATTGCGAGTAACAACTGTCATCCTGAGCGGAGCGAAGGATCTTAAAGATAGAAATATAAAATAACAGATATGTTTGAAAATTTAAGCGAAAGATTAGAGAGATCGTTCAAGATCCTCAAAGGCGAAGGAAAGATCACCGAGGTGAACATTTCGGAGGCG